>NZ_FNVI01000001.1:0-516119 GCF_900107945.1 Methylobacterium sp. 190mf | reverse complement strand
GTGCCGGGCGGGCGGCTGTCGCTGCAGAAGCACTACCACCGGGCGGAGCACTGGGTGGTGGTGCGCGGCACCGCCGAGGTCACGATCGACGAGCGGGTGGTGCTGGTCCACGAGAACGAGGCGGTCTACCTGCCGATCGGCTCGATGCACCGGCTGGCCAACCCGGGCAAGATCCCGCTGGAGCTGATCGAGGTCCAGGTCGGCTCCTACACCGGCGAGGACGACATCATCCGCGTCGAGGATATCTACGGGCGCTGAGCGCCCGGCCGGGCAGCCTGCGACCCGATCACCCGCAGGCGCGCCCGGAACATGCGGCCACCCCGATCGATAGCCTAGCGTGTGGCCGCTCCCGTGCGGCCGCGCCGCAGCGCTGGGGATACCGCATGAAGCACAAGCCGCTCCGCGAGCAGGTCATCGTGATCACCGGCGCCTCGTCGGGCATCGGTCTCGCAACGGCCCGGATGGCGGCCGAGCGCGGCGCCCGGGTGGTGCTGGCGGCGCGCAGCGGCGACGCCCTGGCGCGCATCCGCGCCGAGATCGAGGGCGTCGGCGGCAAGGCGATCGACGTCGTCGCCGATGTCGGCCGGCGGGCCGACGTGCAGGCGGTCGCCGACCGGGCCGAGGCGACCTTCGGCGGCTTCGACACCTGGGTGAACGTGGCCGGCGGCTCGATCTACGGCCGGCTGCGCGAGATCAGCGACGCCGACCACGAGCGCCTGATCCAGACGAATTTCTGGGGGACCGTCTACGGCTCCCTCGTGGCGACCGAGCACCTGCGCCAACACGGCGGCGCCCTCATCAACGTCGGCAGCATCGCCTCCGACCTCGCCTTCCCGTTCCAGGGCATGTACGCGGCCTCGAAACACGCCGTGAAGGGCTTCACCGACGCCCTGCGCATGGAGCTGATGGACGAGAACGCACCGATCTCGGTGACGCTGATCAAGCCCGCCTCGATCGACACCCCCCTGCCCCAGCGGGCGCGCAACTACATGGACCGCGAGCCGAGCCTGCCGCCGCCGATCTACCCGCCGGAGGAGGTGGCGAACGCCATCCTGCACGCGGCCGTCCACCCGCAGCGCGACATCTTCGTGGGCGGGGCCGGCAAGGCCTTCGTGGCCGGCAAGGAATTCGCGCCCGGCGCCTACGACTATCTCGGCCCGGCCATCATCGCGCTCCAGAAGCGCCGGAGCGCGTCCCGCAACCCGGACGGCGCGCTGCACTCGCCGGTCTCGGCGGGCGAGACGCGGGGCGACCCGCCCGTCCCGGTCATGCGGACCAGCGCCTATACCCGCGCGACCCTGCACCCCCTCGCGGCGGCGGCCGGCCTCCTCGGCGTCGGCGCGGCCACGGCCTTCGCGGTGCTCGGCACCTCGTCCGGGCGCCGGCGGCGCCTGTAAATGGCTGTCGCGACGGAGACCCTGCCCGGCCCCGCCCGACCGGCGCGGGAGGCCGGGACCGGCACCGAGGCCGATCCCCGGATCGTGCCGCGCCGGATCGTGTCCCTGGCCGACGACCGGACGATCGCCTACGCGGAGACCGGCGCCGGGTCGGACCTCGTGGCGATCCACGGCACGCTGATGTGCCTGGAGGACGTCTGGCTCGGGCCCGTGCCGGCTCTGGCCGAGCATTTCCGCGTGGTCGCCGTCGACCGCCCGGGCCACGGCTTCAGCCGCCGGCCGCGCGGCGGCGGCGCCGACATCTGGGATCAGGCGGCGTCCATCCGGGAGGCGGTGCGGCGCCTCGGCCTGGAGCGCCCGGTCATCCTGGGCCACTCGTTCGGGGGCGCCGTCGCCCTCGCCTACGGCATGCTCCATCCGAACGAGGTGGCCGGCATCGTCGCCCTGGCGCCGATCTGCTTCCCCGAGCCGCGGCTGGAGCAGGTGCTGTTCGGGCCGCGGGCGCTGCCCTTCGGCGGCGACGCGCTGTCGGCGTTCCTGGGCGCCAGCAGCGACCGGGCGCTGCTCCCGCTCCTGTGGAACGCGATGTTCTTCCCCGAGGCGATGCCGGCGCGCTTCGCGCGGGACTTCCCCTTCGCCCTCGCGGGTCGCCCGGCGCAGATCACCGCCGAGGGCGAGGATGCGGGCTGGCTCTGGCCGGGGCTCGCGCGTAGCGTCCTCGGCTACCGGTCCCTGCGCCGGCCCACCCGTATCCTGGGCGGCAGCGCCGACCTGGTGGTGAACACCGAGTTGCACGGCCGGCGCGCGGCCGGCCTGATCCCCGGGGCGCGATTCGAGTCCCTTCCGGGGGCCGGCCACATGCTGCACCACCTGCAGACCGACGCGGTCGTGCGCGCGGCCCTGGCGGTGCGGTCGGAGGCCTGACGGACCCGGTCACGAGCCCCGCGGGCGGGGCCTCCCTCAGCGGATGAGCGCCTTGATCTGCTGTTTGGCGCCCGCCTTCAACCGGGCCAGCCCGCCGCGGGCCTGCCGCTCGCGCTCCTGCCGCAGCGTGCGCTTCTCGGCGTTCCAGGGATGCTCGTGGCGGAGCGTGTGCTCCGGCGCGCGGACCCCGAAGCCGAGGGCGTAGGCGCGCCGCGGTCCGGCGCTGAGATTCGGCCCGGCGCAGTGCAGGGTCCGGCAATCGTGGAAGGTGGCGCCGCCCGCCGGGAGCGGACACGGGACCGCGCGCTCCACCGGAACGCCGAGGGCCTCGAGCCCGTGGATCCGCGGGTCGCCGCCGATGCTGCGATGGGGGAGGAGCGGCTCACGGTGGCTGCCCGGGACGTAGAGCATGCAGCCGTTCTCCGGCGAGACGTCCTGCAGGGGCATCCAGACCGTGATCGCCCGGTAATTCGTGTAGGCGGCGTAGAACGCCTCGTCCTGGTGCCACGCGGTGGCGGCGCCGATCTTCGGCGGCTTGCGGATCGCGTGCTCGAAGACGAGGGCCGCGCGGTTCCCCAGGAGCTGGCGCGACATGGCCTGGGCGTTGGCCCGGAACAGGATGTCCCGGAGGAGCGGCTCGAAGCGGGACGGGTTGAGTAGCTGGGGCGAGCGCGCCTCGCTGGCGCCGCGGTCGACGTCGACGAGGTCGAACAGGCTCCCGTCCTTCCAGCCGCGCGCCTCCTCGAACAGACGGTCATAGGCGCCGCGCAGGGTGTCGAGCTCCTCGGCGGTAGTGATCGCCGGGACGGTGACGAACCCGTTGCGCCGGAACGCGGCGATCTCGTCGTCGGTCAGGATCCGCGTCGGGACGCGCGCCTGCGCGCGATTACCCACGATCCAGCGGACGAGCCGCGACCGTGCCTCGGCCGCGCGGGCGGAGAGGCCGTTCCCGGCATCGGCGACGCCGAGCCCCAGGCGATCCGGAATCGTGACTGGCATCGCACTCTCCGCTTCGAAGTGATTCCGCGAAGATGCCCACGTCTATTCCGAGGCTTACAGTACCGATTCTTAGGTATGACTGAGCGTCACGGCCTCAGGCATTTGCCTTCAGCTTCATCATGAACCACCTCCGGTTGAGATTTCCGGTTGCAGCTCTTTCCGGGGCCGGACGCGGCTGCCGGTCGCCAGCGGCGCTCCCGCTGACCGGCGATGCCGGCGCGGAAGCGCCGCGCCAATGCATCGGATTGATCGCATTTCCGGAACCATTTTCTTTCATGGCCGATATTTAATGCATCTGCGGGGGGTATTGATGAGTTCTGTGAAAGATCGGGGCGATCAATACGGACCGATTTCCCGGAGAGTGATGATGAATATCTTAACGAAAGCTGCCGCGGCCGTAGCCCTGGCGGCGCTGCCGGTCTCGGCCGCGCAGGCGATGCCGGTCGTGGCCGATCCGGGCCTCGCGGCGCCGATCACGCTCGTGGCGGGGGGATGTGGGCCGGGCGCCTGGCGCGGCCCCTGGGGCCACTGCCGCAGCACGCCCTATGTCGGTCCGCTGCCCGGCGGCTGGTATCAGGTGCGAGCGGGGAACGGCTGCCCGCCCGGCTACTGGCGCGGACCGTGGGGCCATTGCCGCAACACGCCGTATCACGGACGGCTGCCGAACGGCGGCTACCGGTAGCCGCCCGCCCTCACCGTCGACGGAGGCGGGCGCCGGAGCGCCGGCGGGCGGTGAGGGACTCGAACTCCTGACCCTCTCCGTGGAAGGATTGGCATTCCCAGGCCGTAGAGCGACGGCACAGGAAAAAAAACGTAGCGGGCCATCTGGAGGCCCGTCGGGCCTTCGTTTCCGGAAAATGTCCGGAGACCTGTTCCGGGCCGGTTCGTCGGATGCTCCCTGTGTTCTACAGCGCACCCATGTCGGCCCGTAATTGGTCACGCGGTCGTCGCACCCGGCTTGTCGCTCGACTGCTTCGGCCTTGTCGCCATCGTCTCTATCGCCGCACCGGGTACAGACGCTGTCGAGCGCGGAACAGCACCTGACGCCGCCGGCCACATTGCGCCCGCCGGCGCGCCGTATATCGCACCCGACCTCCCGGCACGTCGCGATCGCCGCAGTCCGTTCCAACTGCGCGACCCCGGCGCGGATCTCGGCCAGCTTGTCGGCAAGCTCTCGTATAGACCTATGGACGATTGAAAAACCCTATTGGCGGACCTCTGACTTCTTGACTGTTGTTTGTTTATTTGTCACTCATGAATGCTGATTTTTCCATATTTTTGAGCATCAAAATCTGCTGACGGATCGGCCCTAAGCCGATTCCGAAAATGCCTATAACAACGCAGGCGACAGAATGGAGCTTCCGAACATGACACATACTCGAGAGGCCGTCGCCGGACTCAGCAAACAGAATGTTTCTTCTCTGAGGTATAACAGCAGAAACAATAATCGATACGAAAGCACGGGATTATTGATTTCGTTTATGAAAAAAAACAAAAAGCTATTAGATGTTGGATGCGGAACAGGGACGATCACATCCACACTGAGAGACGCTCTCTCTCTTGATGTAGTTGGCGTTGAGCCTCATCCCGAGAGAGCCGAGCAAGCGCGCACAGAAGGATTAAATGTCATCACTGGTGTTTATGATCAAACTTTCGCACAGAGAAACGAGAAATTTGACTACATCTTATTTGCAGACGTTTTAGAGCATCTTGTAGACCCAGCAGAAATGTTGAGAGAAGTAAAAAATTCGCTGGCGCCAGATGGTCGCGTGCTGGCCTCTATTCCAAATGTTGCGCATTGGACCGTAAGAGCGCAATTATTATTCGGAAATTTTAACTACAAGCCGACCGGGATAATGGATGCCACACATCTCCGATGGTTCACGCGCAGGAGTGTACGTCGTTTGTTCGAGGCGGCGGGATATGAAGTTGAAGATATTCGCGGTGCCGCGGGTGGCTGGATGGGCGTATACCGCTACACGCCCTTTCGCTTTCTCCCTCAAGATCAGAAGAGTTTTGTGCTCGGCCAGCTCTGCAGGATCGCGCCCGCCCTTTTTTCAGTTCAACATGTGATAAAAGCGCGGCCAAAGTAATATTTAAGCCGTAATCAAGATTGTTATTCTGCACTTATGTGCATGATTCTGTGTCGCTTTTCGATGGAGTTCCTGTCTGCCTTCCGCCCGACCACCCCGAGACACGGTCTCCACAACGCCGCGCAGATGCTCCGGGAGGTGGTGGCCATAAACCTGCTCCACGTCCTGCTCGTTGGTGCCGAGTGCTCGAGCAACCTTGCCGAACGGCACGCCCGCCCTCATGCCCCCCGTCGCGAAGGTGTGGCGCAGTGCGCGCGGCAGTTCAGCCAGGTCGAGTTGGCGCCCGACAATGCCTGATTGAACTCATCAATAATAGTGACGGCGAATGATCAGCGCGATGAGGGCAGCAACGGCTCCCAAGGACGCCCCGATTGGCGTGAAAAGCAAAACGACCATATAGCCGGCCGTGCCTTCTCGCTGAGTTACCTTCATGATGTCAACATACCAAGCACCGACGAGAAAACCCAGTATTCCACCCACCACTGCCCCGCAAATAGCGGCACCTAGATACACAAAAATCGAAAATAAAATCTGATTGAACGCCATCGACACGTGAGCCCGCCCTCGAATCAGGGCGAAACATCCGTAGATCCTCCTGCTTTTGCAACAGGCCCACTCTGTAATTGTGTCCTAGTACTGATATTCGCCCTCGTCAGATTTATCGGTGCCTCCACAGGCGCGCCGCCTCGTAGCGGGGCAGCTAGCGTCCCGTTCGCTTCAACGTCCCTTGGAACTCACACGAGGCGCCGTGCCACATCGTGCAGCCCTGTTCTTCCAGGACGACGGACCGGAAATCCGAAGCGTAGCGGGCGGTGATCCGGCAGGTTTGCCCACCGTTGGTTTTGCTGAAGACGACCGTGTCGGGTCCGGTCGGCCGCCCTTTCATCGTCACCTCACCGCCGCAGCCCTTGGTTCCCGTTGAGAACTGGGCCGTGAAGCCGGCTGCGCCCGCGGCCTTCACCTCGACGCCCTGCTCGTAGCCGTCCTCCTAGTGCTCGAAGGTGCCCACCGCCCTGGCTCCGGGGCCCGCAGCGTGCGCGACCGTGGAGACGAGCAAAGGGAGGAGGATCGCGAGCCGGCGGAGCATTACCGCACCTTATCAGATCGAGGAGAGCGATAGCCCTGGGCGGCCCGCACGATGATCGCCACGACGCTGACGGCCAGCAGCAGGATCAACGCCTCGTAAGCCCACGGCCCGAGCCACGATGCGACCGCGCCCGGCATGTGACGCACGAGCGTACGCACGATGCCCGCGGCGAGCGCGATCAGCGTGACGAGGCCGAGGGCGAATTGGAGCCAGCGGGGCATGCGGCTTAGGTTAGCACGCCCCGCCAAGCCGGTCAGCGGGCAGCCTGCCGCTCGAACTAATCCCGCATGTCTTCTGGACGGAGACCTTTTCCAGCGCCTTCATCTCGCCCTTGAGGCGCACCAGCTCGGTTCGGCTCGGCGTGTCCTAGGCGCAGCAGCGCAAGCGCGACGGCCAGAAGATGACCGAGGCGCTCGAGCCGTCGACCGCGGCTTCACCAGTCCTCTCCTGTGGGCCGCGGCCTAGCCGGAACACGGTGCCGTAAGGCGCCGTCAGAACGGTTGTTGAGGCCGGAATTTGCCGGCCTCACATCAGCAAACAATGGAAAACGAGAAACAATCTTGGTGGGCGGTGAGGGACTCGAACCCCCGACCCTCTCCGTGTAAAGGAGACGCTCTACCAACTGAGCTAACCGCCCGACTGGCGACCGTTACGGCATGGTCCCGGTCCGGTGCAAGGGTCCGCACCCCGGATCCTTATCAGGGGTCGATGAGCCGCGTCGCCAGCGCGGGTGTCAGGCCGATGCTCTCGACAGGGTCAGGCCTCGACGGGGCCTGCCCGAATGCGCCCGCGGCCAGAACCGCGCGGGTCCCCGCCTCGACCGAGCAGATCACCGGAACGGGAACCTGGGGAGCGATCCGCGCGGCGAGCCCGGCCAGACCGGCACCGCCCAGGATGACCGACTCGGCGCCGGCCCCCGCGCAGGCGCGGCAGGCTTGGGCGAGGATCTCCAGGGCCGCGTCCGGGTCACGGGCGATGGTGCCGCCGCTCGGAGCCACCGTGCGGAGGGCCGCGAGGGCGTCGGCGAGGTTGAGGGCCGCCACGAACTCCCGCAGCATCGGCTCCCAGGCCGCGCCCCCGGTGACGATCCCGAAGCGACCGGACGCAGCGGCCTCGCGGCAGGCCGCTTCCGCCATGCCGATGACCGGTACCCGCGACAGCTCACGCAGGGCGAGGAGGCCCGGATCACCGAAGCAGGCTAGGTAGACCGCATCGCAGCCGGCGCCGTGCTCCGCGAGAGCGTCGAGGGCCGCGTGGCCGGCGATCGCCGCCGCCGCCCGGCTCGCGATGTAGCGGGCTCCGAACCGGCCGGTGACGGCGCGCAGCTCCGCACGGCCGCCGAGCTGGGTGCGGACATGGCCGGCGACGAGATCGGTGACGTGCGCACTCGTGTTCGGGTTGATCAGCAGGATGCGCATCCGGGCCTCCGCGCTCGCGTTCGCGCATGAAAAAGCCCCCGGGGCTCGGGGCACCGGGGGCTCGTCTCAATCGATCGGGCGGCTCAGTGCGCCACGAAGGCAGCGCCGTCCTCTTCGGTCCGGGCGGGCTTCGCCACCGGGAGCGGCTCCTCCCACTCGATCGCCTCGGGCTGACGGACCAGCGCCTTCTCCAGCACCTGATCCATCCGCGACACAGGCACGATCTCCAGCCCGTTCTTCACGCTGTCGGGCACCTCGGCGATGTCCTTGGCGTTCTCCTCGGGGATCAGCACCGTCTTGATGCCGCCGCGCAGCGCGGCGAGCAGTTTCTCCTTCAGGCCGCCGATCGGCAGGACCCGGCCGCGGAGCGTCACCTCGCCGGTCATCGCGACCTCGCGGCGGACCGGAATCCCGGTCAGCGTCGAGATGATCGCGGTGGCCATGGCGATGCCGGCCGACGGACCGTCCTTCGGGGTCGCCCCCTCCGGAACGTGAACGTGGATGTCGCGCCGGTCGAACAGCGGCGGCTCGATCCCGAAATCGATCGCCCGCGAGCGGACGTAGCTCGCCGCCGCCGAGATCGACTCCTTCATCACGTCCTTCAAGTTGCCGGTGACCGTCATCTTGCCCTTGCCGGGCATCATGACGCCCTCGATCGTCAGCAATTCGCCGCCGACCTCGGTCCAGGCCAGACCCGTCACCACGCCGACCTGATCGTCCGCGTCGATCTCGCCGTAGCGGAACTTCGGCGGGCCGAGGAAGACCGGAAGGGTGTCCGGGGTCACCGCGACCGACTTGGTCTTGGTGATCAGGATCTCCTTCACCGCCTTGCGGATCAGGTTGGACAGCTCGCGCTCCAGGTTGCGGACGCCCGCCTCCCGCGTGTAGCGGCGGACCAGCATCATCAAGCCATCGTCGTCGATCGACCACTCGTGCGTCCCGAGGCCGTGCTTCTTCAGGGCGTTCGGGATCAGGTGCTTGCGCGCGATCTCGACCTTCTCCTCCTCGGTGTATCCGGCGATGCGGATCACCTCCATCCGGTCCATGAGCGGGCCCGGGATGTTGAGGGTGTTGGCCGTGGTCACGAACATCACGTTCGAGAGGTCGTAATCCACCTCCAGGTAGTGGTCATTGAAGGTGCTGTTCTGCTCAGGGTCGAGAACCTCGAGGAGCGCCGCCGACGGATCGCCGCGGAAGTCCATGCCCATCTTGTCGATCTCGTCGAGCAGGATGAGCGGGTTCGAGGTCTTGGCCTTGCGCATCGACTGCACGATCTTGCCGGGCATCGAGCCGATATAGGTCCGGCGGTGACCGCGGATCTCGGCCTCGTCGCGCACGCCGCCGAGCGACATCCGGACGAACTCGCGACCCGTAGCCTTGGCGATGGACTTGCCGAGCGAGGTCTTGCCGACGCCGGGAGGACCGACGAGGCACAGGATCGGGCCGGTGAGCTTGTTCGCGCGCTGCTGCACCGCGAGGTACTCGACGATCCGCTCCTTGACCTTGTCGAGGCCGAAATGATCCTCGTCGAGCAGCGCCTGGGCGCCCAGCAGGTCCTTCTTGATCTTCGAGCGCTTGCTCCACGGGATGCCGAGCATCCAGTCGAGGTAGTTGCGCACGACGGTCGCCTCGGCCGACATCGGCGACATCTGCCGCAGCTTCTTCAGCTCGGCGGTGGCCTTGTCGCGGGCCTCCTTGGAGAGCTTGGTCTTCTCGATCTTCTCTTCCAGTTCGGCCAGCTCGTCGCGGCCATCCTCGGAGTCGCCCAGCTCCTTCTGGATCGCCTTCATCTGCTCGTTCAGGTAGTACTCGCGCTGGGTCTTCTCCATCTGCCGCTTGACGCGGGTCCGGATGCGCTTCTCCACCTGCAGCACGGAGATCTCGCTCTCCATCAGCGACAGCACGCGCTCGAGGCGCTGCGCCACCGTGGGGGTCTCCAGGATGCCCTGCTTGTCGGAGATCTTGACGAGCAGGTGCGAGCCGATCGTGTCGGCGAGCTTGGACGGCTCGTCGATCTGGGTCACGGCGGAGACGACCTCGGGCGAGATCTTCTTGTTCAGCTTGACGTAGTTCTCGAACTCCGAGAGCACGGAGCGCGCGAGCGCCTCGGCCTCGACGCGGTCGCCGAGCTCGTCGTGGAGCGCCTCGGCGGTCGCCTCGTAGAACTCGTCCGAGCGGGTGAAGTCGACGACCTTGGCGCGGCCGACACCCTCGACCAGCACCTTCACGGTGCCGTCGGGCAGCTTCAGCAACTGGAGCACCGAGGCGAGCGTGCCGATCTTGTAGATGGCGTCGGTCGCCGGGTCGTCGTCGCCCGCGTTGATCTGGGTGGCGAGCAGGATGTGGCGGTCGGTGCGGACGGCCTCCTCGAGGGCGCGGATCGACTTCTCGCGGCCCACGAACAGGGGCACGATCATGTGCGGGAAGACGACGATGTCGCGCAGGGGGAGGACGGCGTAGGTGCCCGTCGAACCCGGGACCACCGGCTGGCGCGATTTCGACTGTGACATGTGACTTCCTCTCAGGGACGCCCGGGTTCGGCGCCCCCATGCACGGAGCGCGCCTACAGCCGGGTGCCGACCGGGCCGCGAGGGTCGGATTTCGCTAACTTTGCGGCTGGCGACGCGGACCGGACCTCGAAGGAGCGTGCGGCCACCGCGCTGAGCCTGAGGTGGCTGCGAGGAAGCGCGTTTTCAAGGCGATCCCCGCAGCGCCCGGCCTGGGCCGGGCGCCTGATGCAACCCTGCCGAGTGCCTACGCGCTGACGCTCGCGGGCGTGTCCTTGTTGCGGTCGCCGTGGATGTAGAGGGGGCGCGACTTGCCCTCCACCACCTCCGGACCGATGACCACCTGCTCCACGGACTCGAGGCCCGGCAAGTCGTACATCGTGTCGAGCAGGATCGTCTCCAGGATGGAGCGCAGGCCGCGGGCGCCGGTCTTGCGCTCGATCGCCTTGCGAGCGACGAGCGACAGCGCCTCGTCCTGGAACGTCAGGTCGACGTTCTCCATCTCGAACAGCCGCTGGTACTGCTTGACCAGGGCGTTCTTCGGCTCCTGCAGGATCTTCTTCAGCGCGGCCTCGTCGAGGTCCTCCAGGGTCGCCAGGACCGGCAGACGGCCGACGAACTCGGGGATGAGGCCGAACTTCAGCAGGTCCTCCGGCTCGACCGAGCGGAAGATCTCGCCGGTGCGGCGGTCGTCCGGGGCCTGCACGGTCGCGCCGAAGCCGATCGAGGTGCCCTTGCCGCGCTGGGAGATGATCCGCTCCAGCCCCGCGAAGGCGCCGCCGCAGATGAACAGGATGTTGGTGGTGTCGACCTGCAGGAATTCCTGCTGCGGGTGCTTCCTTCCGCCCTGGGGCGGGACGGAGGCGACCGTGCCCTCCATGATCTTCAGGAGCGCCTGCTGCACGCCCTCGCCCGACACGTCGCGGGTGATCGACGGGTTGTCGGACTTCCGGGAGATCTTGTCGATCTCGTCGATGTAGACGATGCCGCGCTGGGCCCGCTCGACGTTGTAGTCCGAGGCCTGGAGCAGCTTGAGGATGATGTTCTCGACGTCCTCACCGACGTAGCCGGCCTCGGTCAGCGTCGTGGCGTCCGCCATGGTGAACGGCACGTCGAGGATCCGGGCCAGCGTCTGCGCGAGCAGGGTCTTGCCCGAGCCGGTCGGCCCGATCAGCATGATGTTGGACTTGGCCAGCTCGACGTCGTTGTGCTTCGTCGCGTGGGCGAGCCGCTTGTAGTGGTTGTGCACCGCGACCGAGAGGACCTTCTTGGCGAAGTCCTGGCCGATGACGTAGTCGTCGAGGACGCGGCGGATCTCCTTGGGCGTCGGCACGCCGTCGCGGCTCTTCACCAGCGAGGATTTCGACTCCTCGCGGATGATGTCCATGCACAGCTCGACGCACTCGTCGCAGATGAACACCGTGGGGCCGGCGATCAGCTTGCGGACCTCGTGCTGGCTCTTGCCGCAGAACGAGCAATACAGCGTGCTCTTCGAGTCGTTGCCGCCAGTCTTGCTCATATCGGTCTCCGATTCCTCGCGTCCGCCGCCGGCAAGGGGCGGACGCGCATCGCATGAATGTAGGGGGCCCGTTTAAAGAAACAGTGTGCTGCGCGCCTTTGACCGAAGGGCCCGAACCTCGATGCAAACACGCTGCCGCGGCGGGATCAAGGCCGCGCCGCGGCGGTCAGGCGACGCGGGCCGGTCAGGCGGCCGCCGGCTCGGGACGCTTCTCGATCACCTCGTCGATGAGCCCGAACTCCTTGGCCGCGTCGGCGGTCATGAAGTTGTCGCGCTCCAGCGCCGTGTGGATCGTGTCGTAGTCGCGGCCGGTGTGCTTCACGTAGATCTCGTTCAGGCGCCGCTTCAGCGCCTCGATCTCGCGGGCGTGGATCAGGATGTCGGTCGCCTGACCCTGGAAGCCGCCGGACGGCTGGTGGACCATGATCCGGGCGTTCGGCAGGGCGAAGCGGTGGCCCGGCTCGCCGGCGGTGAGCAGCAGGGAGCCCATCGAGGCGGCCTGGCCGACGCAGAGGGTCGTCACCGGGCAGCGGATGAACTGCATCGTGTCGTAGATCGACAGGCCCGAGGTAACCACGCCGCCGGGGGAGTTGATGTAGAAGGAGATTTCCTTCTTCGGGTTCTCCGCCTCGAGGAAGAGCAGCTGCGCCACGATCAGCGACGCGCCGTAATCCTCCACGGGGCCGGTGAGGAAGATGATGCGCTCGCGGAGCAGGCGGGAGTAGATGTCGAAGGCGCGCTCGCCGCGGCTCGACTGCTCGACGACCATCGGCACGAGCGCGTTGTTGTAGACGTCGATCGGATCTCTCATCTCATCCTGCCCCGGAGTGAGGCCCGGGGCTGCCGCGAATCAGGGCAGCCCCGGGCATGTCAGCGAACACCGGCGATGCTTAACCATCGCCTAACCCTTGCCCGCCGTCCTGGGACAGAGCGGGACTCAGTCGGCCTTGGCTTCGGTCTTGGCGTCGGTCTTGGACTCGCCCTTGGCCTCGGCCTTGTCTGCCGGCTTGCCGCCGGTCGTGTCGTCGTCATCTTCGTCCGCGAAAAGCGCCTCTTTCGAGACGGGCTCCTCGACGAGCTTGACCTGCCCGAGGACGTGGTCGACGACCTTCTCCTCGAACAAGGGCGCGCGGAGTTCCGCGAGCGCCTGCGCATTCTTCCGGTAGAAGTCCCAGACCTGCTGCTCCTGGCCCGGGAACTGCCGGACCCGGGCGATGAGGGCCTGGTTCACCTCCTCGTCCGAGACCTTGATATCGGCGCTCTCGCCGACCTGCGCAAGCACGAGACCGAGACGGACGCGCCGTTCCGCGATCTTCCGGTACTCGGCCTGGGCCTTCTCCTCGGTGGTGTCCTCGTCCTCGAAGGTCTTGCCGCGGGTCTTGAGGTCCTGCTCGACCTGGGCCCAGACGGCGGCGAATTCCTGGGCCACCAGCGACGGGGGCAGCTCGAAGGCGTACTTGCCGTCCAGCGCGTCGAGGAGCTCCTTCTTGAGCCGGCGGCGCGAGGCGGCCTCGAAATCCCGGCCGATCGCCTCGGAAACGGCCTCGCGGAGCTTCTCCAGCGACTCCATGCCCATGGACTTGGCGAGCTCGTCGTCGATCTTCGCCTCGCCCGCCGCCTGGATCTTCGTGACGGTCACGTCGAACTCGGCGTCCTTGCCGGCGAGGTGCTCGGCCCCGTACTCGGCCGGGAAGGTGACCTTCACGAGGCGCTTGTCGCCGACCTTGGCGCCGACGAGCTGCTCCTCGAAGCCCGGGATGAACGAGCCGGAGCCGAGCTCCAGGTCGATGCCCTCGCCCTTGCCGCCCTGGAACTCCTCGCCGTCGATGCGGCCGACGAAGTCGATGGTGACGCGGTCGCCGCTCTGGGCCTCGGCGCCCTCCTCGCGCTCGGTGAACGGACGGCTCTGGCCGGCCATGCGCTCCAGGGCCTCGTCGACCTCGGCGTCGGCGGGCTTGGCCACGAGCTTGGTCAGGCTGACGTCGGAGAGGTCGGCGAGCTCGAAGCTCGGCATCACCTCGAGGGCGACCTTGAAGGCGAGGTCGCCCTTGGCGTCGAGCGCCTTCTCGACCTCGGCCTGGTCGGTCGGGAACTCGACCTGCGGCTCCAGGGCGAGCTTGAGGCCGTTATCGGTGACGATCTGGCGGTTCGCCTCGTTGACGGCGTTCTGCACCACCTCGGCCATCACGGAGCGGCCGTAGACCTTGCGCAGGTGCGCGACCGGCACCTTGCCGGGACGGAAGCCCTTGAGCTGCACCTTGTCCTTCATGCCGGACAGCTCGTTGGTCAGGCGCTCCTCGAGTTCCTGGGCGGCCAGCAGAACCTGAAACTCGCGCTTCAGCCCCTGGGCGTTGATCTCGGTCACCTGCATCGTCGTCGTCGCTCTTCAAAGAAACCTGGGTTCGCCGGCCGGGCCGGCGTCGTGCTCGCGCGGACCGGGATGCCGAGATGTCGGGTACGGGGCGGAGGGTCCCGAGGGGACCGCAACCTCAGCAGAGGTCCTGGTGCGGGCGGAGGGGCTCGAACCCCCACGTCTTGCGACACTGGAACCTAAATCCAGCGCGTCTACCAGTTCCGCCACGCCCGCGCGCGCCGACATCCGGCGCATCGCCGGCCGCCGGAAGCGCGCCCTATAGCATGGGCCGGCGGGCCCGCAGCAAAAAACTTGCCCCTGTGGCGCGGGAGCCCGCGCGCCGCTAAGGAGCGGGTCCGTCGCGAGCCGCAGCCGAGATCCCATGCCGCCATCCCGCACCGTGCCGCCGACCGATTCGCGCGCCGGCACGCCGTCGCGACGAACCCTGCTCGCCGCCGCGGCGGCCTTCGGGCTCGCGCCGGAGGCCGCGCGGGCCCAGGCGCCGGCCGCCGCGCCGGGGACATCCGCGCCCGTCCAGCCGCAGCCCGAGCCCGCGCCGGCGGCCCTGCCGGCGGCGCCCGGCAAGGCCCGGTTCAGGCCGGACCCCGCACCCGAGACGGCGGTCTGGTGCTTCGACGGCAAGGCCCTGCCGCCCGTGGTCCGGGTGAAGCTCGGGCAGGCGTTGCGCCTCAAGGTCGAGAACCGGACCGACAAGCCGCTGTCGCTGCACTGGCACGGGGTGCGCAACGTCAACGCCATGGACGGTGTCGGCGGCGTGACCCAGGCGCCGATCCCGCCGGGCAGCGACTTCCTCTACATTTTCACGCCGCCGGATGCCGGCTCCTACCTGATCCGGCCCCTGGTCGTCGGCGGGGCGAGCGAGCCGTCGGGCCGGGGCCTCGCGGGCATGCTGGTCGTCGAGGAGACGAACCCGCCCGCGGTCGACGCCGACGTCAGCGTCGTCCTGCAGGACTGGCGGCTCCAGGACGACGGCACCCTCATGCCGTTCGGGCAGACGGCGCTCGCGGCCGCGCACGGGCGCCTCGGCAATCTCGTGACCGTCAACGGCAAGCCGGTGCCGGGCGCCTTCGAGGCGAGGCCCGGCTCCCGAATCCGCCTGCGTCTCGGCAATGCCTGCAACGCCCGGGCAACGCGCATCAAGTTCGAGGGCGTGAAGGTCTACGTGGCGGCGGTCGACGGCCAGCCCACCGACACGTTCGAGCCCCTGCGGGCGACCCTGCCCTTCCCGCCCGGCACCCGCTACGACCTGCTGGTCGACCTGCCGGAGGAGGAAGGCGCCACCTGCGAGATCCACGCGCTGATCGGCAAGGGCCTGGTCCTGGCGAGCGTCGTCACCAAGGGTGCCCGGATCACCGAGAAGCGGCCCCCGATCGGGCCGATCGGCGAGAACAAGCGCCTGCCGGCCGAGATCAAGCTCCAGAACGCCCTGCGCCGCGACGTGGTGATCACCGGCGGCGCCTTCGTGCCGAAGGGCAAGGACGGAGTGAAGGACGGAGCCAAGGACGGCCCCGCGCCCGATCCGGTCTACACGGGCGACCCGCAGAAGATCTGGTCGGTGAACGGCGCGAGCGGCACCGCCGGCCTCGCGCCGATCTTCTCGGTGAAGCGCGGGCAGGTGGTGGTGCTGGCCCTGCGCAACGAGACCGCCTTCCCGCAGGCCCTGCACCTGCACGGCCACTGCTTCCGCCTGCTTCATCCCCTGGACGACGGCTGGGAGCCCTACTGGCTCGACACGTTCCAGCTCCTGGAGGGGCGGACGGCCCGGATCGGCTTCCTGGCGGACAATCCGGGGCGCTGGCTGATCAGCGCCACGGTGCTGGAACGGTTCGACACCGGCCTCTGGACGATGTTCGAGGTCACCTGAGCGGTCGGCCGCCGTGTCAGCCCCCGGTCGACGCGACGAGGTCGCGCAGGACCGCCGGCATCAACTCGGGGATGTCCTCGGCGATCAGGCCCGGCCCGTGGCGCAGGCCCGCATCCCCGTGGAGCCAGACGCCGGCCGCGGCGGCCGCGAAGGGCTCCATGCCCTGCGCGAGCAGGCCGGCGATCAGGCCGCCGAGCACGTCCCCGGACCCGGCCGTCCCGAGATAGGGGCTGCCGTGGTCGTTGATGGCCGCACGGCCGTCGGGGGCCGCGATCACCGTGTCGGCCCCCTTGAAGACTACCACGGCACCGGTGAGCGCGGCCGCCGCGCGGGCCCGGGCGACCTTGTCGGCGCCCTCGGCCATCGCGTCCGTCCCGTCGAAGAGCCGCGCGAACTCGCCGGCATGCGGGGTCAGCACGGCCCGCGCGTCCCCGTCGGCGAGATGGGCGGCGAGCAGCGGCGCCTTGCCGGCGAAGCTCGTCAGCGCGTCGGCGTCGAGGACGAGGCCGCGCCCGGCCGCGGCCGCGACGGCCACGCGCTCCCGGGTCGGCTCGCCGGTGCCGAGCCCGGGTCCGGCCAGGATCACGTTCAGCCGCTCGTCGGTGAGCAGGTCGTCGAGGTCGTCGGCGCTCTCGCAGGGCCGCAGCATGATCGCCGTGAGGTGGGCGGCGTTCTCGGGCAGCGCGGCGGTCGGGGACGCGACGGTGACGAGCCCGGCCCCGACCCGCAGGGCGCCGCGGGCGGCGAGCCGGGCGGCGCCGGTCTTGGTGGCCGGCCCGGACAGGACCAGGGCGTGGCCGCGGGTGTACTTGTGGCTCGCGCCGGTGAGGCGCGGGAAGTCCCGGCCCCACAGGTCGGGCCCGTTCCGGTCGAGGGGCGCGCGGGCGGCCAGGCCCGCCTCCAGCGCCGCCGGGCCGGTCCCGATATCGGCGAGGCTGAGCTGGCCGCACAGGCCCCGCCCAGGCTGGAGCAGGTGCCCGGGCTTGAAGGTCACGAAGGTCACGGTCTCCACTGCCCGGATGGCGGCGCCGCGCACCGCGCCGGTATCGCCGTCGACCCCGCTCGGCACGTCGACGGCGAGCACCGGCATCCCGGCCTCGTTCACCGCCTCGACGAGCGCGCGGGCGGCGCCGTCGAGGTCGCGCGACAGGCCGGCGCCGAACAGGGCGTCGATCACGAGGTCGCCGGACGGCAGCGCGCCGCCCTCGGCCGGGTGCACCGGCCCCGTCCAGGCCGCGGCCGCGAGCGCGGCGTCCCCCGTCAGCGCCGACACCGCGCCGAGGCAGAGGAGTTCGACCGCGTAGCCGGCTTCGGCCAGCAGGCGCGCGGCCACGAAGCCGTCGCCGCCGTTGTTGCCCGGCCCGCACAGGACGACGACGCGGCCACCGGCCGGGAGCCTCGCCCGGGCGCGCCCGGCCACAGCGGCCCCGGCCGTCTCCATCAGCGTCAGGCCCGGCACGCCGCCCTCGATTGCCGCGGCATCGACCCGCCTCATTGCCGCAACCGTCAGCAACCGCATATCCGTCTCCGCCTCTGCCCGTGCACCGATCAGCCCTGACTAAAATCGCGCCAGATTCCGGTGAAGCGCTCTAAGGATGTGCGTGCATCGCACAGCAAATAGGCACTATGGTCGGACACGCCGCGAAAACGGCGTGGCGAAGGCGTCACGAGGATGTTAGAAATGCCAGGCACCGCAGCGCAGGCCCGAGCGGCATGAAGAAGATCGAAGCGATCATCAAGCCTTTCAAGCTCGACGAGGTGAAGGAGGCGCTCCAGGAGGTCGGCCTCCAGGGCATCACCGTCATCGAGGCGAAGGGTTTCGGCCGTCAGAAGGGCCACACGGAGCTCTACCGGGGCGCCGAGTACGTGGTCGACTTCCTGCCCAAGGTGAAGCTCGAGATCGTCCTTTCGGACGCCCTGGTCGAGGGCGCCGTGGAGGCGATCCGCAAGTCGGCCCAGACCGGGCGCATCGGCGACGGCAAGATCTTCGTCTCGACGATCGAGGAGGCGATCCGCATCCGCACAGGCGAGACCGGCACGGACGCGATCTGACCCGAGCCCGCCCGCGGTCCAGGACCGCCGGCGGCCGCGCACCGCGCGACACTGCCTAAGATTTCGCACTGCGCGAATGTCCGGCATCGGCGCCTCCGGCCCTGGAGCGCCGCTTCCCGCACCCCACATCATCGGGAACGACCGGCCCGACCGGCCGCTCGAACCGGATGCAGGAGGAAGTGCGATGGCCGCCACGGACCCGCGCGAGACCGCCAAGATCTACGATCTGTCCGCGTTCCGACGCGCGCGCGAGACCGCCCGGGCGGCTCCGGAGGCGAAGCCTTCGCCCGTGCCGAGCTTCGGCGGGGGCGCGTGGTACCACGAGGCCGCCATCCGCGAGGACGAGCGCCCGCGGCGGCCCTGAGGTGGAGGTAATTCGGGAGCGATGGTGCCCCTGCGGCCGTCGAGCGGGCCCGACGGGCTCCCTCACCCGACCCACTCATCCTGACGTGCCCGCGCCAGCGGGCCTCGAGAGGGCGCCCGGCGGTCCGCGCGATCCCTGGAGGCCTCCGTCGAGGCCTGCGCCGCGCTCCAACCCCCAGGACGGGGTAGATCGGAAGCCCGTTACCCCGGAAACGGCGAAGCCGGACCCGAGGGCCCGGCTTCGCATCGTCTGTCGAAGCTCCGCGTCTTACGCGGCTGCAGCGGCCTCGGTCGGCACGGAAGCGATCGTCTTCAGCACCTGCGAGGCGATCTGGTAGGGGTCGCCCTGCGAGTTCGGACGGCGGTCCTCCAGGTAGCCCTTGTAGCCGTTGTTCACGAAGGAGTGCGGCACGCGGATCGAGGCGCCGCGGTCGGCCACGCCGTACGAGAACTCGTGGATCGAGGCGGTCTCGTGCTTGCCGGTCAGGCGCATGTGGTTGTCCGGACCGTAGACGGCGATGTGCTCCTCGCGGGCGTTCTTGAACGCCTCCATGAGCTTCTCGAAGTAGGCCTTGCCGCCGTGCTCGCGCATGAACGCGGTCGAGAAGTTGCAGTGCATGCCCGACCCGTTCCAGTCGGTGTCGCCGAGCGGCTTGCAGTGGTACTCGACGTCGATGCCGTACTTCTCGCAGAGGCGCTGCAGGAGGTAGCGGGCCATCCACATCTCGTCGGCGGCCTTCTTGGAGCCCTTGCCGAAGATCTGGAACTCCCACTGGCCCTTGGCCACCTCGGCGTTGATGCCCTCGTGGTTGATGCCGGCGTCGAGGCAGAGGTCGAGGTGCTCCTCGACGATCTTGCGGGCGACGTCGCCGACGTTCGAATAGCCGACGCCGGTGTAGTACGGGCCCTGCGGCGCCGGGTAGCCGGAGGCCGGGAAGCCGAGCGGGCGGCCGTCCTTGTACAGGAAGTACTCCTGCTCGAAGCCGAACCAGGCGCCGGCATCGTCCAGGATGGTGGCGCGCTTGTTGGACTCGTGCGGGGTCACGCCGTCCGGCATCATCACTTCGCACATCACCAGCACGCCGTTCTTGCGGGCCGGGTCGGGAAAGTGGCGCACGGGCTTCAGCATGCAGTCGGAGCTGCCGCCCTCGGCCTGCTTGGTGGACGAGCCGTCGAAGCCCCACATCGGGAGCTGCTCGAGGGTCGGGAAGCTGTCGAATTCCTTGATCTGCGTCTTACCGCGGAGGTTCGGGGTCGGCGTGTACCCGTCGAGCCATATGTACTCGAGCTTGTATTTGGTCATTCCGGTTCTCTCGTCCGTATCGATGCGCGACCTGGGCAACCCGGGAAGACGCGAACGGCTTGCCGCCTCGTCGACGGCTGCGGCCGCAATTGCATGGATCGTGCCAGCAAGGCCATTGCCGGAGAACAACGGTGCCCTAGAAACGGAGCTGCCGATCACGGTTACGAGATCGGGTGCGCGAATGGGCCGATCGTTTCATCCGTCGGCCGATTCCGCTGCCCGGCGGGTGGCAAGGTACGCCCGCGCCGGATATCAAGCGCCGCTTGCCGGTGCGCGCGACCGCGTGCGGGTGCGCCACGAGAGCCGATTCAGAGATCCCTGGAGGATGCCCACGATGACGACTGCGGCCGAGGTGCTGAAGACGATCCGGGACAACGACGTGCGCTACGTGGACTTCCGGTTCACCGACCCGCGCGGCAAGTGGCAGCACGTCACGTTCGACGTGTCGCTCATCGACGAGGAGATCTTCGACGAGGGCACCATGTTCGACGGCTCCTCGATCGCCGGCTGGAAGGCGATCAACGAGTCCGACATGCTGCTGATGCCGGATCCCGTCACCGCCACGCTGGACCCGTTCTTCTCGGCCGCGACCATGTCGATCGTCTGCGACGTGCTGGAGCCGGCCACCGGCGAGCCCTACGGCCGTGACCCGCGCGGCACCGCCAAGCGCGCCGAGGCCTACCTGCAGCAGACCGGCATCGGCGACACGATCTACGTCGGCCCCGAGGCCGAGTTCTTCGTGTTCGACGACGTGAAGTTCGGCGCCGACCCGTACCGCACGGGCTTCGAGCTCGACTCCACCGAATTGCCGACCAACGGCTTCACCGATTACGAGGGCGGCAACCTCGGCCACCGGGTCCAGACCAAGGGCGGCTACTTCCCGGTGCCGCCGCAGGACTCGGCGCAGGACATGCGCGGCGAGATGCTCGCGGCCATGCAGTCCATGGGCGTGAAGGTCGAGAAGCACCACCACGAGGTGGCCTCGGCCCAACACGAGCTCGGCATGAAGTTCGACACGCTGACCCTGCTCGCCGACCACATGCAGATCTACAAGTACTGCATCCACAACGTCGCGCAGAGCTACGGCAAGTCCGCGACCTTCATGCCCAAGCCCGTCTACGGCGACAACGGCTCGGGCATGCACGTCCACCAGTCGATCTGGAAGGACGGCAAGCCGGTCTTCGCGGGCGACAAGTATGCCGGCCTGTCCCAGGAGTGCCTCTGGTACATCGGCGGCATCATCAAGCACGCCAAGGCGCTGAACGCCTTCACCAACCCGTCGACCAACTCGTACAAGCGCCTGGTGCCGGGCTACGAGGCGCCGGTGCTGCTCGCCTACTCGGCGCGCAACCGCTCGGCCTCCTGCCGCATCCCGTGGACCAAGAGCCCGAAGGCCAAGCGCGTCGAGGTCCGCTTCCCCGACCCGATGGCGAACCCCTACCTCGCCTTCTCGGCGCTGCTGATGGCCGGCCTCGACGGCATCCGCAACAAGATCGACCCGGGCCCGGCCATGGACAAGGATCTCTACGAGCTGCCGCCGCGGGAGCTGAAGAAGATCCCGACCGTGTGCGGGTCGCTCCGGGAGGCCCTGAACAGCCTCGACAAGGACCGGGCCTTCCTCAAGGAGGGCGGCGTGTTCTCGGACGATCAGATCGACTCGTTCATCGAGCTGAAGATGACCGAGGTGCTGCGCTACGAGATGACGCCGCACCCGATCGAGTTCGTGCAGTACTACTCGCTGTGAGGTGAGAGCCGGCCGGGCACGAGGCCCGGCCCGGCACGCACTTCCGGGCCGGGGCCTCTCGCGGGGCCCCGGCCTTTTTCTTGGGGACGCTCAGACGTTACCCCTCGCCGCCTCACCCGAGGCAGCCCGTGAGCGCCGAGACCGGGTCGGGACCGGTGCGGTCCCGGGCATGCCCGGCGGCCGGCTGCATAGGTGCCCGCGCACACGGAGCCCGAACGATGCTCACCCTCGACCACCTCGTCGTCGTCGCGCCCGACCTCGCGGAGGGCGTGGCCCATGTGCGGGACTGCCTCGGCCTCGCCATGCCCGAGGGCGGTCGCCACCGCGAGATGGGCACGCGCAACCACCTGCTGCGCCTCGGCGACGCCCTGTTCCTGGAGGTGATCGCCGTCGATCCGGAGGCGCCGCCGCCGTCGGGCGCCCGCTGGTTCGGCCTCGGCGACGCGGCGCGGGTGCGGGCCGACTGGGATTCGGGCCGGCGACTGCGCGGCTTCGTCGCCCGCGCGGACGATCTCGACGGCCTCCTCGCCGCGCACGGCGCGCTCCTGGGCGCGGCGGCGACGATGACCCGGGGCGACCTGTCCTGGCGCTTCGCGGTGCCCCCGGGCGGGGCGTGGCCGGCGGACGGGGCCGCGCCCTGCGCGATGGCGTGGGGACCGCGCGGCAATCCCGCCGCGACGATGCCGGATCCCGGCGCCGGTCTGGAGGCGCTCGTCCTGACGGATCCGGATCCCGCCGCCGTCGCGGGGCTTCACGCGGCGCTGGGCCTCGACGTTCCACCGCAGATTGTGTCCGGCCCGGGCCCGCGCTGGACTGCCCGGATCAGCACGCCGTCGGGCCCGCGGACCCTGACCTGAGGGCGACGGACCCTCCTCGCCGGCCTGATCGGGTGGGCGACCGGCGAGGAGGGCCTGGCCGGGACTCGGAAGCCCAGGCAGCCACAACCTACCAGCGACTTATCGCGGTGCGGTGACAGGAAAGTCTCACTCCGCACAGGAAGTGTGCAGGCCCCGCCGGACGATTAGGTGTGCGCGAAGATGTCGGTCTCGGGCCAGCCGTCGAGGTCGAGGCGCGCCCGCGTCGGCAGGAAGCCGAAGCAGGCGGACGCGAGGTCGGTGCGACCCTCCCGGGCCAGCATCGCGTCGAGCCGCTCCCGGGCCGCGTGGAGGTGGAGGACGTCCGAGGCCGCGTAGTCGAGCTGGGCCTGCGACAGGGTCTCGGCGCCCCAGTCCGAGGATTGCTGCTGCTTCGACAGGTCGACGCCGACCAGCTCGCGGACCACGTCCTTCAGCCCGTGGCGATCCGTGTAGGTGCGCGCGAGCTTCGAGGCGATCTTGGTGCAGTAGACCGGGCTCGGCATGACGCCGAGGGCCCTGTACAGGACCGCCACGTCAAACCGCGCGAAGTGGAAGATCTTCAGGATGCCGGGATCGGCCAGGACCCGCTTGAGCACGACCGGCTCCGGCCCGTCCTGCGGGATCTGCACCACGTCGGCCGTGCCGTCGCCGGTGGAGAGCTGCACCACGCAGAGGCGGTCCCGATGCGGGTTGAGACCGAGCGTCTCGGTGTCGATGGCCACCGCCCGCCCCGCGTCGTAGGTGGCGGGCAGGTCGCCGCGGTGGAGACGTACGGTCGGGCTCGGCATCGTTCTCGGACCTTGCGGGGTTTTCGGCCGGTAGCATCGGTGCCAAGTGCCGGCAAGCCGCGGACGATCCGCGCGGCCGGGACCGACAGGGAGCTGGACATGACGGCAGCCGAGGTGATCGCGACCCTGGGATTGAAGCCCCATCCGGAGGGCGGCCATTACCGCGAGACGTTCCGCGATCCACGGACCGTCGACGGCCGTTCGGTCGGCACCGCGATCTACTTCCTGCTCGACCTCGGCGAGGTCTCAGCGTGGCACCGGGTCGACGCCACCGAGATCTGGCACTGGCACGCCGGCGCGCCGCTGGTGATCACCACGAGCCCCAACGGGCACGACGCCGAGGCCCGGCATCTCGGGCCGGACCTCGCCGCCGGGCAGCGCCCGCAATGCGTCGTGCCGGCCGGCCACTGGCAGACCGCCACCAGCCTGGGCGCCTGGACGCTCGTCGGCTGCACGGTCTCGCCGGGCTTCGACTTCGCCGGCTTCGAGATGGCGCCGCCCGACTGGCGGCCGACGCCGCGCGGATGATCCGCCGCTATCATGGCGGCGGCGCGCCGGGGCGTGCGGGGTCACGCCCCTGTCACCGTCCCCCTCTACCGGCGGCCTGAAACGGGAGGTTCGCGATGCGTGCGATCATATTGGGGCTGGGGCTGCTTCTGGGAGCGGGCCCCGCGCTCGCTGGCGAGGCCGCCCAGCTCGGCCCCCGGCCCTTCTATCTCGTCGACCAGCTAAAGCCCGGCCCGCTCAAGGACAGGCTCGCCGCCTGCGGCGTCGACCGGACCTACACGCCCCGGACCTTCTCGATCTCGCACCGCGGCGCGCCGCTGATGTTCCCCGAACACACCCGGGAGGGCCTGCTCGCCGCGTACCGGATGGGCGCCGGGATCATCGAGTGCGACGTGGCCTTCACCAAGGACCGCCAGCTCGTCTGCCGCCACAGCCAGTGCGACCTGCACACGACCACCGACATCCTCGCCCGGCCCGAGCTCGCGGCGAAGTGCACGCAGGGCTTCACGCCGGCCGACCCGGCCACCGGGCGGAAGGCCTCGGCCAAGTGCTGCACCAGCGACCTGACGCTGGACGAATTCAAGTCGCTGAACGGGAAGATGGACGCGTCCGACCCGGACGCCACCACGGTGGCGGCCTACATGAACGCCACGCCGCGCTGGCGCACCGACCTCTACGCTGGCACCGGCACGCTGATGTCGCACAAGGAGTACATCGCCCTGGTGAAGGGGATGGGGCGGAAATTCACCCCCGAGCTGAAGGCGCCCCAGGTCCCGATGCCGTTCCAGGGCACCTACACGCAGGACATGTATGCCCAGCAGCTGGTCGACGAGTACCGGGAGGCCGGGATCCCGGCCTCCGACGTCTACCCGCAGAGCTTCCAGCTCCGCGACATCCTCTACTGGTTGGAGAAGGATCCGGAATTCGGCCGCCAGGCGATCTTCCTCGACGACCGGGACGAGACCGCGAAGGGCTTCGACCCGGAGAAGCCCGCCACGTGGCAGCCCGGCATGGCCGAGCTCGCCCGGAAGGGCGTGAAGATCCTGGCGCCGCCGCTGTGGATGCTGGTCCGGCCGGGCCCGGACGGGACGATCGAGCCCTCGACCTACGCCCGGGAGGCCAAGGCGGCCGGGCTGGGGCTGATCGCGTGGTCGCTGGAGCGCTCGGGCCCCCTGAAGGGCGGCGGCGGGTACTATTACCAGTCGATCAAGCCGGTGGTCACCGGCGACGGCGACATCCTGCGGCTGCTCGACGTCCTGCACGGACAGGTCGGCGTGCTGGGGGTCTTCTCCGACTGGCCCGCGACCACGACCTTCTACGCCAACTGCGTCGGCGCTCCTTAGCGCCGCCGCTCAGTCGGCCCAGAGGGCCACGAGGGAGAAGAGGCCGGCCATCACGAAGTTCACGATCAGGAAGCCGGTGATGATGAGGGCGAGCGTCATGGTGGCCTCGGAGGCGGCGCGGTCTGGGGGATGGGTGCGCGGCGCGGCCAGGTCTTCGTGGACCTGCGCCGCCCGCCGATGAGCCCCGCGGCGCGACCGCGGGGGCATGCGTGGTGTCCGTCTAGTACGGGCTCAGCACGTAGAGGAGGTTGGACAGGTACTCGCCGTTCAGCGGCTTCCAGCCGAGCCGCCGCCGGATCAGGCCGTACCCCGCGCAGGTCAGCGCGGCGGAGCCGAGAACGGCCAGCGTGAACCACACGAGGCTGGCGGTCGCGAACCCGACGGCGATGCCGATCAGGGCCACGGTCACGAAGATGATCCGGCTCGGGTTGCGCGGGCCGCGCGTCGTCACGTCAGACATGGGAACCTCCCTCGATCCGGATCAGCGGGCGCGGCAGTTCGGGCCGTACCAAGTCATGGTCCGGCGATCCATGCCGCCGTCCGAGGAGGCGCCGCAGACGGGGAACCGCGCGTCGCCGGTGCGCTGCAGGCTCATGACCTTGTAGAGGTCCTGCTGGGCCTCGCGGCGGCGGTTCTGCTCGGCGAGCTGCGCCTGCCAGTACAGGTTGCTGTTGGTCTGGGCGACGGCGCGCTGCTGGTGGAGCCCCATCATGCACTCGGCGAAGCCGTCGGTGCCGGGCTCGAAGCCGAAGGCGTAGCACTGGTTCTGATCCAGCGCGTGGCGCTCCTGCGGGGTGACGCAGGCCGCCAGCCCCAGGGCACAGGCCGCCGCGAGCCCGAGCTTCGCGATTGCGGGCAGCGCGGGGCGGCGGGCCGCGGAGCGGTCGTCACGCATCGCGGTCGTGCGGGAAGAACAATTCTGGCTCGCGCCGATAAACTGAACGCCGAATTTACCGTGAAACCAGTTGTTCATGATCCTCGAAACCTCGATTTCTATCGGCAGGACCATCCGTGAGCCGATGGAAGGAGGTCTATACGAGGCCGTTCGAATTGTTCGTGTCTCAGAACACGCGGGCCGGAGGCTCGATCGCTGCCCGCAATGCCCGTTATCCCGCCCGACGCGCGATTCCGCACGCGGGGAAGGACTTTCGTCACGCTTGATGGGTCGGATGGTCCGGGCTCGCGACCACGGCCGGCGGCGCGCGCGGCGCGTGGGCCGAACCGGCGCGGCCCGGGACGGTCGCCGGCAGGTGGGGCCGGCGCGGGGAGCGCCGTCGTCGGGCTCGGCCGCGCGGAGTGTCGGAAGGAACGCTCACCGGACGGAGAGTTGCGCGTCCGGCGCGGTGGGGCGGCTCGCCCACAGGGCGGGCGCGCCGGGTCGAACCGGCGCGCCCGCGGCGATCAGACGAAGTGCTGGCCGCCGTTGATGGTCAGCGTCGAGCCGTTCACGAAGCCGGCCTCGTCGCTCGCCAGATACTCGACCGCGTGGGCGATCTCGTCGGCCTCGCCGAGGCGGCCGGTCGGGATCGTGGAGATGATCTTATTGCGGATATCCTCCGCCACCGCCATCACCATCTCGGTGGCGATGTAGCCCGGCGCCACCACGTTGACCGTGATGCCCTTCGAGGCGCTCTCCTGCGCGAGCGCCTTGGCGAAGCCGATCACACCGGCCTTGGCGGCCGAGTAGTTGGTCTGCCCGGCCTGGCCCTTCTGGCCGTTAATCGACGAGATGATGATGATGCGGCCGAAGTTGCGGCTGCGCATGCCCTCGATCAGCGGACGGGTGCAGGTGAACATCGAGTCGAGGTTGGTCTTGATGACCGCCTGCCACTTCTCGAACGTCATCTTGTGGAAGGCACCGTCCCGGGTGATGCCGGCGTTGTTCACCAGGATGTCCACCGGGCCGAGCTCGGCCTCGATCGCCTTGATGCCGGCCTCGCAGCTCGCGAGATCGCCCACGTCGAACTTGAAGACGGGGATGCCGGTCTCGGCCTTGAAGGCGTTGGCCGCCTCGTCGTTGCCGGCGTAGTTGGCGGCGACCTTGTAGCCCTTGTCCTTGAGCCGCTTCGAGATCGCCGCGCCGATGCCGCGGGTGCCGCCCGTCACGAGGGCGACGCGTCCTTGAGCCATTGTTTCCTCCTGTTCGCATCACTTGATGCCGCGTGCGGATGGCGTCCGCACGCGATTTTTTCTGACTTCGGCCTTAAGTCTATGTTGTGGGCCGATACTGTCGTGACAGACCGATCAGGTCCGCTCGACGCACATCGCCACGCCCATGCCGCCGCCGATGCAGAGCGTAGCGAGGCCCTTCTTGGCGTCGCGGCGCTTCATCTCGTGCAGCAGGGTGACGAGGACGCGGGCGCCCGAGGCACCGATCGGGTGGCCGATGGCGATGGCGCCGCCGTTGACGTTCACCTTCGCGTCGTCCCAGCCCATGTCCTTGTTCACGGCCAGCGCCTGGGCCGCGAAGGCCTCGTTGGCCTCGATCAGGTCGAGGTCGGACGGCTTCCAGCCGGCCTTCTCCAGGGCCTTGCGCGAGGCCGGGATCGGGCCGGTGCCCATGACCTTCGGGTCGACGCCCGCGGTCGCCCAGGACTTGATCCGGGCGAGCGGGGTCAGGCCGCGGCGCTCGGCCTCCGAGGCCGACATCAGCACCAGGGCGGCGGCGCCGTCGTTGAGGCCCGAGGCGTTGGCGGCCGTGACGGTGCCGTCCTTGGTGAAGGCCGGCTTCAGCTTGCCCATCGCCTCCAGGGTGGCGCCGTCGCGGATGTACTCGTCGGTGTCGACGACCGTGTCGCCCTTCTTCCCCGGCACCGTGACGGGGACGATCTCGTCCTTGAACCGGCCCTCCTTGCGGGCGGCCTCGGCCTTGTTCTGCGAGCGGGTCGCGAACTGGTCCTGCTGCTCGCGGGTGAGCTGGAAGGCCTGGGCGACGTTCTCGGCGGTCTGGCCCATGTGGTAGCCGTTGAAGGCGTCC
The DNA here is from genome assembly GCF_900107945.1 of Methylobacterium sp. 190mf. Lineage (NCBI taxonomy): Bacteria > Pseudomonadati > Pseudomonadota > Alphaproteobacteria > Hyphomicrobiales > Methylobacteriaceae > Methylobacterium > Methylobacterium sp. 190mf. The sequence goes on along the minus strand of NZ_FNVI01000001.1, from coordinate 488,003 downwards.
CAGAGCCCGTCCTTGATCATCGTGTCGACGAGCTTCACGTCGCCCATCTTCTGGCCGCCGCGCAGGTACTGCGCGTGGGGCGACAGCGACATCGATTCCTGGCCGCCGGCCACGATGACCTTGGCGTCGCCGTTGGCGATCTGCTGCATGCCGATCGCGACCGTGCGCAGGCCCGAGCCGCAGACCTGGTTGAGGCCCCAGGCGGTGGCCTTCTCGGGGATGCCGGCCTTGATGGCCGCCTGCCGGGCGGGGTTCTGGCCGGCGCCCGCGGTGAGGACCTGGCCGAAGATCACCTCGTCCACCTCGTCGGGCGAGACCTTGGCGCGCTCCAGGGCGGCCTTGATCGCCGTCGCGCCGAGCTCGTGGGCCGGCACCGCCCCGAAGGCGCCGCCGAACGAGCCGACCGGCGTGCGCGCCGCCCCGACGATGACGATCTCTTCGCTGCCTGCCATGTGAACGTTCTCCTCTCGCGAGCCGGCGCGCCTTCCACGTCCCGGGGCGCGCTCTGTGCCGGCCCTGGGATGAAGGGCCTGAGGTGGGCGAAGTCAAGGTTGTGGATCAACGCGCCAAACGCGCCGATGACGCGACCGCGAGACTGAAATGGCGCGACCGTCCCGCCCGCTCTGCATTATTCTGCGTTGAACAGCTGCAGTTTGCTGTTTTCTGCGCCCGGGGAAGGCTTTAAGGATCGTGTTGCGGGCGCGAAGACAGCCCCCGTCAGACAGCACCGCGCGTCTGCAACGCCCCCCGGTCCCGAGTCCAGAAAGGCCGTTCCCGATGGCGGATACCGTCAAGGCCACCCAGACCGTCATCAAGAAGTACGCCAACCGGCGCCTCTATCACACCGGCACCTCGACGTACGTGACGCTGGAGGACCTCGCCACGATGGTGCAGAACGGCGAGGATTTCGTCGTCTACGACGCGCGCACGGGCGACGACATCACGCGCTCGGTCCTGACGCAGATCATCTTCGAGCAGGAGAACAAGGCCGGCGCCGAGAACCTGCTCCCGGTGGCGTTCCTGCGCCAGCTGATCCGCTTCTACGGCGACAGCATGCGCACGATGGTGCCGAGCTTCCTCGAGTTCTCGATGGCGAACTTCGCCAAGGACCAGGACGGCCTGCGCGAGAAATTCGCCCAGAGCTTCGGCCCGGCGGCGTTCCAGAACGCCATCGAGCAGCAGGTGCGCACCAACATGAACTTCTTCGGCGATGCCATGAAGATGTTCACGGGCTTCGCCCCGCCCGCGCCGGGAGCCCAGCCGACCGCGCCGGCCGCGACTCAGCCCACATCCTACGGGGGCGGCGAGCTGGACGATCTCAAGCGCCAGATGCTGGAGATGCAGCAGCGCCTGGAGGCGCTCGCGAAAAAGTAATTCGGCCGGACCGACCGGACGAAGGGTTGACGATCGGTAAACGTCGGCCCCACCTTTGCGACACGGGCACGGAAACGTGCGGAGAATGTGCGCATGGTGCGTATCGGAACAGTCAGCCGTCTCGGCCCGACACAGGTCCGCTCCACCCGGCGCGCGCCGGTCCCGGACGCGGACGCCTCCCCCGAGGCGGCGCGGACGGAGGTCCAGGCGCTCGCCCTGATCGACGGGGGCCGGTCCGATGAGCCGCCCGCCCCCCGGACAGCGGAACGCACGGCCGCGGGGAGACCCCGCGCCGGCTTCATCGCGCAATTGCTGACGGCGGGCGATCCGACGCTGCTGCCGTCGCGCCTGGAACGGACCCGGATGGCCGCCGCGCGCTACGCGGAGGCCGCGCGGCGCCTCGCCTGAGGCGCCGCCTTCGCGAGGCTCAGGCCTCGGCCGACTTCACCTTCAGGACCTGACGGCCGCGGTACATGCCGGTCTTCAGGTCGATGTGGTGCGGACGGCGCAGCTCGCCGGAATCCTTGTCCTCGACGTAGGTCGGCGCCTTGAGGGCGTCGGCCGAGCGGCGCATGCCGCGGCGGGAGGGGGAGGTCTTTCGCTTCGGAACGGCCATGGCTGGATCCTTCGTGACGCCGCGGACAAAGCGGCGCGCGGGCGGCTCCTCGATCGAGGATCGCCACGCACACCGCGGGATACGGATGAGGCCGGGCTTATAGCTCCGGCGCCGGCCCGTGACTAGGGGTGCCGGACCACAACCGTTAAGGGCGGGTTCAAGCGGAGCGGCGCAGATCTGGCCGGACGGCACCGCGGTGCGGGCCGCGCCTCTCGGGAGAACGCCATGGCTTCCTCCACCAAGACCCTCGCCCTCCTCGCCCTCCTGTCGAGCCTCGTCGCGGCCCCAGCCCTGGCGCAGGCGCCGCAGGCGCCGACGACCGCGGCACCGACGGCCCCCGCGAAGCCCGCCGCCCCGAGCGCGCCCGTCGCCGGATCGCCGAACGCCGCCAAGGGGGCGCTGATCGATCTCAACAGCGCCAGCACCGAGGAGCTCGACGCGCTGCCCGGCATCGGCGCGGCGCGCGCGGCCGCGATCATCAAGGAACGGCCGTATCGCGGGAAGGACGATCTCGTCTCCAAGAAGATCATCCCGCAGAACGTCTACGACGGCATCAAGGACAAGGTCATCGCCAAGCAGAAGTAGCCGCTACTCCGCGATCGCCCCCTGAGGCATGGAGAAGCCGGGGGGCGTCTTCGGGGCCGCCGCCTTCGGTGCCGCCTGGCGGGGCGCCTTCTTGCGGGCCTCGGCCTTCGGCACCTTCGGCGCCTTGACGGCGGGCGCCGCCTCGCAGGCGCGGAAGGTCAGCTGCGCCAGGGGCGTCCCCTCCTCGCTGACGATCGCGATCGGATCGGGGAAGGTCGGCAGCGTCGGCTCCCAGTGGATCGAACCGCCCAGCATCGCCTCGATACCCGACGCGGCGCCGCCGCGCCGCAGCGTCGTGAAATCGGGCCCGTAGGCCGTGGCGACCTTTCCGGCGATCACCACCTGGAGAACCTCGTTCACCTCGGTCGTCAGCGGCCTGAGCGGGTTCGTCGTGCGGACCTGCCCGGCCCGCGTGATCACCATTTTGAACCCCTTGGCGCTCTCGAAGCGGGCCGCCTGCGTCCCGCAGGGCTGCTCGAGGGTCGGGCCGGCGGCGGGCGTGGGGCTCGCCGCCTGAGGGGCGGCTTCACCTGGCGGCGGCGTCGCGGCGGGCGCGGCCGGTGCAGGCGCGACTTGCGCAGGCGAAGCCTGGGGAGGCGCGGCCTGCGCCGGAATGGCCGCCGCGGCCGGCTTACCGGCGGGCGCGGCCGTAACGCCCGTCATCGTCGACAGGCAGAGAGGGCCGGCGAGCAGCAGCCCGGCCGCCCCGCGCGCGCACAGCTTCATCGCCCAGCTCCCGGCGGGTCCCGGCGGAGCGGCACGTCGCGCTGCGTCCGGTCGAGGGCGCGGATCGGCTCCAACTCGATCGCGTCCAGATCGAGCACCCGCGGGTCGAGCACCTGGGCGCTGCGGTCGATCGGGCTCTTGCGCGGTCCGACCGAGCCGATGACGAGGTCCTCGTCCTCGATGTCGAGTTCGGAACCCATGCGCAGGGGCTCGCGCCGGCCGCGCGCCGCCATCGCGGCCACGGCGACAATGGCGACAGCGATGACCAGAATAGCCAGGATGATGAACAGGCGCTCCATCAGGAGGTCAGCTCTAGCCTGCGGTTCAGGCCGCCGCCACCCCATCCCATCGTCGATATCGCCCCGCCGCGTCGCGGTTGTGTGTCCCCTCACGTCCAACGTCACATCCTCGGTCAGTAGCCGGTCAGTCCCGGGTCACGTGCGGAACGCTCCTTGCGTGGGCCGGCGGACCGGGTAGATGCGGGCAGACCGGAGCCGGGACCGACCGATGCAACACGAGCCGAGCCGCGAGCCCGAGGAACTGGAGGCGCACCTCCTGGGACTGATCGAGGCCGCCCGGGATCAGGCCCGGGAGGACCCGTTCCGCAATCCCGTCCTGGCGGTGACCCTGGCGATCACCCGGCGCTTCGACCGGAACGAGATCTCGACGGGCGACCTCGACGGCCTGTTCGTGCGCCTGCGTGCCGCAGCGCTGGCGGCGCGGGCGGAACGGCTGCGGGCCTATGTCGGGCTCGATGCCGGGCCGGAGGATCCGCAGGCGGCGATCCCCGCGCGGCTCGTGGCGGCGGCACCCGACCGGCCGGACGGCGTCGAGGCCTTCGCGGCCCTGATCCACCGCACCGCCTTCGCGGTGGTGTTCACGGCCCACCCCACCTTCGGCATGCCGCGGGCCGTCGCGGGCCTCCTCGCCGAGGCCGCGAGCCTGCCCAACGCCAGGGACCGCGCCGGGCTGATCGCGCGCGCGGCGGCCCTGTCGACCCGGCCGGACGCCCCGATCACCCTGGATGTCGAGTTCGAGCAGGCCTGTGCGGCGGCCAATAACGGCCGGCTCGCCCTCGACGCCTTCAACGGCGCCCTGCTCGACGCCGCCCGCGCCCGCTGGCCCGACCGCTGGACCGAGCTGACGCCCCGCCCCTTCGCCATCGCCAGCTGGGTCGGCTGCGACACCGACGGGCGGACCGATATCGGCTGGTGGGACACCCTGCGCTACCGGCTGATCTCGAAGCGCATGCAGTTCGACCGGGTGATGCGCGACCTGCCCGAGATCCCCGCCTGCCGCGAGGTCCGGGCCCTCGCGGAGAACGCCCTGGCGGCGGTGAACCGCCAGCTCACGGTGGCGCCGCGCCTCGGCGACCAGCCGTCCCTCGAGGCGGTGCACCGCTTCGCCCTGGCGCTCATCATCGAGCGCGAGCGCGCCCAGACCGATGCCGGCGCCCTCGTCGCCGCGCTGACCAACGCCCTGGAGGCCGCCGACGACGCGGCCGACCAGCGCCGGATCGCCGTCCTGCGCGCGGGCGTCGCGACGCACGGCTTGTCGAACGCCCTGCCGCATTTCCGGCTGAACGCCAGCCAGATCCACAATGCGGTGCGGCGGGTGATCGACCTGGAGGGCGAGCCCACCGACGCGGCCCGGCGCCGCTCGCACCTCGCGACGATCCACACGCTGCTGAACGACGTCCGCCCGGTGGCGGTCGATTTCGGGGCGCTCGCGGCCGAGCGGGCCTCGGCGGCGCGGCTGATGATGACGATCGCCCAGATCCTCAAGCACGTCGACGGCACCCATCCGGTGCGCTTCCTCATCGCCGAGACCGAGACCGGCTACACCCTGCTCGCCGCCCTCTGGCTCGCGCGCCACTACGGCATCGCCGACAAGCTCGAGATCACGCCGCTGTTCGAGACGGCGAGCGCGCTGGAGCAGGGCATCCGGGTGCTCGACGACGCCCTGCGCAACCCGCACTGGCGCCAGTACCTGAAGCGCATCGGCCGCCTCACCGTGCAGTTCGGCTACTCCGATTCGGGCCGCTACGTCGGCCAGCTCGCGGCGACCTTCTGGATCGAGCGGCTGCGGCTGCGCATCACCGAGATGCTGGTCCAGAACGGCCTGTCCGACGTCGAGCTCGCGATCTTCGACACGCACGGCGAGTCGATCGGGCGCGGCGCGCATCCGACCTCCCTGCGCGACCGCCTCGCCTACCTCGCCCCGGAGGATGCCCGGGACCGGGCCCGCAAGGCCGGCATCCGCGTCCGGCTCGAATCGAGCTTCCAGGGCACCGACGGCTACCTGCTGTACGGCACCGAGGCGCTGGCGCGCGCCTGCGTCGCCCGCATCGCCGAGCACGTCTACGCCCTCGACGTGACGGAGGAGGATTCGTTCCCGGACTACGCCCTGAACGACCGGCCGAAGGCCTCCGACGGCAAGGTCGACCCGATCTACGCCGAGCCGGATTTCGCCCTCGAATTCTTCACCGCAGCCCGCCAGGACATGGAGTCGCTGGTCGACGACCCGGGCTACGCGGCGCTCCTCGGCACCTTCGGCCCGAGCCTGATCGACCGGACCGGGTCGCGCCCGGTGGCGCGCCAGACCGACAACGGCGGCCCGGCGCGGATCACCCATCCGCGCCAGATGCGGGCGATCCCCAACAACGCGATCCTGCACCAGCTCGGCTTCCTGGCGAACTCCCTCCACGGGATCGGCCGGGCGGCCCAGCGCGGCCCCGACCTGTTCCGCGACATGCGGCGCGATTCGGTACGCTTCTCCCGGGCCTTCCGGCTGGTCCAGCACGCCGCCTCAGTCGGCGACCTCGACGTGCTGCGGGCCTATATCGACACCCTGGACCCGGCCGTGTGGCTGGAGCGGGCGCGGCGCACCCAGAAGGATTTCCGCCGGGACGAGCTGGTGGTGATCTCGGGAGCGCTGGAACGCCTCGACCTCGCTCCTGCGCTGCGGAACCTGTTCGGACGCCTGACCCGGGACTGGCTCGCCCTGAGCGCTGCCGCCCCGGACCTGCCCGCCATGTCGGCCCGGCTGACGCTGCTCCACGCCCTGCGCCTCGCCCTGATCCACCGGATCTGGTTCCTGGCGGTGCACATCCCGGGCTTCCGGCCGCAGGCGGGCATCTCCCGCGAGCAGCTGCTGGAGCGCTTCCTGCGGCTGGACATCGACGGCTGCCTGAAGCTCCTCGACGCGATCTTCCCGGTCACGCCGGACCCGACGCTGGGCCTGAACTTCGGCGAGCCGGCCGGCCCGCGCGACGTCGGCACCTACGAGGCGGAGCACGCCAACCTGTTCCAGCCGATCCGCCGGATGTTCGATCAGGTGCGGGAGATCTCGGGGATGATCCAGCACGAGGTCGGGGCGTTCGGGTAGGCGCGGCCCTCAGGCCGCCTCCACCCGCAGGACCGTGCCGCCGATCCCGGTGACGCGCACCCGGCGGCCCGCCGGCAGGTCGGGCCCCTCGACCCGCCACAGCGTGTCGTCGAAGCGGATCCGGCCCGCGCCCCGCACGATCGGCTCGTCGAGCACGCCCTCGCGCCCGATCAGGCCGCGGTCGGCGCGGTTCAGGTCCGGCCCGGCCCGCCTGCCGCGGTGCTGGAGGCGCGCCGCGAGCGCCACCAGGGCGACGGCGAGACCGGCGAACAGCAGGGTCTGGCCCTGCCAGGGCATGGGCAGCGCCGCGGCCGCGAGGCCGGTCGCGACGGCGGCGAGGCCGAGCCAGATCAGGAACACGCCGGGCAGCAGGATCTCGGCACCGGCGAGCACGAGGCCGGCGATGACCCAGCTCCAGGCCGCCCCGAGGGTCCCGAGGGTTCCGGCGAGGGAATCGAGCGTCACCGGCGTCAGGCCCGCGGCGGAGCGACGTTCGGCGGGCTCCCCGCGCGCCGGGGCGCCGCGGCGCCGTCGCCGAAGACCGTGCGGGTGAGCTCGCCGATGCCGCCGAGGGTGCCGGCCAGGGCCGCCGCCTCGATCGGCACCACCACGACCCGCTGGTTCGGCGCGGTGGCGATCGCCCGCACCGCGTCGACGTACTTTTCGGCCACGAGGAAGTTCGCCGCCGCGATGTCGCCCTCGGCGATCGCCCGGCTGACCATGCCGGTCGCGGCCGCCTCGGCCTCGGCCGAGCGCTCCCGCGCCTCCGCGTCGCGGAACGCGGCCTCGCGCCGGCCCTCCGCCTCCAGGATCGCCGACTGCTTGCGCCCCTCGGCCCGCAGGATCTCGGCGGCGCGCTGCCCCTCCGCCTCCAGGATCGAGGCGCGCTTCTCGCGCTCGGCCTTCATCTGCCGGGCCATCGCCCCGGCGAGGTCGGCCGGGAGCACGATGTCCTTGATCTCGATCCGGTTGATCTTGACGCCCCAGGGCGAGGCCGCCGCGTCCATCACCCGGAGCAGGCGCTCGTTGATCTCGTCGCGGTGGGCGAGGAGCTGGTCGAGATCCATCGAGCCGACCACGGTGCGGATGTTGGTCATGGTCAGGGTCGTGGCCGCGAGGTCGAGGCTCGAGACCTCGTAGGAGGCGCGCGCCGCGTCGAGCACTTGGTAGAACACCACCGCGTCGATGGTGACGCCGGCATTGTCGCGGGTGAAGGCCTGCTGGCTCGGCACGTCGATGACCTGCTCCATCACGTTGACCTTGCGGCCGATCCGCTCGACGAAGGGCGTGATCAGGCCCAGGCCGGCGTCGAGGCTGCGGGCGTAGCGGCCGAAGCGCTCCACCGTGTAGACGTGGCCCTGGGGCACGATCTTCACGCCCGCGGCCAGGGTGATGATCGCCAGCACCGCCAAGCCCACGGCGAACACGCTCAGCCCCAACGGAAGCCCCATCGACACCCCTCCCCTGACGGCGCCACGGCCGGCGCGGCCGCGCAGCCTAACAGGCCGATCGGGGCTCCGCGACCGCGTGTCCGCGGGGCAGCCCGGAGGCGTGCCGCGCCGCGGCGTGAACGGTCACCCGCGGATGTCGATCATCAATGGTTCAGGCCGCCGCGCTTAGGAAGCCGGCAAGCGTCGCGTTCGTCGTCGCTCGGACCCCGTCAACGCAACGCTTGTTGAAGAAATATTCGGCATGATCCCCGCCACCCTCGCTGCGGAAAGAAGTCCTTTCGCGCCGCTGCGGGCGGCAGAAATCCCCACCCAACCGGACTCGGTGCGCGCGTGAAGATCGCTGTCCTCGCACATCTGAAATACCCGATCGGCCAGCCCTACGCCGGCGGCCTGGAGATGCACACGCATCTCCTGACCGTCGCGCTGAAGCGGCACGGGCACGACGTCACGCTGTTCGCGAGCCGCGGGTCCGACCCGGCGCTCGACCCGGTCATGCTCTGCGATCCGACCGGGGACGCGCTCCTCGACCCGGAGCGGGAGGAGGCGATCGACCGGGAGGAGGAGGACGCCTACCGGCGCATGATGGAGATGGTCGCGGCCGGAGGCTTCGATCTCGTCCACAACAACGCGCTGCACGCCCTGCCGCTGCGCGAGAGCGCCCGGCTCGGCCTGCCCTGGGTCACCGTGCTGCACACGCCGCCCTTCGACTCCCTGGTCGGCGGCGTCGTCCAGGCCGACCCCGACATGGCCTTCCTGGCGGTGTCCCCGTCGCTGGCGCAGGAATGGGCGCATCTCGTGCCCGGCGCCCAGGTGGTCGACAACGGCGTGGACCTCTCGACCTTCGCGTTCTCACACGCTGCCGACGATACGCCCTTCGCCTTCTGGTCGGGCCGGATCGTGCCCGAGAAGGGGCTGCACCTCGCGATCGACGCGGCGCGCGCCGCCGGGCTGCCGCTGACCTTCGCGGGTCCCAAGCTCAATCCCGGCTACTGGGCCGCAGAGATCGCCCCGCGTCTCGGGCCGGACCTGACGCATCTCGGCCATCTCTCCCACCGGGACCTCGCCCATCATCTCGGCCGGGCCCGCGTGGCGATCGTCTCGCCCCGCTGGGAGGAGCCCTTCGGCCTCGTCGTGGCGGAGGCCCTGGCCTGCGGCACGCCGGTCGCCGCCTTCCGGCGCGGCGCCATGCCCGACATCCTGGACGCGTCCTGCGGCCGCCTCGCCCGCCCGGACGACCCGCAGGATCTCTCGGTGGCGATCCGGGAGGCCGCCGGCCTGTCGCGCCGGGCCTGTCGCGACCGCGCCGAGGCGCTCTACGATGCCGCCGCCATGACCGGGCGCTACCTGGAGGCCTACGACGCCGTGATCGCGCGCTGCGCCGAGCGGGCGCGGCCGGCCCTGCGCGTCGCCGGAGGACGCGGCTGAACGGCGCGGATCCGCGCGCCGCAATCCGCACCCGAGCCCGGAGCCCGGCGGCATGACGGGCCGCCCACGACCTCCGCGGCGCACGAGGGTGCCACGGGAGACCTGCCATGACCACCGACGCCGACCATCCGGCCCCACCGCCCTGCGTCGTCTGCATCCCCGCCCGGAACGAGGCCGAGCGCCTGCCGCGCCTGCTCGCCTCCCTGGCCGCGCAGAACGGCGTCTCGGCGCGGGCGCCCCTGCGCGTCGTGGTGCTGGCCAACAACTGCACGGACGGGACCGTCCAGGCGGTGCGGGACGTTGAGGCCTCGGGCATCCTCGCGACCCTGACCCTCCGGCTGATCGCGGTCGAGCTCGGCGGCGCGGACGCCCATGTCGGCACGGCGCGGCGCATGGCGCTCGATGCCGGGGCCGAGTGGCTGGAGGCGGACGGGGAGCCGGACGGCATCCTCCTCACCACCGACGCGGATGCCCGCCTGCCGGCCGAGTGGGTCGCGGCCAACCTCCGCGCGCTGGAGGCCGCCGACATCGTCGGTGGCCGGCTGGTGATCGACGACGACGGCACGCCGGACCCCGCCCTGACGGACCTGCACGCGCGCATCGAGCGCTACTGGTCCGGCGTCCGACGCCTGGAGGATCTGCTCGACCCGCCGCCCTACGATCCCGCCCCCCGTCACGGCGACCATACCGGCGCGAGCCTCGCCGTTCCCGCGATCCTGTACCGGGCGGTCGGCGGGCTGCCGGCGCTGCCCTGCGGCGAGGACAACGCCCTCGTCGGGCTGCTGCGCGCCAACGGCGCGCGCCTGCGCCACTGCCCGGACGTGCAGGTGCTGGTCTCGTCCCGCCACCAGGGGCGGGTCTCGGGCGGCATGGCCACCGAGATGCTGCGCCGGACCCGCGTCCTCGACGGGGAGGCCTACCTGCTGCCGGAGGCCGCGCACTGGCAGGCGCTGATCCTGCGCCGCGCGGCCCTGCGCCGGGCCTTCCACCTCGACCCGCAGGCCCGCGCCGCGGCCTGCGCACGGCTCGGTCTCGACGCCGACGACCTCGCCGCCGTCGGGGCCTGCCCGAACGACATCGCCTTCGTGGAGCGGGCCGACCGGATCCTCGAGTCGCGCAGCCCGCCGGCGCGGGACTGCGCCCTCGACCAGGCGGTCGCCGATCTCGACGCCCTCGCGTCGTCCCTGAGGGACGCCGCGTGACCCGGGGCATCGGCTGGTACGTCCATCACCAGGGCGCCGGCCATCTCCAGCGGGCCCGGGCCGTCGCCCGCGCCCTGGACCGGCCCTGCACGATCCTCGGGACGCTGGCCGGGTTCGACACCGCCGGCCTCGACATCGTCGACCTGCCCGACGACCGCCCCCTCGGCGACGGAGCCTTCGACGGCCGGGACGGCGCGACCGGGCGGCCCGAGGCCCTGCACTACGCGCCGCTCAACCATCCGGGGGTCCGCGCGCGGATGGCGCGCATCGCCGCCTGGGCGGAGCGGGCCGAGCCGGCCCTCCTGGTCGTCGACGTCTCGGTGGAGGTGGCGCTCCTGGCGCGCCTCCTGTCGGTGCCGACCCTGGTGGTGCGGCTCGCGGGGACGCGGACCGACCGGCCGCATCTGGAGGCCTTCCGCGGCGCGACGCGGCTGCTGGCCCCCTTCCCCGCGGCGCTCGACGGCGCGGCCGTGCCGGACTGGGTCCGGGCCAAGACGCTCTACGCGGGCTTCCTGGGCGCGCCGGCGCAGGCCCCGATCGAGGCGGGACGCGAGATCGTGGTCGTGTTCGGCCGCGGCGGCGCGGGGGGCGACCTCGGGGATCTCGCCGCGGCCGCGCGGGCGGTGCCGGACCGGCCGTGGCACGTGTTGGGACCGGTATCAGGCTCGGGCGCCGTCCCCGGCAACCTGCACCTGCACGGCTGGGTCCCGGACGTCGAGGCGCGGGTCGCCCGGGCGGCTTTGCTGGTGGGCGGCGGCGGCGACGGCGTGGTCGCCCTGGCGGCCGCGCAGCGGAAGCGTTTCGTCTGCCTCCCGGAGGAGCGTGCCTACGGGGAGCAGACCGAGAAGGCTGAGGCTCTGGCCCGGCTCGGGGCCGCGATCGTTCATCCCGGCTGGCCCTCGGCCGCGGCGTGGCCTGGCCTCATCGCGGCGGCCCGCGCCATCGACCCATCGGTGATCGGCGGCCTGCACGACCCGGACGCGGTCCGGACCTGCGCCGCGACGATCCAGACCCTGATCGCGGATCTCTGAACGGCCGGGCCGCGACGGAGCGGGCGGTCGCCGCGCCGGCGCGGGTGCCTCAGTCCGCACTCATGTCCGGACTCAGGAGATCAGGTCGAGCTTCGCGGCCTCGATCCCGTCGGCGCGGATCGTGTCCGGCAGGGACGAGAAGTCGCGATAGCCCGCCTCGCGCGCCATGGCGTCGAGGGCCGTCTGCTCGTCGTCGGCCGCCCCCGTCCAGAGCACCGCGCCGCTCTTCGTCTGCCTAATCTGGAAAATGCTCATCGACCCCTCCCCGGTCCCGAGAAGACCATCGGCCTATTAACGTCGCTATTCGTGGCTGGTTGCAGGTTGAGCGCCGTGAACGGCCGCGCTCCGGCCGCCCCGATCACCTGCGGCGCGAGGCCCGGCGACGGCCCCGCCGGATGGCGCTATGCTCGACCTCCGGTGGAGTGGCTCGCCATGAAAACGCCGACCTGCCCAGCGAGGGAGAGGCAATACCAGTCCAGCGCCGATTGCGAGGCCCCCGTCGTGAACTCCGTCCGTTGGCGCGCGCCCCGCCTCACTCTCCTGTGCGGGCTCGCGATCCTCGCCGGGGCGCCGGCCAGGGCCGTCGAGACCGCCGCCGTTCCCGACGCGGCCGCCATCGCGCCCGCCGTCACCGTGGTCCCGGCCGAGAACCGCGAGATCGTCGAGCGGGCGGTCGTTACCGGCACGCTGGTCCCACGCGACGAGATCCTCGTCTCCCCGGAGGTCGAGGGCCTGCGCATCACCGATCTCCTCGTCGAGGAGGGCGACCGCGTCACCAAGGGACAGGTTCTCGCCAAGCTGTCGCTGGAGATGATCGTCACCCAGGAGGCCTCGAACGCCGCGGCGATCGCCCGGGCCGAGGCGGCCATCGTCCAGGCCCAGAGCCAGATCGTCCAGGCGGAGGCGGCCAACGTCGAAGCCAAGCAGTCGCTGGAGCGGGCCCAGGCGCTCGCCAAGACCGGGAACGCAACCGCGGCCGTGCTGGAACAGCGCGTCTCGGCGGCGCAGGGGGCGGAAGGGCGCCTCGCCGCCGCCAGGGGCGGCCTGCAATCGGCCCAGGCCGACCTCGCCACCGCCCGGGCGGCCGGCGCCGAGATCGCCCTGCGGCGTGCCCGCACCGATATCCGGGCGCCGGAGGCCGGCATCGTCAATCGCCGCACCGCCCGGATCGGCGCCACAGCCACCGCGGTGGGCGAGCCGCTGTTCCGGCTGATCGCCCGGGGCGAGATCGAGTTGGAAGGCGAGGTGCCGGAGACGTCGCTGGCGCGCATCCACGTCGGCAACCCGGCGAGCCTCGACCTCGATGACGGCCGCCGCCTCGCCGGCAAGGTTCGCCGGGTCTACCCGGAGGTCGACCGGGCCACGCGGCTCGGCAAGGTGCGCATCCGCCTCGGCGACGATCCGGCCCTGCGCATCGGCGCCTTCGCGCGCGGCAACGTCGAGATCGCGCGCCGCACCGGCGTCGCCGTGCCGGTCTCCAGCCTGCTCTACGCGGCCGACGGCCGCGCCAGCGTCCTCGTGGTGAAGGACGGGCGCGTCGAGGCGCGGCCCGTGGCCGCGGGGCTCTCGGCCGACGGCTTCACCGAGCTCCGCTCCGGCGTCGCGGCCGGCGAGAGCGTCGTGGCCCGCGCGGGGAGCTTCCTGCGCGACGGCGACCGGGTGCGCCCCGTGCCGGCGCCCACCAGCACGCCGATCGCCGACGCGGCCCCGCGGTAGGACGAGTCGAAGGATCCGGCCATGCGCCTCAACGTCTCCGCCTGGGCGATCCGAAGGCCCCTGCCCTCGGTGGTCCTGTTCCTGGTCCTGATGATCCTCGGGCTGGTGAGCTTCCGCGCGCTGCCGATCACCCGGTTCCCCAACATCGACATCCCGATCGTCTCGGTGACGATCACCCAGTCGGGCGCCGCGCCCGCCGAGCTTCAGACCCAGGTCACCAAGTGGGTCGAGGATTCGGTCGCCGGCGTGAAGGGCGTCAAGCACATCCTCTCGACGATCACGGAGGGCACCTCCACCACCACGATCGAGTTCCGCCTGGAGGTGAACCAGGATCGGGCGACCAACGACGTCAAGGACGCGATCGCCAAGATCCGCCAGAACCTGCCGCGGACGATCGACGAGCCGATCGTCTCGCGCGTGGAGATCGCCGGCCTGCCGATCATGGTCTACGGCGCCTCAGCACCCGCCATGACGCCCGAGGACCTGTCGTGGTTCGTGGACGACGTCGTCGCCCGGGGCTTGCAGAGCGTGAAGGGCGTCGGCGGCGTCGAGCGCCTCGGCGGCGTCGCCCGCGAGATCCGCGTCACCCTGAAGCCCGACCGCCTGCTGGCGCTGGGCATCACCGCCGCGGACGTGAACCGGCAGCTGCGCCTGACCTCGGCCGACATGGCCGGCGGCCGGGCCGAGGTCGGCGGCCAGGAGCAGTCCATCCGAGCGCTGGCCGCCTCGGCGAGTCTCGAGACGCTCGCCAAGACCTCCATCGTGGTGCCGGGCAACCGCAAGGTCCGCCTCGACGAGCTCGCGACCCTATCGGACACCGCCGAGGAGCCCCGCACCTTCGCGCGCTTCAATGGCGAGCCGGTGGTCGCCTTCGCGATCTCCCGCGCCAGCGGCGCCAGCGACGCCGACGTGTCGGTGGGCGTCGCCAAGAAGATCGCGGCGCTGCACGCGGCCAATCCCAACGTGCGGTTCGACCTGATCGACACCAGCGTCGTCAACACGATCGGCAACTACCACTCGGCCATGATGGGCCTGATCGAGGGGGCCCTCCTCGCCGTCGTGGTGGTGCTGCTGTTCCTGCGCGACTGGCGCGCGACCCTGATCGCCGCGGTGGCGCTGCCGCTCTCGGTGCTGCCGACCTTCTGGGTGATGAGCGCCCTGGGCTTCTCGCTCAACGCCGTCAGCCTGCTGGCGATCACGCTCGTCACCGGCATCCTGGTGGACGACGCGATCGTGGAGATCGAGAACATCGTCCGGCACATGCGGATGGGGAAATCGCCCTACCGCGCGTCGCTCGAGGCCGCGGACGAGATCGGCCTCGCGGTCATCGCCATCACCGCGACGATCATCGCGATCTTCTCGCCGGTGTCGTTCATGGGCGGCATCGCCGGCCAGTACTTCAAGCAGTTCGGCCTGACCATCGCGGCCGCGGTGTTCATGTCGCTGCTCGTGGCGCGCCTGATCACGCCGCTGCTCGCCGCCTACTTCCTGCGCGACCACGGGCCGGACCACGAGCGGGACGGCGTCGTCATGCGCGGCTACACCCGCCTCGTGGCGTGGTCGGTCCGGCACAAGTTCATCACGCTGGTGCTCGGCCTCGCGTGCTTCGCCGGCTCCATCGCCTCCACGGGCCTGCTGCCCGCGGGCTTCCTGCCGGCGGAGGACCAGGCCCGCACCCTGTTCGTGGTCGAGCTGCCGCCGGGCGCCCGGCTCCAGGACACGGTCCGGGTCACCGACCGCATCGAGGAGAAGATCCGCGCGCTGCCCGAGGTGAAGAGCGTGTTCGTGGACGGCGGCCGCCAGCTGCCGGCCAAGAAGGAGGTGCGCCTCGCGAGCCTCACCATCAACCTCACGCCGAAGAACAGCCGCGACAAGACGCAGAAGCAGATCGACGCCGAGGTCGCGGCAATCCTCCGGGAGGAGCCGGACCTGCGCTTCTGGGCCCTGCGCGAGGGCGGCCAGCGCGACCTCGCGCTGATCATCGCCGGCCCCGACAAAGCCGTGGTGGCCGAGACGGCGGCCAAGCTCCAGCGCGAGGCCCAGCAGGTCCCGCACCTCGTCAACGTCATGTCGACGGCCCCCCTCGACCGGACCGAGGTCCGGATCCGGCCGAAGCCCGCCGTGGCGGCCGATCTCGGCGTCAGCACCGACACCATCGCCGAGACCGTGCGGGTCGGGACGATCGGCGACATCGGCATGAACCTCGCCAAGTTCAACGCCACCGACCGGCAGATCCCGATCCGCGTGCAGCTCCCCGAGAGCGTCCGAGGCCGGCTCTCCGACCTCGAGACCCTGAAGGTGCCGGTGAAGGGCGGGACGGCCGTCCCGCTCGCGACCGTGGCCGACATCAGCCTGGGCCAGGGCCCGACCGGCATCGACCGCTACGACCGCGCCGTGCGCGTCGCCCTGGAGGGCGACATGCAGGGCACCGACGCGCTCGCCGCGCTGATCGGCCAGGTGATGAACCTGCCGACCGCCAAGAACCTGCCGCCCGGCGTCACGATCAGCCAGACCGGCGACGCCGAGGTGATGGGCGAGGTCTTCGAGGGCTTCGCGCTGGCCATGGGCGCCGGCCTGATGATGGTCTTCGGCGTGCTGATCCTGCTGTTCGGCAACTTCCTGCAGCCGCTGACCATCCTGTTCTCGCTGCCGCTCTCCATCGGCGGCGCGATCCTGGCGCTGCTGATCTGCCACATGCCGATCTCGATGCCGGTGGTGATCGGCATCCTGATGCTGATGGGCGTCGTGACCAAGAACGCCATCATGCTGGTGGACTTCGCCGTCGAGCAGATCCGCGCCGGCGTCGACCGGAACGTCGCGATCGTCGATGCCGGCCGCAAGCGCGCCCGGCCGATCGTGATGACCACCATCGCCATGGCGGCCGGCATGGTCCCCTCCGCGATGGCCTACGGGATCGGCGGCGAGTTCCGCTCGCCCATGGCGGTGGCGGTGATCGGCGGCCTGATCGTCTCGACGGTGCTGTCGCTCGTCTTCGTGCCGGCGATCTTCGTGCTGATGGACGACCTGTCCCGCCTGCTGACGCGGCTGTTCGGCCGCTTCATCGGCGAGCGCGACGATCCGGAGGATACCCCCGTCTTCGATCCGGCCCATCCGGCCAATGACGGGCACCCGCCGCCGCCGCGGATCGCCGCGGAGTAGAGCGGGTCGGCGCGGAGAGCGGGTGCCGGATCGGCGGCGCGGATTGCGTCGCGCGCCGCGATGGGCTGTGACTCGGCCCCGCCGAATCAACGGAGACGAGCGAGACGATGTCGGGTGGTCACGGGGCGGTCGAGGGGTCGAACAAGCGCGTGGCGCTGCTGATCTCGGTGCTGGCGCTGTTCCTCGCGTTCAGCGAGACACTGGGCAAGGCGTCCCAGACGGATTCGATCGGCGCCAACGTCGAGGCCGCGAACCAGTGGGCCTATTTCCAGGCCCGCACGATCCGCGCGACGGTGCTCAAGACCGCCGACGAGGCCCTGGCGCTGGTGCCCCCGGGACCGAACCAGGAGGCCATCGCCGCCAAGCGCGCCGAGTGGTCGAAGACGCTGGCGCGCTGGGATTCGGAGCCGTCGACCGGCGAGGGCCGCAAGGAGCTATCCGAGAAGGCCCGCGCCTCGGAGGGCCGGCGCGACCTCGCGCTGCTGCGCTACCACCACTACGAGCTGGCCTCGGCGGCCTTCCAGATCGGCATCGTGCTGGCCTCGGCCGAGGTCATCACCGGGATCAGCCTGCTGGTCTTCGCCGGCGGCTTCCTGGGCCTCGCCGGGGCGGCGTTGCTCGGCTTCGGCTACCTCGCGCCGCACGCCCTGCCGTTCTTCCACTGATCGGCCCCGGCCGCCGGCAGCGACGTAACGCCACCCCCGATCCCGATCGATCGAGGACAAGCGTCGCCGCACTGGACGCGCGGTCCGGAAGCTGATCGTCTCGGCGCATTCCAGGGGGGAATGATGTCGGAACACTCAGAAGACCAGGGCCGCCTGACGAAGGTCGCCAGCGCGATCTTCCTGCACACCGAGCACGCGATCTACGCGGCGCTCGGCATCCTGCTGGCGCTCACGGCCCTCGTGGCGCTGATCGAGGCCGCCGGCATGACCTGGGAGGCGATGCGGGCGCTCGGCGGCGCGCAGCAGATCCTGGAGGTGATCGACCGGCTGCTGTTCCTGCTGATGCTGATCGAGATCCTGCACACGGTCCGGGTCTCGATGCGGTCGGGGACGCTGACCTGCGAGCCGTTCCTGATCGTCGGGCTGATCGCCTCGATCCGGCGGGTTCTGGTGATCACCCTGCAATCGTCGGAGATCATGCACGCCAAGGACTGGTCGCCGGAGAAGCAGGCGCTGTTCCAGGCCTCGATGATCGAGCTCGGCGTGCTGGCGGGGCTGATCCTCACGATGGTGTTCGCGATCTTCCTGCTGCACCGCGCGCGCGACGACGGCAAGCCGGCCGGCGAGGAGAAGCCCGAGCACGTGTCCTGAGATCCGCGCGCCTTCGCGGCGTTCACGAAGGACCTGCACTGATCCGTACGCCTGACGGCGTCCGGATTGCCCTGACCGTCCTTGCGAGCGCAGCGAAGCAATCCAGTTGCGCCACGCCGACCGAGGTAACGCTGCACTGGGTCGCTTCGCTCGCGATGACGGAAGGAAACCGAACCGGAATTGGAAATCAGTTCATCCGCAGGATCGCGGCGTTGAGGAGCGTCGCGAAGGCGACCCAGGCCGTGTAGGGGACGAGGAGCCACGCCGCGAGCCGGTCGAACCGCCAGGTCAGCCGGATCGTCCAGAGCACCATCACCAGCAGCATCGCGACGACGATCAGGCCGGCGCCGATCGCGTGGGCGGTGAAGAAGACCGGCGTCCAGGCGGCGTTGAGCGCGATCTGCACCACGAACGCCGCGAGGGCGAGCCACCAGCCCTGGCGGCTCGGTCCCGTGCGCGGCATGGCGCCGAGCAGGCGCCAGAGCGAGACCGCGATCATCGTGTAGAGGATCGTCCAGGCGACCGGGAACACCCAGTTCGGCGGGTTGAAGGCCGGCTTGTTCAGGCTCGCGTACCAGCCCGGGATCTCCGCCTGGGTCGACACCGAGCCGACGGCGGCCGTGGCCGCGACGGGCAGGATCGCGGCGGCGAGGCGCAGCCAGCGCGGCAGGGGCGATCCCTCGGGGACCTGTGTGGCGGCGGTCATGATCGTCTGTCTCCACGGGGCGCGGCATGTGGCGCGGCATGTGGCCCGGCATGTGGCGCGGCTTGCCGGCACCCGCGCGCCGTGGCACGCGCCCGTCTCCATCCGCCGAGAATCGCCAGATGTCACAGCCTTACGCGCCGCAGGGTCCGTCGGATACCCGGAGCGACGCCGAGCCGGAATACACGCGCCGGAGCCTCGCCGCCCAGGCCATGGGCCGGATCGAGCCGGAGACGCGGGCGGTCGTGATGCCGCTCCACGTCGCCACCACCTTCATCCGCGATCCCGACAACGGCTACAGCTCCGGCTACAGCTACGCGCGGCCCGACAACGCCACGGTGCGCGAGGCGGAGTCGGTCCTGGCGATGCTGGAGGGCGCCGCCGCCGGCGCGCTGCTGTTCGGCTCGGGGATGGCGGCGGCGACCGCGGTGTTCGGCGCGCTGGAGCCCGGCGACCACGTGGTCGCCGGCACGGTCATGTACTGGGCGCTGAAGCGCTGGCTGCGCGAGGAGGCGCCCCGGCGCGGCCTCACACTGAGTTTCGTGGACACGGACGACGCGGGTGCCCTGCGCGCCGCGATCGAGCCCGGCCGGACCAAGCTCGTCTGGATCGAGACCCCCGGCAACCCGCTCTGGACCGTCACCGACATCGCCGCGGCGGCCGAGATCGCCCACGCGGCGGGGGCGCGGCTCGCCGTCGATTCCACGGCCGCCTCACCGGTGCACACGCGCCCTCTGGAACTCGGCGCCGACATCGTGATGCACTCGGCCACCAAGATCCTGAACGGTCATTCCGACGTGGTTGCGGGCGTGCTGGCGGGGGCGCGGGCCGACGCGTTCTGGGAGCGGATCCGGGGGATCCGCGCCGGCAGCGGCGGCATCCTCGGGCCGTTCGAGGCCTACCTGCTGATGCGCTCGCTCCGGACCCTGCACCTGCGGGCGGCCGCGCAGGCGGCGGGCGCCCTGCGCCTCGCCGGGCGCCTGAACGGGCACCCGCACGTGACCCGCGTCCTCTACCCAGGCCTCCCGGACGATCCCGGCCACGCGGTCGCCCGCCGGCAGATGCGGGACGGGTTCGGCTTCATGCTGTCGATCCGGGTCGCCGGCGGCGAGGCCGGCGCCATCGCCACGGCGGCGCGGGTGCGGCTCTGGAAGCGGGCGACCTCGCTCGGCGGCGTCGAGAGCCTGGTCGAGCACCGCGCCTCGGTGGAAGGCCCGGGCAGCCCCTGCCCGCCGGACCTGCTGCGCCTGTCCACCGGCATCGAGGACACGGACGACCTGTACGGCGACCTCGACCAGGCCCTGCGCGGCGCCCACGCGGGCTGATCGTCGCGGGCGCTTGGTGCCGAACCGGCTCCTGGCGCGTTGTGCCGGCAGTTCCGGCGGCGCGAACCGCCACAGATCGCGAGTCTGACGACATGACGACCCGTTCCCGCACGATGGTCCCCGGCACCTTCGCGCTGCTCATCCTGGCGCTCGCGCCGGCCTCCGCCCGGGCCGACGCGGTGCCCGATCTCGACGTCGAGCGGACCTGCCGGTCGGCTCAGGTCGCCAACACGAGCATCAGCGACAAGGCGAATTACGACGGCTGCATCCGCTCCGAGCGCGACGCCAAGAAGGAGGCCGAGCGCCACTGGAGCAGTTACACGCCCGCCGCGAAGAGCCAGTGCCAGAACCAGTTCAAGGCGGGCGGCTTCCCCTCCTACGTAGAGATGGTGACCTGCCTGGAACTGGCGTCCGGCACGGTGCCGACCCAGAGCGCCGAGGGCGGCCGCGCGGTGGGCGGGCCGGGTGCGCCGAAGGACGTCAAGGTGCAGCGGGAGGGCGGCGCCAACCTGACCAAGGAACCGCCCGCGAGCCAGCGCACGGATCCGATCCAGGTGCTGGAGAACAAGTAGGCGGCGCCGTCACGCGCCGCTGTCGACCGTCGTGACGGAAGGGAAGTCGAGGGTTTCCCGGCCGGCGCGTTGCCGGGTGCCGGCGATGAGGGCCCGCACCGCCAAGGCGTCCGGGGGGCGCTCGGCGGCGCGGTGATTCTCCCCCCTCTCGTCCGACATGCCAGCACAGCTTCCGACGGGGCGCGACGCGGCGCGCCGGCGTGCTATGGGCCGAGTCCTCTCCCCGCGCACCAGCCCCCGCTCCCGCCGGCCCCGTGAACGCCCTCGCCATCATCGCCCCGATCTTCGGGATCGTCCTGATCGGCTGGGCGGCCGCCCTCGCGGGGCTCCTCTCCGACAAGGTGAGCGACGGGCTGTCGGAATACGTCTTCGCCGTCGCCGTCCCGGCGCTGATCATCGCCACGCTGACCAAGCCCGGGATGAGCGGGACCATCGCGTGGTCCTACTGGGTCGCGTATTTCGGCGGCGCGGCGATCTCGTGGTCTGTCGGCACGCTGATCGCCCGGCGGCGGGCCGGGATCGAGCGCCGGGGCGCGATCCTCCACGGCTTCGCGGCGAGCCAGTCGAACACGGTGTTCGTGGGCGTCCCGATGATCCTCCAGGCCTACGGCGAGGAGGGCGCCTTCCCGCTGTTCATGCTGCTGGCCGTCCACCTGCCCCTGATGATGGGCAGCGCCACCTTCCTGATCGAGTCCGATTCCGGCCTGCCGGTCCTGGCGCGGATCCGCGGGCTCGCCCTGGTGCTGCTGCGCAACCCGATCTTCGTGGCGCTGCTGATCGGCATGGCCATGAAGGCCCTCGGCCTCGCGCCGGTCGGCATCGCCCAGTCGCTGATCGACGCCTTCGCCGGCACGGCCTCCACCTGCGCCCTGGTGGCGCTGGGCGCCGGCCTGAAGCGCTACCGGGTGCTGTTCGACCTCAAGGGTGCGCTCGTGATCGCGCTCCTGAAGAACCTCCTGCACCCGCTGGCGGTCTGGGTCCTGGCCTTCCACGTCTTCGCGATGCCGGCCGCCTACGCGGGCGTCGCGACCCTGTTCGCCGCGATGCCGGTGGGGATCAACGCCTACCTGCTGGCGGCGCGCTACCGGACCGAGACCGGCATGGTCGCGGCCTCGGTCCTGGTCTCGACGCTGCTGGCGCCGCTCACCACGCTGCTCTGGCTCATGCTCCTCGGCCGGGCGTGACGGCGGCGCCCCGGCGTCACCACGCGCGTTGGACCGGGCGGCGCGCGGGTCTAGGGTAGGGTCAAGCGCGCGGGCCGCGAAGACCCGCGCCACCCTGCAGGCGAGGAATCTCGATGAACGCTCCGATGCGCCCTCCGGGCAGCGCCTCCCCGTCGGCCCCGGCCTCGGCCCGCTTCGTCTGGGACGATCCCTTCCTGCTGGAGGATCAGCTCACCGAGGACGAGCGGGCGATCCGCGACGTCGCCCAGAGCTTCGCGCAGGAGCAGCTTCTCCCCGGGATCGTCGAGGCCTACGCCTCCGAGAAGACCGATCCCGGCCTGTTCCGGAAGATGGGCGAGCTCGGCCTGCTCGGCGTGACCCTCCCCGAGGAGTACGGCTGCGCGGGCGCCTCCTACGTGGCCTACGGGCTCGTGGCGCGGGCCGTCGAGGCGGTGGATTCCGGCTACCGCTCGATGATGAGCGTGCAATCCTCCCTGGTGATGTACCCGATCCACGCCTACGGCTCGGAGGAGCAGCGCGAGAAGTTCCTGCCGAAGCTCGCCTCGGGCGAGTGGATCGGCTGCTTCGGCCTCACCGAGCCGGATGCCGGCTCGGACCCGGCCGGCATGAAGACCAAGGCCGAGAAGATCGACGGCGGTTACCGGATCACCGGTGCCAAGATGTGGATCTCGAACGCGCCCTTCGCGGACGTCTTCGTGGTCTGGGCGAAGTCCGACGCGCACGAGGGCGCGATCCGCGGCTTCGTCCTCGAGAAGGGCATGAAGGGCCTGTCCGCCCCGACGCTGAAGGGCAAGCTGTCCCTGCGCGCCTCCACCACCGGCGAGATCGTCATGGAGGGCGTCAAGGTCGGCGACGACGCGCTGCTGCCGAACGTCTCGGGGCTGAAGGGGCCATTCGGCTGCCTCAACCGGGCGCGCTACGGCATCTCGTGGGGCGCGATGGGCGCCGCCGAGGATTGCTGGCACCGCGCCCGCAACTACACGCTGGAGCGCAAGCAGTTCGGCCGGCCCCTGGCGCAGACCCAGCTGGTCCAGAAGAAGCTCGCCGACATGCAGACCGAGATCGCCCTCGGCCTGCAGGCCTCGCTCCGGGTCGGGCGGCTGATGGACGAGGGCAAGATGGCGCCCGAGATGATCTCGCTGGTCAAGCGCAACAATTGCGGCAAGGCGCTGGACATCGCCCGCACCGCCCGGGACATGCACGGCGGCAACGGCATCATGGGCGAGTACCACGTGATGCGCCACGCCCAGAACCTCGAGACGGTGAACACCTACGAGGGCACCCACGACGTCCACGCCCTGATCCTGGGCCGGGCCCAGACGGGGCTGCAGGCGTTCTTCTGAGGCGCGGAGGACGCGCTCCCACCGGATCACCGCATCCTCAGGTGCGGCGCCGCCGCCTCGAAGAAGTCCCCCGGGATCGCGGCGATATCTGGAGGCTTCCTCGAGGCCTCCGCTGCGGTTCGGCACCTCAGGATGAGGGCGCGGGCGGGGTCACTCCCCGCCCTCGTCCCCGGCGAGCGACCACTCGAGCACCCGGGCGAGGTGGTCGTAGGCGCCGTACCGGCTGGCATATTGCGGGTAAGGCCGCGCCGTGTAGGCCGCCTCGCCGGTCATGAACCGGGCCACCAGCCCCCGGAGCCGCGCGGCGTGCTCGGCCACGATCGCCTCCACGCCGCGCTCCTCGCCCCGGGGCGGCTTCACCGGGATCGGGACGAAGGGCTTCCGGCCGCCCGAGGCGTGGACGTAGAGCAGGTCCGGCGTCGTCGTCACGGCCGGCAGATCCGCGAAGGCGCCGTGCATCAGCATCGCCGCCTCCAGGGTGAGCTGCGGCGAGAACCCGGAGAAGATCATCTTGCCCGAGGGCGGCGTCCCGGTCTTGTAATCGACGATGCAGGCGGTGCCGTCCGGCCGCAGCTCGATCCGGTCGGCCCGGGCGCGCAGCGTGAAGGTCTCGCGCCCCATCGGGATCGCCCAGCGCCCGGAGACCTCCGGGTAGACCCGGGTCAGGCCGGGCCGGCGCCGCGCCTCCCAGTCCAGATAGGCCGAAGCCATGCGTTCGTAGCGCGGCCACCACTCGGCGTAGAGGTTCGGGTACTCCGCCTCGATGTCGCCGAAGGCGTTCACCGCGAAGTTCAGCAGCCGCTCCGCGAAGTCCGGCGGCAGGTCCTTGGGATGGCGACTGGCGAATTCCGCGAAGACGTCGTGCACCAGGGAGCCGCGGGTGGCGACGCCCGGCGCCGCCGCCAGCGGATCGAGCGGGTCGAGCCCGAGCACGTGGCGGGCGAAGATGCTGTAGGGATCGCGCACCAGCGTCTCGATCTCGGTGACGCTGAGCGAGCGCGGGAACAGCGCCGGGTCCGGCTTCGGCGCGGGGCGCTTCAGCCGCGGCTCCGGCGGCGCCGTGTCCAGCCGCGCGGCGAGGCCCGCGAGCCGGCGCCCCGCGTGCAGGACGGCGTCCCAGCGGGCGTCGCCCGAGAGCGCGCGCAGGCGCTGGATCAGGCGCGACGGCACGGTCGGGGCGCCCTCCCGCTTCAGCGCCCGGGTGATCACCGCGTCGCGGCAACCGAGCGCCTGCACGAAGTCGTGGGCCATCTGCCCGATCCGCCGCTCGGGCGGGTTGAGGCCGACCCGCTCGCGCATCGGCCGGTTGAGGAACGAGTCGGTCAGCGTGCGCACCGGCCAGACGCCCTCGTCCAGCCCGCCGAGCACCACGCGGTCCACCGAGAGCAGGCGCGCCTCCAGCAGCCCGAGGATGCGCAGGCGCGGATGCGGCGCCTCGCCCGAGCAGGCGACTTTGCGCTCCCGGGCGAGCGACGTGAAGAAGGTGGCGTAGTCGTCGAACCGCCCCGGCATCAGGCCGGGCTCCGCCATCTCCAGGTCGTCGAACAGGGCGTCGAGGCAGGACAGGGATCCGTCCGTCTCGACCGGGGGACCGTCCTCCGGCCCGGCGATCAGCCGGTCGCAGGCCTCACGGTGACCCGCGGCGGTGGTGACGAGGTCGCATTCCCCCGCCCCGTCCGGTCCCGGGAAATCCCGGAACACCAGATCGAGCCGGTCCAGCAGGTTCGCGGCCAGCTCCCAGTCGACGTCCTTCAGGCGGCGTTTGGCCCGGGGCCGGTGCTCGGGCGGCCCGGCGCGCTCGGCGGCGAGGGCCTTGCGCAGGCCGTCGAAGCCCGGGGCCGGGACCGGGCCGCGCAGCAATCCGATCTCCAGGGCGGCCGCGCCCCGGACCACGTCGGGACGCGGCAGGCCGAGATGGACCATCGGATGGGAGAGCAGCGCGATCAGCCGGGCCGGGATCGCGTCGGCCTGATCGCGGGCGAGGTCGGCGGCGAGCTCCGCCGCGAGCCGGGCGAGACGCCCGGCCGGGCTCACGGCCAGGGACAGCCCGGCGGAATCCTCGGCCACGATGCCCCAGCGCAGCAGCTCGACGGCGACCCGGCCGGCGAGCCCGCGGTCGGGCGTGATGAGCGCCGCAGTGGCACCGGGGGTCTGCAGGGTCTCGCGCAGCGCCAGCGCCGCGACCAGCGCCTCCTCGCGCTCGTCGGCCGCTTCGGCGAGCGCGAGCCCCTCGAGGCCGAGGCGGGCGACGGTGTCGCGCTCGGCCGGGTCGAGGGCGGCCCACGCGTCGGTGGTGTCGGCCGGCCGCAGGGCCTGCGACAGGAGCGCGGCTCGCGCCGCCTGGCCGGGGTCGGGCTCGCCGAGGGCGACGACCTCGGCGCGGTCGAGGTTGAGGTTCTCCGGTCCGAGCAACCGGTGCAGCACCGCCTGCGGATGGCCGTGCGCGATCACGCGGGAAAAACCCTCCCCGGTGTCGATGCCGTCCCAGCCGGCCGCGTCGAGGTCGAGATCGAGCCCGGGCAGGACCACGGCGCCGTGGGGCAGCTTGGCCACGGCGGCGATGAGCCGGGCCGTGGCGGGGACGGAGCCCAGCGAGCCGGCGACGATCACCGGGTCCGGCGTCGCGCCGCGCGACAGGCGCCTCTCCTCGGCGAGCACGAGCCCGCGGGCGCGGGCGACGGGATCGGCGAGGCCCCGCTCGGCCAGGAGCTTCGGCCAGTTCTCGGCGGCGATCTTCACGAAGTCGAGGGTCAGGCCGAAGTAGCGGGAATACTCGGCCTCGACGGCCGCGCCGATCTCCGACCAGGGCAGGCCCTCGACGGTGAGCGCGTCCATCAGGCGCTCGAGATCGCCGGCGAGCCCGACCGCGTCGGCGGGGGAGGACGGCACCAGGAACGGCACCTCGGCGTCCAGCGGCAGCAGCGTCCGGTCGACGGTCCTGGCCCAGGCCTGGACGAGGCGGGCCAGGATCAGCCGGCGCTCCAGCGGCGGCATCGGGATGCTCAGGGGATCGGCGTTCTCCTCCAGCAGCGGCTCGGCGGCGAGGTCGAGCTCGGCCTCGTCGGCCTCGCCGAGAGGCACCATCCGCGGCAGCAGCGTCGCCTGGCCGGGCGCGCCCCGGCCGAGTTTCTCGGCCAGGATCGCGCCGAGCGCCCGGGCCGCGCGACGGGTCGGCAGGTAGATCGTGACGGAGGCGAGCGCCAGCGGATCGTCCGCCACCGGCCCGACGAGGCGGCCGGAGAGCAGCGCCTCGGCGAGCGTCGGCAGGAACGGGACGCCGCGGGAGATGGTGAAAACGGCCTGTCGGGCGGGCATGGCTGGGCTTCTACGCCCGCGCCGGGGCGGCGGACAGGGGACGATGGGCCGCTGGGGAACGATCGCGCGGCTTCCCTCCCCGCATCGGAGGAGTTCGGTCGCGCTCCGCCGCTGACCTCAGCCCTTCGCCCTCGCGGCGGCGCCGTAGCCGGCGCGGCGGCCGAACACAACGCCGGAGGTCAGCCCCGAGCCGCCGGGATAGCCGTTGAAGAACACGCCACCGACCATCTCGCCGCAGGCGTAGAGGCCGGGAATCGCGCCGCCGTCCGCGCGCTTCACGCCGCCGTCGTCGCCGACCTCGACGCCGCCGTAGGTGAAGGTGATGCCGCCCGTGACCGGGTAGGCCTTGAACGGCCCGGTCTCGATCCGCTGCGCCCAGTTCGACTTCGGCAGGGCGAGCCCCTTCGTGCCGCGCCCGTCCTTCACGGTCGGGTCGAAGGGCACGCTCTCGTCCACGGCGGCGTTGAACGCCGCGATGGTCCGCCGCGCCGCCGCGCGGTCGATGCCCTCGAGCTTGTCGATGAGCCCGTCCAGGGTGTCGGCCTCGACGAAGTGCGCGTCGTGGAACCGGTACTCGCTGTAGAGCAGGTGATCGACCTTGGCGTCGAAGATCTGCCACGCCACGTGCCCGGGCTGCTCCATGATCGAGCGGCCGAACTGGGCGTAGGTGTAGTTGCGGAAATTCTTGCCCTCGTCGACGAACCGCTCGCCGTCCGCGTTCAGCATGAGGCCCAGGAAGTAGCAGATCTTCCGGTAGTGCTTGCGCTCGCCGTGCGGCAGCTCGAGGTTGCCGTAATCGGGGGTGTGCAGGTCCATCGGCGTGGCGTGGCAGCCACCGTAGAAGCCGTGGGCCTTCGCGCCGAGGTCGAGCGCCATCTGCAGCCCGTCGCCCTGGTTGTGGGGCGTGCCGCGTACCCGGGCCTTGTCCCAGCCCTCGCCGATGAAGCGTGTCCGGAGGGCGGCGTTCGACTCGAAGCCGCCGCAGGCCAGCACCACGGACGTCGCCCGGACCGGACCCTGCGGCGTCTCCACGCCGACGACGCGCCCGTCCTCCACGATCAGGCCCCGGGCCGGGCAGCCGTAGCGGATCTCGCCGCCGGCCCGAGTGAAGGCCTCCAGCTCGGCCCGGGCAAGGCCGAAGCCCTCGTCGTGGGTGGCGAGCGTCAGGCCGCCCCAGAACACGAAGCGCCCGTCCTTCTCGAACGACTGACGGGAGTAGATCGGCTCGAACTTCACCCCCTGCGTCGCCAGCCAGCGCAGGGCCGCGCCGCTCTCGTCGATCAGGATGCGCTGCTCGCGCGAGAGCGGCCGCCCGTCGTTGAAGCCGAGCAGGTCCGCCTCGAATTTCTGTGCCGTGTAGGCACCGAAATCGGTCCGCGGCAGGCGCGGGTCCTCGGGATCGACCAGCAGCGGGATCAGGTCGTCGTTGCCCGCGTAGACGAAGCGCATGGCCCCGGCCGTGTAGGCGGTGTTGCCGCCGGCGAGGTCCCGCTCGGCCTTCTCGATCATGAGCACCGAGGCGCCGCGCTCCAGGGCGGCGAGGCCGGCGCTCATGGCGGCGTTGCCTGACCCGACCACGACCACGTCCCACGGCGCATCGTCCGGACGCTGCATGCCTGCCTCCTCTCCAACAACTGCTCTCGGAGCATTGTATACGTTTGCATGCAATTCTTCGCAAGCGTTTCAGGCGTCACGCTTTCGCGCTATGGCCGAGCCGAGGAGAGCCGGACATGAAGGCCAGCGAAGCGGAGCGCTCCAGCGGCGCCG
Organism: Methylobacterium sp. 190mf; assembly: GCF_900107945.1. Lineage (NCBI taxonomy): Bacteria > Pseudomonadati > Pseudomonadota > Alphaproteobacteria > Hyphomicrobiales > Methylobacteriaceae > Methylobacterium > Methylobacterium sp. 190mf. Next base: position 459,806 of record NZ_FNVI01000001.1, on the reverse strand, counting down.
GCGCCTACGAGCGGCTGCTGCGGGCGATCGAGGAGGGCGAGCTCGCCCCCGGCAGCCGCCTGCGCGAGGCGGAGCTTGCCGAGCGGTTCCAGATCAGCCGCACGCCGGTCCGCGAGGCGCTCGGCCGGCTGGAGGCGCAGGGACTCGTCGCCCACGAGCCGCACCGGGGCGCCAGCGTGGCGCAGCTCGACTACGGGCAGGTGAGCGAGCTCTACGACCTGCGCGAGGTGCTGGAGGGGACGGCCGCGCGCCTCGCGGCGATCCACGCCAGCACGGTCGAGACCGAGATCCTGGAGGAGATGGTCGCCCGGGACCGGACGCTGCTCGGCGACGCGCCCGCGCTGGCACGGACCAACCGGCTGTTCCACCGCCAGATCCACGGGGCGGCGCGCAACCGCTTCCTGCAGGGCACGCTGGAGACGATGCGCCTGTCCCTGGTGCTGCTCCCGGGCGCCACCACGCTGGCGGCACCCGACCGCGCCGCGGAATCGCTCGCCGAGCACGCGGCGATCGTGGCGGCGATCCGGGCCCACGACGGGGATGCCGCCGAGGCCGCGGCCCGGGCCCATATCCGCGCTGCCTTCAAGGCGCGGATCCGGATCTGGCAGGAGAGCTGAGGGCCCCCGACCCTCAGGCGTGGGCCGGCACGCGCTCCAGACCGGGCCGGCCGCGGAACAGGGCGAGCGTCGCGACCATGCCGCAGGCGGCCGCCGCCATCAGCCAGTAGCTCGGCGCCGCCCGGTCGCCGGTCTTCTCGATCAGGAAGGTCGAGACCATGGGCGTCGCCGTGCCGAACAGCGCGGTGGCGAGGCTGTAGGCCAGCGAGAAGCCGCTGGCGCGGACATGGGCCGGCACGACTTCCGAGAGCGAGACCACCATCGCGCCGTTGTAGACTCCGAAGAAGAACGAGAACCACAGCTCGACGGCGAGCATCTTGCCGAAGGTCGGGTCGGCCACGAGCCAGTGCAGCGCCGGGTAGGTCGTCAGCAGCGACAGGGTCGAGATCGTCAGCAGCACCGGCTTGCGGCCGATGGCGTCCGACAGGGCTCCGCCCACGGGCAGCCAGACGAAGTTGGTGATCGCCACGAACAGCGTCACGATCAGGCTGTCGGTCTCGGTGAGCTTGAGGACGTTCTTGCCGAAAGTCGGGGTGTAGACGGTGATCATGTAGAACGTCACCGTCGTCATCGTGGTCAGCATCATGCCGAGCAGCACGATCCGCCAGTTGGCGGCCACCGTGGTCAGGATCTCGCGGGTGGTCGGGTGGCGGGTCCGCTTGGCGAATTCCTGCGTCTCCTGGAGCGACCGCCTGATGAAGAAGATGAACGGCACGATCAGGCAGCCAATGAAGAACGGGATGCGCCAGCCGAAATCGCCGAGCTGCTGCTTGGTCAGGAACGCGTTCAGCCCGTAGCCGATCAGGGCGGCGAACATGATCGCCACCTGCTGACTCGCCGACTGGAACGACGTGTAGAAGCCGCGCCGGCCCGGCGTGGCGATCTCGAACAGGTAGATGGAGACGCCGCCGATCTCGACGCCCGCCGAGAAGCCCTGCAGCAGGCGCCCGGCCAGCACGATCAGCGGGGCCGCGACCCCGATCGTGTCGTAGCTCGGGCAGAAGGCGATGAGCACCGTTCCGCTCGCCATGATTGCGAGGGTGATGATCAGGCCCTTCCGGCGGCCGATCCGGTCGATATAGGCGCCGAGCACGATCGCCCCGAGCGGCCGCATCAGCGCCCCGAGCCAGAAGGTGCCGAAGGTCAGGAGCAGCTCGGTGGTCTCGTTGCCCGAGGGGAAGAACGCCCGCGCGATGTAGGTGGCGTAGAACCCGAACAGGAAGAAGTCGAACATCTCCAGGAAGTTGCCGCTCGTCGAGCGGAGGATCGCGCCGATCCGCGACTTGAGCGTGGCCCCGACGGCCCCGGGATCACCGGCCATGACGACGTCCTTTCCGGGTGCCCGTCAGGCACCGATCCACTTCATGGCGACGATCGTGCCGGTCACCGTCAGCGCGCCGCCGATGCGGGTGGCGATCTGCGCGAAGGGCATTAGGGCCATGCGGTTCGCCGCCGTGAGGATCGCCACGTCGCCGGTGCCGCCCTGGCCGCTGTGGCAGGCGTTCACGATGGCGGTCTCGATCGGATACATGCCGAGCCAGCGGCCGACGAAGAAGCCGACCGTCATCAGGGTCACGACGGTCGACACGATCGTGATCAGGTTCACCAGAGTGAAGGCCGCCATCAGCTCGTGCCAGGGCGTCAGCGCGACGCCGATGGCGAAGAGCAGCGGGTAGGTCATCGAGACCTGGACGAACTTGTAGACCACGAAGCCGCCGGCCTGGAGATGGGGCGACACCGCGCTGGCGAGCTTCGCCAGGACGGCGAGGAACAGCATCGCCACCGGCGCCGGCAGGCCGACGAGGTGGTGGGCCATGACGCCGAGCAGGTAGAGGGTGATCGCCGTGAGCCCGGCCGCACCGATCGTGGCGGGATCGATCTGGCCCTTGGCCGCCTCGGCCTTGGCCTGGGCGTCGCTCGACTTGATGCCGTCCGAATCGGGCTGGAGGCGGCCCTCGCCGGTGAGGTGCGGGTAGCGCTTGCCGACGGAGTTGAGCGTGCCCGACAGGATGATCGCGGTCAGGGAGCCCAGCATCACCGGCGGCAGCACCTGAGCGAAGACCACGCCCTGCTGCATCCCCAGGATCGCCGCGTAGCCGATGGAGAGCGGGATCGCCCCCTCGCCGACGCCGCCCGCCATGATCGGCACGACGATGAAGAAGAAGGTCTTGTAGGGGCCGAGGCCGAGGAGCGTGCCGACCAGCGTCCCGACCAGGGCCGCCGCCACCGAGCCGAGGGCGAGCGGCGCGAAGATCTTGAGGAAGCCCTTGATCAGGACCTCGCGGTCCATCCCGAGGATGGAGCCGACGATGATCGTGGCGATGTAGATGTAGAGGAAGTTGGTGAACTTGGTGAAATCGGTGATCGCCTTGACCATCTGCGGCGGCACCAGGGCGTAGTAGACCAGCGCCGAGGGGATGAAGGTCGCGAAGATCGCCCCGGCGCCGATGTTCTTCAGGATCGGGATCCGCTTGCCGATCTCCGCGCAGGTGAAGCCGCCCATCACCAGCACGGCGATCATGGTCGGCCCGTCGGGCTTGATCTCGCCCTCCTGGACCAGGACGGTGAGGAGGATCGCCAGCACGACGAAGATCGGGAGCGGTATGATGCCGATCTTGAAGTCGATCAGCCGCCACCAGACGTCCGGCCAGAACCGGGCCGCGCGCCCGTCCTCAGCCCGGCCCTCCGCCGGCGACGGGATCGGGCTCGGTGAAACGGTGCTGGTCATGGCGTCCCCCCGGATCTCTGACCGCTCGCGGGCCGCTTCGCCGCGCCCTCGCGACCGCGCGCCGGGCCGCGATCCATCGGGTCGCGCACAATCGGCGGCGATAAAGTGACATCCGGCGTATCAGCGCGGATGAAGGGCGGCAACGCGATCCAGGGAACAAAGGACGCGACCTGTCCCGTCGGCCGGGATTAAGATCCCGTCTCCGTCGTGATCACAGCTCAGAGAATTGGCCAAGCGGCCGACCGGGCCATGACGGCATCGGACGGGGACAGGCGACGGGACTGAGGCCCCGCCGCCGGGATCGTCGATCAGAAGTCGCGCTGGACGCGGAAGCGGACCTGCGAGACCGAGTCCTGCGTCACGGTGCGCGGGACGAACGTGCCGCTGTTGATGCCGGCGACGTTGGCGTAGGCGGTGGGACTCTTGTCGGAGTCGATCGCGCGACCGTGCTTCACGCCGATCTGGGTGTAGAAGGCCTCGACGCCGATATCGAGGTCGCGCACGGGCGACCAGATGATGCTGCCGCCCGCGACGAACTGATAGGTGTCGCGCAGCGCTTGGCTCAACTGGTAGAAGCGGGTTCCGGGCGCGCCGACCGCGTTGGAGCCGAGATTGGCGGCGCCGTTGAAGCTCAGGACGTTGTAGAGCGCGCCCTGTGCGAGGCGCGCGTTGCGGGAGAAGTCCTGTTCTCCGTAGGCGCCGAAGACCGCCGAGCGCCATTCCGGCGTCCAGTAATGCAGGAACGACGCGACCGCCGAGAAGGATTGCGATGTCTGCAACTGGCCGGTGAAGGGGTTGACCGTCGCGTCCGAGAAGCTCTGGTAGATCTTCTGGCCCTGGAAGCCGTTGTTGAGCTGCGTGTAGCAGCCGGTGAAGGCGCAGTATCCCGTATACATCTGCGCGCCGTCGGCGTAGGCGCTCTGGAGATAGAGGGCGTCCCCCGGCGCGACGAAGGGGGCGTTGATCTTCAGGCCGCCCTGCACCGCCCAGCCCTCGACGCTCCTGGTGTGCGCGACGCTGACATTGGCGCCCGCCGCGGGCGTCGCCGCGATGTTGCCGACGTTCAGCTCGTGAACCGCGGCGGAGACCTGCGCCGAGCCCCAGCCCTGATCGACGCGCAGGACGCCGACGACATCGGGCAGCCGCTCGCGCTGGATGCTGTCGACGCCGCTGACCCCGATCGGTGCGCCTCTGAAGTAGCCGACGAAGACCGGGCTGACCGGCGACGCGGTGCCGGCCGGCGCGTAGATCGGGCTGCGCCGGAAGACCGGGTCCTCGACCGACAGCGTGGCCGACAGCCCGGCGCCGGCCGTCACCGTGTAGGCGAGGAGGTTGGTGGAGGAGACGTCCGAGCCCGCGGTCGCGCCGTAGATCTCGAAGTCGTGGGCGTAGAAGTCGAAGAACGACGAGGCGCGACCGGCGGTCAGGCCGGCGAACTGGATGAACGCCTTATCGACGTTCATGAACTGCTGCGCATGCCCGGCCTGGTCGACGCCGGTGGCGTCGTAGGCCTGCCCGATGCGCGCCTGCGTCCCCGAGCGCGCGTAGCCGGTGCGGGATCCCGCATCGAGGCGGACGAAGGCGCGCAGGGTGCCGTAAGCGGTCTGCGTGCGGGCATCGAGGTTGATGCGCAGACGCGCCTGATAGCCCGCGCTGTCGCCGGCGTTGGTGCCGGCCTGCCGCGTCGACGCCGTCATGTACCCGCCCTCGTACCGGGCGCGGCCCGAGATGCGCAGGCAGGTGTCGGTGCCGGGGATGTAGAAGAAGCCGGCGCCGTACGCGCCGCAGACGCGGACGTACTCGACCGGGACAGCCTTCTTGACCGGCAGGTCGGCGGCGTGCGCAGCGCCCATTGTCGCGAACGCGGCGGCAGTCGCCAGCAGCGATGATCTCAGTAATGTCATCGATGTCTCCGGAATTTCAAGCTCAATTCTCGCAAACGGATGAGCGAGACCGGACACACCAAATATAATCCACGATTTGTTCGCAGATCATTGGCATGTTTTCGCTCGCCACGGCGGTTTTGAGGCCCATTTGCCCGGCGACGATGTGCAGCGGCACCACCGCGTGCAACAAAGATTCGGATTTATCTTCAATCCTGCATATGAACGTTGCGCGTACGCAACAAAATGTTATCCAATAATGCAAAATCGGAGATAATTACTCAGTATATCTATATATTATCAGGTTAGCCGAGCGGATGAAATATTGATAAAATCGGCTCGTTCGAACGACCAGCACCAATCGAGAAGCGATGGCCCGGAAGTCAACTCGGAGCTGTCGTGCGGGCCGTCTCTGACCGGACAGGCGTGGCGGATGCAGTCAGAACCGCCTGGGTGCCCCGCGAACGGCACGCGGTCGCCGGCGAGCGATTCGACGCGCGAATCCTGCCCGTCCGACGCGTCGGCCGGAGGCTCGGCTCATTTGCGGGATGGCACGTGTCGCACGGCGCGGCGGCGTTTGCCCGGCTCGATGGACGCGGCGCGCGCCCGGAAAGCGGGTCCGAACGAACGATGGCGCGCATCGGCGGCGCCCTGCGCGCGGGGCGGCGCATCGCCGGACCCTATCATGGGTCGGTCAACGGACCGGCCGGGAGCGGGCGGGATCGCGGCGCGGAACGCACCGGGTCGCGTGCCGACCGCGCGCTGGCGGCCGGAGGCGTTACGGATCCAGGGCGGCCCGGCACAACGAAAAAGGCCCGGCTGAAGCCGAGCCTTGAGGTTTCTGAAGCACGGGGACCGGCGCGGAGGCCGAGGCCCCGGCGCCGGTGGAGTGGCTTAGAAGTCGCGCTGGACGCGGAAGCGGAAGGTGGACACGCTGTCCGCCGTCGTGGTCCGCGGCACGAAGGTGCCGTTGTTGATGCCGGCGACGTTCGCGTAGGCCGTCGGGGTCTTGTCGCGGTCGATCACGCGGCCGTTCTTGACGCCGATCTGGGTGTAGAAGCCCTCGACACCGATATCGAGATCCTTCACCGGCGACCAGATGATGCTGCCGCCCGCCACGAACTGGTAGGTGTCGCGCAGCGCCTCGCTCAGCTGGAAGAACCGGGTGCCCGGCACGCCGACGGCGTTCACGCCGAAGGAGTTGGCACCGGCCGGGTTGGCGAGCGCGAAGGCCGCGCCCTGGGCCAGACGGGCACCGCTGCTGTAGCTCATCTCACCGTACGACCCGAAGAAGGCCGAGCGCCACTCCGGCGTCCAGTAGTGGAGGTACGAGGCTGTCGCAGTGAAGCTCGTCGACTGCTCGAGTCGGCCCGAGAACGGGTTGATCGTCGCGTCGTTCATGTACTGCGCGAACTTCTGGCCCTGGATGGTGGCCGGGTTCTGCGAGTAGCAGCCGCTGAAGGCGCAGTAGCCGGTGTACATCTGGGCACCGGAGCCGTAGGCGCCCTGCAGGTAGAGGGCGTCGCCCGGCGCGATGAACGGCGTGTTGATCTTCAGGCCGCCTTGGACCGCCCAGCCGTACGAGTTGCTGGTGTGCGGGATGCTGATGTTCGAACCGGTGCCGGTGCCGGCGCCGTTCTGCACGTTGCCGACGTTCAGCTCGTGCACGGCGGCCGAGACCTGAGCCGAACCCCAGGCCTGGTCGAGGCGCAGGGCGCCGACGAAGTCGGGCATGCGCGAGCGCTGGATCGCGTCGACGAAGCTGAACCGGGTCGGCACGCCGCCGGTGTAGCCGATGAACACCTCGGCGGGCGCGGCCGTCTGAGCGAAGTTCTGGATCGTCGCGTTAACGGTGGCGCCGGTCGGGTTGTTGGTCTGCGAGAAGATCGGGCTGCGGCGGAAGACCGGATCTTCGACCGAAATCGTGGCGGACAGGCCGTTGCCGAGCGTGGCCGTGTAGGCGAGCAGGTTGGTCGAGGCGACGTCGGAGCCGAGCGTGGCGCCGGCGAACTCGAAGTCGTGGGCGTAGAAGTCGAAGAACGACGAGGCGCGACCGGCGGTCATGCCGGCGAACTGGATGAAGGCCTTGTCGACGTTCACGAACTGCTGGGCGCGACCGAACTGGTCGATGCCGAGGCCCGGGAAGGCCTGAGCGATACGCTGCTGGGTGCCGGAGGTGCCGACGCCGGAGTAGCCCGTGCGGGATCCGGCATCGAGGCGGACGAAGGCGCGCAGGGTGCCGTAGGCGGTCTGGGTGCGGGCATCGAGGTTGATGCGCATCCGGCCCTGGTAGCCCGACGTGTCGCCGTTGGTGCCCTGGCGCGAGTAGCTGGTCATGTAGCCGCCCTCGAACCGGGCGCGGCCGGAGAGACGCAGGCAAGTGTCGGTGCCGGGGATGTAGAAGAAGCCGGCGCCGTAGGCGCCGCAGACGCGGACGTACTCGATCGGGACCGCCTTCTTGACCGGGAGGTCGGCGGCGTGGGCTGCGCCTACGGCCGCGAACGCAGCAGCAGACCCGAGCAATGAGCTCTTCAAGAGCTTCATAGACATCTCCAAAGCTTCGAGACCCAATGATGCGGACCTGCCCGGTTATCCGGGTCTAGCCGCACGTTCTGTAGGTTTGGCCCGCGTCTTAGGTGGCAGGCTCCTGCGGGCTCTCGCTTGGCGATGCCCCCGTGCACGATCACCATGTGCGAACGGGTTTCCGCGAGCAACGAGGATTCGCGGCTGCCTTGGCAGTTCCAGCGCGATGTTGCGGCCTGGCAACATTCTCGGGGCGCTTTAGTCGGCAACGGTCCGCCGAATGTGCACGAATGCTGTCCTGAGCGGCTGAGCTGCCGCGCCGACGGGCAGCCTTTCGCCCGGCCCCGACCCGGGACCGGGCGGCTCACGCCGTCCCAGCCGATTCGCCGGCGCCGGACGGGCGCCTTACATGGGCGGCGTCAGCCCGTCCTTTCCGACGGCGACGCGCCGCGCCGTGATGCGGCCGTCGTCCCCGCGCGCGGCGATCACGAAGACCTTGGCGCCGGGCGCTACGGCCGCGGCGCTGGCGGGCTCGAAGCTGACGACCGGCGCCTGTGGCGGTACCAGGATCTGCAGCGACTGGCCCTGACCGTAATCGACCGTGAGGGTCCGCTCCGCCCCGCCGCGGCTCGCCTTGACGGTCCCGTTGGTCATCGCGCTCTTCACGCGGGGCGCGTCGGGAGCGGTCGAGCGCACGTCCGCCTTCACGGTTCCGTTGGTCATGGCGCTCCTCACCGGTGCCCCGCCGGCCGTGTGGTCGGGGATCATGTCCCAGTCGTAGTGTCCCTCGCCGGTGCCGCGCATCGCCTCGGGAAACAGCACCACCTCCAGGGCCACCGGCGGCTCGCCCTTCGTGGCCGTGCCGATGAAGACCCCGTCCCTGATCGCGTCGAGACTCGACGGGACCACCCAGGAAACCTTGGCGTCGGGGGCGAGCGCCACGGTCTCCGACGCGCCGTCCCGCGTCTTCAGCGTGAAGCCGTCGCCCGCGACCGCCTCGACGGTCCCGCGCAGGCGCTCGACCTTCGGTGCCGCCTGCGCACCGGTGGTGATGGCCAGCAGGCTCATCAGGGCGAGCGTCGTCAGTTTTGCCATGGGGGTTCTCTTCCTGCTGCCGGGATTGTCACGACCGGCTGGACGTGGGGCGGGATGACGGGACGTCAGCCCACGAGGGCCTGTGACGTCGCATCCGGGTTCGCGCCCGTGCCCGGCCCGGTTACGCGTCCCCGGCCTGTCCCAGGCAACGCAGGAACGGCGCGGCCGCCGCCTCCGCGGCCGCCTCGACGGCCCGGTAGCGCCGCACCACGTCGGCGCCGAAGGCCGAGAGGCGCGCACCCCCGCCGGCCCGGCCACCGGTCTGCGCCTCGACCACGGGGCGACCGAAGCCGGTGTTCATCGCCTCGACCAGCAGCCAGGCCCGGCGGTACGACATGCCCAGCGCACGGCCAGCGCCCGCGATGGAACCGTGCTCGGCGATCATCTCCAGGAGCTGCACCTTGCCGGGGCCGAGGCGGTGCCCCGGCCCGAGATCGATGCGGATGCTCAGCCGGGGCGCCGCGCCCGCGGCCCGGTCGGGGCCCCGGAGCGGGTCGGGTACGGCGCTCAGGCGGGGAGCGCCAGCAGCGCGAGACCGGCCGCGGCGAGGCCTGCGCCGAGGGCCGGGGCGGCCCGCGTCGCTCCGATCCGCGACGCCGCGGCACCGAGTCCGATCCCCGCGGCGTGCAGGAGCGCGGTGGCCGCGAGGAACCCGAGGCCGAAGGACAGGCCGGAGGCGGTCTCGGGCATCTCGGCGCCGTGGGCGTAGCCGTGGAACACCGCGAAGACCCCAACCAGGGCAGCCAGCAGGGCTACCGGCGCGCGCAGGCCGACGATGGCGGCGAGGCCGAACACGACGATGGACAGCGCGATCCCGAGTTCGACATGCGGCAGCACCGTGCCGGCCATGCCCAGCCCCGCCCCCACGCTCATCAACGCCAGGAACGACAGGGGCAGCGCCCAGAGCGCCCGTCCGCCGCGCAGGCTGGCGAGGAGGCCGACCGCGACCATCGCGAGAACATGGTCGGCGCCCAGAAGCGGATGGAGGAACCCCGCCTCCGCGCCCGTCGCGCTGCCGTGCCCCGGATGGGCGAAGGCCGCCTGGGGCAGCAGGACGAGTGCGGCCGGCAGGAGCGCCAGGGATGTGGCGGAACGGGCGGAGAGCGGTCGCTTCATCGGTGATCCTTCGCTGGACCCGCGAAGTTGTAGCGCCCTTCCGCCGCCTCTGCGAGGGGCGGGTGGCCGATGATCGCAGCTCGGCGGCGGCGCCCGGTTTCGCGGGCGGCCCTCAGAGCGACATCGCCTCGTGGACCGCGGACGGCGCGAACGGCTCCGCGAAGGCGGCCCCGACACCGTGGGTGAAGTGGCGCATCACGGTGGCGGTCTTTCGCCCGACGCGGATCATCGTCCCGATCTCCAGCGCGTGGTCGACGAGGAGGGCCACGCCGGAGGCCGAAACGTTGAGGACGTGTCCCTGGAAGGCCTCGCCCGACGCGGTGGTGATCTGGACGATCTTCTGCTTCGGCACGATCCGACGGTAAGCGCGGATCGGTTCGGGTTGCAGGTCCTGGGCCTTTGCCAGCGTCACGAACTGACGGGCGAGGTCAGTGAGGGTCGCGCGTCCACCGCGGACACAGACAACGAATTCCTGACCGGCGACGCGGGCGATGCGGGCCTCGAGCGTGCCGATATGGCGGATGCTGCAGGTGAGCTGCTCACCCGGCGCCAGGAGCGAAGAGGAGCGGAATCGGATGCCCTCGGTCGAGACGTCGGCGGTCACGGCGTAGAAATCGCGACGCCGCTGGTTCCAGCACAACGCGGGCAACATGACGATGTGCCGCCGGACCATCACACCCGCATCATCATGAAGAATACATCGGCGACCTTCTGGGGCTGAAGTTTTTTCCGGCCTGTTCAAGCAATGCGTAAAATTGGACTTATCCCGATCTAAGTCGCACCTGAGATCCGGCGCTCACGGAGCTGGCAGAAGGCCGATCTCGACGCTGGGCGCGGTCGCGCCGTCATCGAGCTCCGCCGGCCAGCCCGAAACGGCCGCTCCAGAGGCTCGCGGCGCGAACTGAATAAAAGATGCATCCTGATTGTATGGCATGGATGCTGCCTGGGATTGTGCATGCCAAACGGCCGCGCAACACTGCCGGCCGCCCCCGGAATGGACCTGGCCGGTCCGCTCCGCTTCTCCCGCCTCCGCCCGGATCGGTCTCATGTTGCGTTACGCCGCCTGTCTCCTCGCCGGGCTCGCCCTCACCGGGCCCGCCGCCGCGCAGACCCTGCGCTACGGCATGATGGAGGATCCGGACGCCCTCGACCCGACGCTCGCCCGGACCTTCGCGAGCCGGATGGTGTTCGCCGCGCTCTGCGACAAGCTCGTGGATATCGGCCCGGACCTGAAGCCGGTGCCGCAGCTCGCCACCTCCTGGGAGCTGTCGCCCGACGAGAAGGCGCTGACCATGCACCTGCGCCCGGGCGTGCTGTTCCACGACGGCGAGAAGCTCGACGCCGCCGCCGCCAAGTTCTCGATCGAGCGGCACATGAAGATGCCGGGCTCGCAGCGCCGCTCGGAGATCGCGCCGATCGACTCCGTCGACGTGGTCGACGACCTGACCTTCCGCATCAACCTGAAGCAGCCGTTCGCGCCGCTGCTGGCGCAGTTCACCGACCGGGCCGGCATGATGGTCTCGCCCAAGGCCGCAGACCGGCTCGGCGACAAGTTCGCCTCCGCGCCGGTCTGCGCCGGTCCGTACAAGTTCGTGGAGCGGGTGCCGCAGGACCGGATCGTGGTCGAGCGCTTCCCCGACTACTGGAACAAGGACGCGATCCACATCCAGCGGATCGAGTTCCGGCCGATCCCCGACGCCACCGTACGGCTCACCAACCTCCGCGCGGGTCAGCTCGACCTCTTGGAGCGCCTCGCCCCCACCGACGTGGCGCAGGTGAAGCGCGACGCCAAGCTGAAGCTGGACTCCACCTACGAGCTCGGCTTCCAGGAGATCCTGTTCAACCCCCACAAGGCCGGCTCGCCGGTCTCCGACCCGAAGGTGCGCGCCGCTTTCGAGGCGGCCATCGACCGCAACGCCATCAATCAGGTGGTCTACAACGGCGAGTTCCTGGCTGGGAACCAGTGGGTCAACCCGAAGAACCCGAACTACGTCGCCGAGTACCCGATCCCCAAGCGGGACGTCGCCAAGGCCAAGGCGCTGCTGGCCGAGGCCGGCAAGCCGAACCCGCAGATCACGCTGACCGTCTACGCCAACAGCGAGTCGCCGCAGGTCGGGCAGGTCATCCAGGCGATGACCAAGGAGGCCGGGTTCGACGTGAAGATCCAGGCGGTGGACTTCACCACGGCGCTCGATGCCGCCGACAAGGGCAATTACGAGGCGCAGCTCTATTCCTGGAGCGGCCGCTCGGACCCCGACGGCAACACGTTCAGCTTCCTGTTCTGCAAGGCGGCGCTGAATTATCCGAAATACTGCAGCCCGGAAGCCGACGCGGCGCTCCAGGCCGAGCGGGGCACTGTCGACCCGGCCAAGCGCAAGGCCGCCTGGAAGGCTCTGGCCGATCAGGTGCTCAAGGATCGCCCGGGCATCTACATCCTGCACCGCAAGCTGCTCTGGGCCTACAGCCAGAAGATCACGGGTTTCGTGCCCTACCCGGACGGGCTCGTGCGCTTCACCGGGCTGAAGCTGAACTGATGCTGCGCGCCTGATGCTCCGATTTCTGGCCCGACGCCTCGCACTGGCGGTCCCGACCCTGATCCTCGCCTCGATGATCATCTTCGCCCTGCAGCAATTGCTGCCGGGCGACGTCGCCACCGCGCTGACCGGCGAGGAGCGCGACCCGCAAGTGATCACGTTCATCCGCGAAAAGTACCACCTCGATGAGCCCCTGCCGGTGCGCTACGCCTACTGGGCCGGCGGCGTGCTGCGGGGGGATCTCGGCGAGTCGATCCGGCTGCAGAAGCCGGTCTCCGAGCTGATCGTCGAGAAGCTGCCGGTGACGCTCGAACTCGCCTGCCTCGCCATGCTGGTGGCGCTGGCCATCGGCGTGCCGATGGGCGTGCTCTCGGCGGTCAAGCGCGGTCAGGCCGCCGACACGGTCGCCAACGGTATCGCCCTCTGGGGCCTGTCGGTGCCGAATTTCTGGCTCGGGATCCTGCTGATCCTGCTGTTCTCGGTGGAGCTCGGCTGGCTGCCGGCCTCGGGCTACGTCTCGCCCTTCGAGAGCCTGTCGGAGAACCTCGCCGCCATGGTGATGCCGGCCTTCGTGCTCGGCAACGCCATCGCGGCGGTGATGATGCGCCACACCCGCGCGGCGATGCTCGGCGTGCTCGGCTCCGATTACGTCCGCACCGCGCGCGCCAAGGGCGTCTCGCCGCTGCGGGTCACCCTGCGGCACGCGCTGCCCAACGCCGCGATCCCGATCATCACCCTGGGGGCGCTGGAATTCGGCCAGCTCCTCTCCGGGGCGGTGCTCACCGAGCAGGTCTTCTCCGTGCCGGGCTTCGGCAAGCTGATGGTCGATGCGGTGTTCAACCGGGACTTCGCCACCGTGCAGGGCGTCGTGATCTGCACGGCCGCCACCTACATCGCCCTGAACCTCGCCGCCGACCTGCTCGCGGCGGCCGTGAACCCGAAGCTGAGGCGGGCATGAGCACCGGCAGCGAGATCGCCCGCGCCGAGGCGGTCGGCCTGGAGGCCGCCCCGTCCGGCGCCCCCGCCCACGCCATCCTCCGAGAGCCCGGCACCTACGCGGCCTTCTGGCGACGCCTGCGCGCGCGCAGGAGCGCGGTCGTGGGCCTCGTCATCGTCGGCCTGCTGGTGCTGATGGCGGTGTTCGCGCCCTGGATCGCTCCCTACGACCCGACAGCCACCGACTGGGGCAACGTCCGCGGGCCCCCGAGCCTCGCGCACCCGTTCGGCGGCGACGAGGTCGGGCGCGACGTGCTCTCGCGGATCATCTTCGGCACCCGGGCCTCACTCGGCGCCGGCCTCGTCTCGGTCGCGCTGGCGGTGTCCCTCGGCCTGCCCCTAGGATTGCTCGCCGGCTACGCGGGCGGCTGGATCGACGGCGCGATCTCCCGGCTCACCGACGCGCTGCTGGCGATCCCATTCCTGATTCTGGCGATCGCGCTCGCCGCCTTCCTAGGCCCGAGCCTTGTCAACGCGATGATCGCGATCGGCCTCTCGGCGACCTCGACCTTCATCCGGCTGACCCGCGCGCAGGTGCGCGCCGTGGCGGCGGAGGAGTTCGTCGAGGCGGCCCGCGCCATGGGCAACCCGCCCTGGCGGATCGCCCGGGTCCACATCCTGCCCAACATCGTCCCGGCGATCCTCGTGCAGGCGACGCTCACCATCGCGGCCGCGATCATCGCGGAGGCGAGCCTGTCGTTCCTCGGCCTCGGCCAGCAGCCGCCCGACCCGTCCTGGGGGGCGATGCTCAACACCGCCAAGAACTTCATGGACGAGGCGCCCTGGATGGCGATCTGGCCCGGCCTGTCGATCTTCCTGGCGGTGCTCGCCTTCAACCTGTTCGGCGACGGCCTACGGGATGCCCTCGATCCGAGGCAGCGGACATGATCAAGCCTCTCCTCGACGTCCGCGACCTCGCGGTCGCCTTCGACACCGATGGCGGCGCGGTCCACGCGGTCAACGGCGTGTCCTACACCCTGCACGAGGGCGAGACGCTGGGGATCGTCGGCGAGTCCGGCTCCGGCAAGAGCGTGCACGTGCTGGCCATGCTGGGCCTGATTCCGCGCCCGCCCGGCCGCATCACCGGCGGGCAGGTGCTGTTCGAGGGGCGCGACCTCCTCGCCCTGAAGGAGCGGGAGCTGCGCAAGATCCGCGGCGGCGCGATCGGCTTCGTGTTCCAGGATCCGATGAGCTCGCTCAACCCCGGCATGACCGTGGCGGCGCAGATCGTCGAGCCGCTGCGCATCCATCTCGGCCTCGACGCCCGCGCGGCCCGCGCCCGGGCCAGGGAGTTGCTCGACCTCGTGCGCATCCCGAACGCGGCCGCGCGCCTCGACCAGTACCCGCACGAGTTCTCCGGCGGCCAGCGACAGCGCGTGATGATCGCGATCGGCCTGAGCTGCCGGCCGAAGCTTCTGATCGCCGACGAGGCGACCACGGCGCTCGACGTCACCGTCCAGGCCGAGATCGTCGCCCTGGTGCAGGAGCTGAAGCGCGAGCTCGGCATGGCGATCATCTGGATCACCCACGACCTCGGCGTGGTGGCCGGCATCAGCGACACCGTGCAGGTGATGTATGCCGGTCGGATCCTGGAGCGCGGCCCGGTCGACGACATCTTCGCCGATCCCCGCAACGCCTATACGCTCGGCCTGCTGCGGTCCCTGCCGGATCTCTCCGGCGGTCGCGCCGGGCGGCAGCGCCTCCACCAGATCGAGGGCGCGCCGCCGGACATGCGCCATCTCCCGCCGGGCGACCCGTTCGCGCCGCGCAACGCCTACGCGACGCCGCGCTGCCGGGCCGAGATGCCGCCCCTGGCGCAGGCGCCCGGCGCCGCTCCGGGCCACCTCGTCGCTGCCTGGTACGACCTGCCGAAGCTTCTGGGTGAGGAGGCCGCGCGATGAATGCGTCGCAGCAGCCGGTCGTCTCGGTGCGCGACCTGTCCAAGCACTATCCCCTCCGCTCCTGGTGGGGCGGCAAGGGCGCGGTGTTCCGCGCCGTGGAGGGCGTGAGCTTCGACATCCGCCCCGGCGAGACCCTGGGGCTCGTGGGCGAATCCGGTTCCGGCAAGTCGACCATCGGTCGGGCCGTGACCATGCTGAACCCGCCGACCTCGGGCACCATCGCGTTCGAGGGCACCGACCTCGCCAAGCTCTCGGCGGGCGCGATGCGCAGGATGCGGGCCCGGATCCAGACCGTGTTCCAGGATCCCTACGCGGCCCTCAACCCGCGGATGAGCGCTGGCGAGTACGTCGCGGAGGCGTTCAAGCTGCACCGGCGGGGCATGCGCGGCCCGGAGCGGCGGGAGGCGGTGGCGGCCCTGTTCCAGCGGGTCGGGCTCGATCCGCGCTTCATGGGGCGCTACCCGCACCAGTTCTCGGGCGGCCAGCGGCAGCGCATCTGCATCGCCCGCGCGATCGCCCTGAAGCCCAGCTTCATCGTCGCCGACGAGCCGATCGCGGCGCTCGACGTCTCGATCCAGGCGCAGGTGGTGAACCTGCTGCAGGACCTGCAGGACGAGATGGGCCTGTCCTACCTGTTCATCTCGCACGACCTGCGCATGGTGCGCTACCTCTGCCACCGGGTCGCGGTGCTCTGGCGCGGGCGGATCGTCGAGCTCGCCGAGGCCGCCGCGCTCTACGAGGATCCGCGCCACCCCTACACCCGGCGCCTGCTCGCCGCCGTGCCGGTGCCGCACCCGGCCGAGGAGCGGGCGCGCCTTGCCGCGCGCGACCTCACTGGCCACGACCAGCCGCCCGACGGGCCGCTCACCGAGGTGGCGCCTGGGCACTGGGTGGCGCTGCCGAGAGGGCAGCACGCGTGATCGTCCAGGCGATCCTCGATCGGAACAACCGGTCAGCCCGGCCTCCGCCGTCATCACGAGCGCAGCGAAGTGACCCAGGGCAGCGCGAGGTTGCTCAGCGTTGCGCCGACTGGATTGCTTCGCTGCGCTCGCAGAGACGAGGCGGCGAAGCCATCCGTCATGGACGAGGCCGCGCCGTCATCTCCGTCACCGCCTCATCCCGAGGTGGCGATATGCATCGAGCGGTGATTCTTTAAGTCGCCCAGCAGAGCAGGACATCCCGTGAGAGACTTCTCCGCCCCCGGCCGCTCCCCGGTCTACGCCGCCAACGCCGCGGTCGCGACCTCGCACCCGCTCTCGACGCTCGCCGCCATCGAGGTTCTGCGCTCCGGCGGCAACGCCATCGATGCCGGCATCGCGGCGGTCGCCGTGCAGTGCGTAGTCGATCCGCTCATGACCGGCATCGGCGGCGACTGCTTCGCCCTCTACGCCCCCGCGGGCGCCACGAAGCCCATCGCCCTCGACGGTTCGGGCCGGGCGCCCGCCGCCGCCATGCCCGACTGGTACGCCGAGCACGGCGTCACCATCACGCCGACCTCGCCACACGCCGTGACGGTGCCCGGCGCGGTCGCGGCCTGGGATCTACTCGTGCGCGAGCACGGCACCCGGTCCCTCGGCGAGCTGCTCCAGCCGGCGATCCGCTACGCGGAGGACGGGTTCGTCGTGCAGCAGCGGGTCGGCTGGGACTGGCTGCGCGGCGCCGAGCGCGTCGCCACGGATCCGTACGCCGCCGAGACCTACCTGCCCGGCGGGCAGGCGCCGACGATCGGCAGCGTCGTCCGCCTGCCGAAGCTCGCGGCGACGCTCCGGGCGATCGCCGAGGCGGGGGCGCGCGCCTTCTACGAGGGCCCCGTCGCCGAGGACATGGTAAGCCGGCTGAACGCCCTCGGCGGCCTGCACACGCTGGACGACTTCGCCGCCGCGCAGCCCGACGTGGTCGCACCGGTCTCGACCCGCTACCGCGGCTACGACGTCTACGAGTGCCCGCCCGCCGGCCAGGGTCTGGCGGCGCTGATGATGCTGAACGTGCTGTCGCACTACGACGTCGGCGCGCTCTCCGACCTCGACCGGCTCCACCTCTTCGCCGAGGTCTGCAAGCAGGGCTACCATCACCGCGACGTGCTGTTCGGCGACGCGGCCCTCGCCAACGTGCCGGTCGAGCACCTGCTCTCCGACGCCTGGAAGGCCGCCGCCCACGGGGCGATCGACATGGGCCGCGCCCGCGCGCCGGAGATCTATCCGGAGATCGCCCGCGAGATGGCCGAGGGCCGCGCCCACAAGGACACGGTCTACCTCTGCGTGGTCGACCGGGACGGCAACGCGCTGTCGCTGATCAACTCGATCTTCCAGGGCTTCGGCTCCGGCATCCTGGCGCCCGAGAGCGGCGTGCTGCTGCACAATCGCGGCCTGTCGTTCCGCACGGAGGGCGGCCACCCGAACAGCGTCGGGCCGGGCAAGCGGCCGATGCACACGATCATCCCCGGCATGCTGATGAAGGACGGGCAGGCCGTCGCGCCGTTCGGCGTCATGGGCGGCCATTACCAAGCCATGGGCCATGTCGAGCTGCTCTCCGGTCTCCTCGACCGGGGCCTCGACGTGCAGGAGGCCCTCGATGCCCCGCGCAGCTTCGCCTACGGCGGCAGCCTGGAGGTCGAGGGCGGGATCTCCGACGCCGTGATGGCGGGGCTGGTCGAGCGCGGCCACCCGGCGATCCGCGCGCCGCTGCCGCTCGGCGGGGGGCAGGTCATCTGGATCGACCGCAAGGCCGGCACGCT
This sequence comes from Methylobacterium sp. 190mf, assembly GCF_900107945.1. Classification (NCBI taxonomy): domain Bacteria; kingdom Pseudomonadati; phylum Pseudomonadota; class Alphaproteobacteria; order Hyphomicrobiales; family Methylobacteriaceae; genus Methylobacterium; species Methylobacterium sp. 190mf. The sequence continues at coordinate 441,679 of NZ_FNVI01000001.1, read as the reverse complement.
GGCGGCCGGATCCGACCCGCGCAAGGACGGGGCGGCGCTGGGGTATTGAGAGGCGTGGGAGGATGGGCGCCGCCGGCGCTCATCCTTTGGCGGCCTCAACGGCGCTCTCTGTCAGCACCGCCGTCATTGCGAGCGGAGCGAAGCGATCCAGGGTCGCGCCACGCCGATCGATCGCGCGCCGCCCTGGGTCACTTCGCTGCGCTCGTGATGACGGGGAGGCAGCTCACGCCGCCTCAGTCGATATCCTCGACCGCCTCGCCGCCGCCGTAGACCCGCTGCGCGAGCGAGGCCTCCATGAACGGGTCGAGGTCGCCGTCGAGCACCTCGTCCGGATCGGTGGACTGGGTGCCGGTGCGCAGGTCCTTCACCAGCTGGTACGGCTGCAGCACGTAGGACCGGATCTGGTGGCCCCAGCCGATATCGGTCTTGGAGGCGGCCTCGGCGTTGGCCTTCTCCTCGCGCTTCTTCAGCTCCGCCTCGTAGAGCCGGGCGCGCAGCATGTTCCAGGCGGTCGCCCGGTTCTTGTGCTGGGAGCGCTCCTGCTGGCACGCGACCACGATCCCGGTGGGGTTGTGGGTGATGCGCACCGCCGAGTCGGTGGTGTTGACGTGCTGGCCGCCGGCGCCGGACGACCGGTAGGTGTCGATCCGGCAGTCGGATTCCTTGATCTCGATCTCGATCCGGTCATCGATCACCGGATAGACCCAGACGCTGGCGAAGCTGGTGTGCCGCCGGGCGCTGGAATCGTAGGGCGAGATCCGGACCAGACGGTGCACGCCGGACTCGGTCTTGAGCCAGCCGTAGGCGTTGTGGCCCTTGATCAGGAGCGTGGCGCCCTTGATCCCGGCCTCCTCGCCGTCGGTCATCTCGACGACCTCGACCTTGTACTTCCGGCGCTCGGCCCAGCGGGCATACATGCGCTGGAGCATGTTTGCCCAGTCCTGGCTCTCGGTGCCGCCGGCCCCGGCATGGACCTCGAGATAGGTGTCGAAGCCGTCGGCCTCGCCCGACAGAAGCGTCTCGACCTGCCGGCTCGCGGCCTCCTTCTCGACGGCTAGGATCGCCGCCTCGCCCTCGCGGATCGAGGATTCGTCACCCTCCATCTCGCCGAGCTCGATCAGCGTGGCGCCGTCCTCGAGGTCGCGCTCCAGCTTCTTGATCGCCGTGACGGCCTCGTCGAGCTGCTGCCGCTCGCGCATGACCTTCTGGGCGGCCTCGGCGTCGTTCCAGAGGTCGGGGTCCTCGGAAGCCGCGTTCAGCTCCGCGAGGCGTTTATCGACTGTATCCCAGTCAAAGATGCCTCCTCAGCAGCCCTATAGACTGCTTGGCGGCATCCGAGGCTTGCTCGATCTCGGCGCGCATCTGGCTTTTCGGGAATGGGGTGTGGGGAGAGAATGGAAGCTCGTCGGGTCGGGGTGATACCCCCCGGGACCCGGCCTGTAAACGCTTCCCCGCCACGTCGCCCGCCACGTCGCCCGCCGCGTCGCCCGTCGCCCGTGCGGCGCCCGACCGCAGGGATGGCGGCGAGCCGGCGAGCCTCGGGCGCGTTGTCGGGGACGAGCGACACGGCCCGGGAGGCAGGCGGATGGCGGACGATCACGCGGAGACGTGGAAGGACTTCAACGAGGCCGTCAACATGACGCCGGCGGCGCTGAGGAAGCACCTCGACAGCGCGGCGAGCCGGGGGGTCGGCCAGAAGAAAGACGGCGGCGAGTCGACCGGGCACGAGATGGGCCGGCGGATCCTGGCGATCAAGGACACCAAGAAGGCCGACCTGACGGACGACGACTACGCCGCCATGCGCAAGGTCGTGGGCTACGTCCACCGCCATCTCAAGCAGGGCGGCGAGGCCCGGAAGGACCCCGACTCCCCGTGGCGGATGTCGCTGATGAACTGGGGCCACGATCCGCAGAAGGATTGAGGCCCCGGAACGCCCGGCGGCTCAGTAGCGCGGCGGCACGATGTAGGACGGAGCGATCACGTACTCCCGCGGCCGCTTGCGCGCGCCGAACCGCCCCTCGGTGATCTGGTCGTTGTAGTAGTCGAACCCAGTGTAGCCGAAGCCGCCGCCGTTCATCACCTCGGCCACCGGCACGGCGGGTTGGGCGAGATCGGGCCGGCCCGGCGGCACCACCACCTGGCAGCAGCCCTCGGTCTGCAGGACCGTCGGGCCGTTCGGGGCGGTGAACACGAAGGCGCGGGGCTGGTAGGGCGCCGGCGGGTAGGCGGCGTCAGAGGCCGAGGCGCCCTGCCCCGCCAGGAGGGCGAGCAATCCGGCGGCGATCAGGGTCTTGGTGCTCACGCGATGCTCCGTCAGGGGGCCGGGCGGGCCGGCATCTGGCCTACAGTCTAGCTGATCGCGGGCGGCTTGTCCGGCCCGTCCGAATCGACCGGTTACCGAAATTCCGGGCGGGTTCAGCCCCGCGCGCGCAGCACGACCTGCGGGCTCGCCGGGACGGGGCGGCAATCGGTCGTGAAGGCGTTGACCGGCAACGGCTTCGAGTCGCACGCGTACACGTCCGCCGGCCCTGGCGCAGGGATCGGGTCCCGGGCGATGATCGGGTTCGGCGCGCAGGCCGAGGCCGCGGCGGCGAGCAGCAGGGCGGCGATGAGGTTCAGGCGGCGCATGCGAGACTCGGGACGCGGGAAGACCCCCGCACCTGACCCTGGCCATCGCGCCCCGCGCTGACAAGCGCCGGCGCGGGGCGCCGACACCTTTGACGACGTCTGTCGCCCCGCGGCAACAATTTGCGCGGGCCGGCTTAGCCGGTCCGGGCCATCGGCAGGACGTTGTGCAGCGTCTTGTCGGTGCCGTCGAAGAACCGGCGGATATTGCGCGCCGCCTGCCGAATGCGCTGCTCGTTCTCCACGAGCGCGATGCGGACGTACTCGTCGCCGAACTCGCCGAAGCCGATGCCGGGCGCGACCGCCACGTCGGACTTCTCCAGGAGCAGCTTGGAGAATTCGAGGCTGCCCAGTTCCCGGTACCGCTCGGGGATCGGCACCCAGGCGAACATCGACGAGGCGGGCGACGGGATGGTCCAGCCGGCCTTGCCGAAGGACTCCACCAGCGCGTCGCGACGCTTCCTGTAGATGCTGCGCATCTCGTGGATGCAGTCGTCCGGGCCGTTGAGGGCCGCCGTCGCGGCGACCTGAATCGGCGTGAAGGCGCCGTAATCGAGGTAGGATTTCACCCGGGTGAGCGCCGCGAGCAGGCGCTCGTTGCCCACCGCGAAGCCCATCCGCCAGCCGGCCATCGAGTAGGTCTTCGACAGCGAGGTGAACTCCACCGTGCAGTCGATAGCGCCGGGCACCTGCAGCACCGAGGGCGGCGGGTTGTTGTCGAAATAGACTTCCGCGTAGGCGAGGTCCGACAGCAGGATCAGCTCGTGCTGCTTCGCGAAGGCCACGAGGTCGCGGTAGAAGTCGAGGCTCGCCACGTAGGCGGTCGGGTTCGACGGGTAGCAGACGACCAGCGCCACCGGCTTCGGGATAGAGTGGCGCATGGCCCGCTCCAGGGCGGGGAACATCGCCGGCGTCGGCTCGGCCGGCACGGAGCGGATGACGCCGCCGGCCATCAGGAAGCCGAAGGCGTGGATCGGGTAGCTCGGGTTCGGCACCAGCACGACGTCGCCCGGCGCGGTGATCGCCTGGGCCATGTTGGCGAACCCTTCCTTGGACCCGAGAGTCGCCACCACCTGGGTGTCGGGGTTCAGGGTCACGCCGAAGCGCCGCTGGTAATAGCCCGCCTGGGCCTTGCGCAGGCCGGCGATGCCCTTGGAGGCCGAGTAGCGATCCGTGCGCGGCCGCCCGGCCGTCTCGCACAGCTTGGCGATGACGTGCTTCGGGGCGTCCAGATCGGGGTTGCCCATGCCGAGATCGATGATGTCGGCGCCCTGCGCGCGGGCGGCAGCCTTGATCCGGTTGACCTGCTCGAAGACGTAGGGCGGCAGTCGCTTGATGCGGTGGAAGTCGGTCATGGGCGTGTCCATCGGCGCGTCCCGGATCCGGCGTCTCTCGTCTGGGCCGGTCGGGCGAACCACGTGCTCTAGCAGAGTTGCGGGCCGCCGCCGACCCTGAAAAAGGGCCGCTACTGCGACGCCGCCGGAGCCGGCTTGACGGTGGCGGCCGCGCCCCGCCCGGCGCTCTCGGCGGCCCGCCCCCGGGCCTCGTTGCGGCCGCGGGCACCCTCCAGCTCCGCCTCCAGGGCCTTCTGGCCCGTGACCGACTTGGCCCGGACCGGCCGCTTCGGCGCGTCGACGCCCACCGGCATGAAGTCGGGCTGCGCCTTGCTGCGGGTGTCCGTGACGAAATCCGGGGCCGCGACGACCCGCGGCCCGTAGCCTGCATCGGAGGCCAGCGAGCGGACGACGTCGCCCGAGCAGGCCCCGAGCGCGCCGACCAGCACGCCCAGGCCGGCCGCGCGCGTCAGGCGGCGCAGCGGACCGGCGCGATGCGGGCGGATAGCGGGGTTCAAAATGGCACGATCCATCGTCACATGCGTATGAAAAGATCGGCCGGATGTTTCGGCGACGTCCTGAGCCGGGCTGGCGAAAACTCTGGCTCGCTCCTTATTTTGTCGGAAACGAGGCCCGCGCCATCGGGTCAACAGATGAAGCACAGGGAGGCACGTTTGACGAGCCCGCAGGCGCCGGATCGGACCGCCCCTCCGAAGTCGGTCTCGAACGGCGCGATGCCGGACGGCACGGTCGCCCCGATGCCGGATTTCGAGGCGATTTCCCGCAATGCCGGTCAGTTCGTCGAGGCGATGGGGCGCAACGTCGCCCGCCTCCTCGGGCCCGAGGGCCAGGCGGCCGCACCCGGCAGCGAGATGAACGAGGCGGCCAAGGTGCTCGGTCAGGTGGCCGAGACCTGGCTCGCCGATCCGAACCGCAGCGCCGAGGCTCAGGCGCGCCTGTCGCAGGCGTTCCTGTCGCTCTGGGGCTCGACCTACCTGCGCCTGCAGGGCCAGCCCGCCGATCCGGTGGCGCTGCCCGAGCCCCGGGACGCGCGCTTCGCCCACGCCGAGTGGACGACCAACCCGTATTTCGACTTCCTCAAGCAGGCCTACCTGCTCGCCACCCGCTGGGCGGAGAGCCTCGTCGACGAGGCCGAGGGGCTCGACGCGCACACGCGTCACAAGGCGCAGTTCTACCTGCGCCAAGTGACCAGCATGCTGTCGCCCTCGAACTTCCTGCCGACCAACCCGGAGCTGATCCGCCACACCCTGCAGGAGAACGGCGCCAACCTCGTCCGCGGCCTCAAGATGTACGAGGAGGATCTGGCGGCCGGCGGCGGGCAGCTGCGCGTGCGCCAGACCGACCCGAGCGGGTTCGAGGTCGGGCGCAACATGGCGGTCACCCCCGGCGAGGTGGTGTTCCGCAACGACCTGATCGAGCTGATCCAGTACGCGCCCACCACCGAGACCGTGCTGCGGCGCCCGTTCCTGATGGTCCCGCCCTGGATCAACAAGTTCTACATCCTCGACCTCAATCCGCAGAAGAGCTTCCTGAAGTGGATGGTCGACCAGGGCCTGACGGTCTTCTGCATCTCCTGGGTCAATCCCGATTCCCGCCACGCCGACAAGGACTTCGAGTCCTACATGCGCGAGGGGATCGAGGCGGCCATCGACGCGATCGGCGTCGCCACCGGTGAGAGCGAGGTCACGGCGGCGGGCTACTGCGTCGGCGGCACGCTGCTCGCGGTGACGCTCGCCATGCAGGCGGCCACCGGCAACCGGCGGATCAAGAGCGCGACGCTGCTCACCACGCAGGTCGACTTCACCCACGCGGGCGACCTGAAGGTCTTCGCCGACGAGGAGCAGATCCGCCAGGTCGAGGCGCGCATGGCCGAGCAGGGCTACCTGGAGGGCGCCCGCATGGCGAACGCCTTCAACATGCTCCGGCCGAACGACCTGATCTGGCCCTACGTCGTGAACAACTACATCAAGGGCAAGGCACCCTCGGCCTTCGACCTGCTGTACTGGAACTCCGACGCCACCCGGATGCCAGCGGCCAACCACTCGTTCTACCTGCGCAACTGCTACCTCGACAACACGCTGGCGCAGGGGCGGATGGTGCTCGGCAACGTCCGCCTCGACCTCAGGAAGGTCCAGGTGCCGATCTTCAACCTCGCGACCCGCGAGGACCACATCGCGCCGGCGCTGTCGGTCTTCGAGGGTTCGAAGGTCTTCGGCGGGAAGGTCGATTTTGTCCTCGCCGGCTCCGGCCACATCGCCGGCGTGATCAACCCGCCGTCCAAGCCGAAATACGGCTACTGGACCGGCGGCCCCGTGAAGGGGACGCTCGAGGAGTGGATCAGGGCCGCGGTCGAGACCAAGGGCTCGTGGTGGCCCTACTGGTTCCAGTGGATCGAGGCGCAGGCCCCGGAGCGGGTGCCGGCTCGGCAGCCGGGCGGCGACGCGCTGCAATCCTTAGGGCCCGCGCCCGGCACATACGTGCGGATGCGCGCCTGAGGCGCGCGACGCACGCGGATCGATGGGTGAACGGCCGCGACGATCACGGAGCCGCCCGGTCATCACGAGCGGAGCGACGTGACCCGGGGCAGCGCGACACCTGTCGGCGTGGCGATGCCCTGGATCGCCTCATTCCGCTCGCGAGGACGGCGGCAGCGACGGACGCGACCGGAGCTGCCCGTCAGTACTTCCGCACGAGCGGCGCCGGGGCCGGGGCCGGCGGCGCGCCGAAGACGTAGCGGAAGCCCACCGAGACGATGTCGGCGCTGGAATCCACCACGCCCGCGAAGGCGATGTTGCTGATGTTGTAGTCGCGGCCGATGCCCGCGAGGATCCGCGAGCGGTCCAGGAAGAAGTGCGAGTAGGCGAGGTTCAGCGTCAGCTGCTGGCTCCAGCGGTAGCTGGCGCCGACCGAGACGTTGTACCGGTCGCCGTCCGGCAGGCGCACCGAGCGGTTCCGGAAGTCGATGGGCGAGGTCTCGTAGGCGAAGCCGGTCCGCAGCGTCAGGTTCGGCGACGCGTCGTACTCGGCGCCGATCGCGTAGGTGAACCCGTCCTTGTAGTTGAGCGGCAGGTTGTTCACCGGCAGGCCGATCGTCTTCGACACGATGCCGATGGTCCCGAGCCTCGACCAGTTGTCCCACTCGAAGCCGAGATTCACCCGCGCCACCGGCGAGACCGCCTGGGTCAGGCCGACGCTCAGCTTCTCGGGCGTGTTCAGCTTGGCGCGGACCTGTCCGGCCAGCGGCGCCAGGGCGACGAGCGGGACGCCGATCGAGCCGTCGATGTCGTGGTGCACCGAGGAGCGGTAGCCGATACCCAGCACGGTCCCGTCGCGGGGCGTGAGCGTGGCGCCGGCGGTGAAGCCCGCGCCCCAGGACTCACCCTTGAGGAAGGAGCTCGGATACGAGGTCGGCAGGATGCCGGGGATCGGCAGCGCCTGCCGCAGGGTCAGGCGGAAATACTCGATGTTCGGGCCGGCCGCGATCGAGAGCCACTCGTTGACCTTGAAGCCGATGACCGGGTTGATCGCCAGCGAGAAGATCCGCGACGAGCGTCCGTAGACCTCGCCGGCCCACACGTCCCGCGGCTTGGTGACGAGGCCGAAGGGGGCGCCGGTCGAGAGGCCGAGCCACAGGCGGTCGTTCAGCTGGTACGAGGTCGCGCCCGCCGGCACGACGGCGCCCTGGCCGATATCGCCGGAGCCGCCCAGCCGCGCGAAGCCCGGATTGGTGCCGGCATCCGGACGGATCGTCGAGGAGAGGCCGATATAGGTGAAGTTCTGCTCCGCGACGAAGCCCGGGTTCATCGTGATCGTCGCGGGGTTCCAGAACATCGACGAGACGCCGCCCGACCCCGACGCCGCGCCCGCGAAGGCCAGCCCCTGGGCCTCGGTGCTCTGCTCCCGGATCCCGAACGCCCCCGCCTGCACCTGCCCGGCGCCGAGGACCACCGCCGTCGCCGCCAGCATCGCAGCGCGAACCGTCCCGCCCATCTCTTCCCCCAAGCCTTCGTTCTGCTGGGCGCCGTCGATTGTTCGAGACCCGTTATGCGGCGACCTTCCATGCATGGTGCCGGTTTCGGGTGCGGAACCGCAATGACCCCGACCATTTTCGGCACCGAGAGGAATAGTAGTAGATAAGGAGCGGTAAACGGCACCTTCACGAGCGAAACCCCGTGATGATCGAGATTTTTCAGTCTTGATCCGAGCTGTCACACCGAGATGGCGACAGGAACAATATATCCGAACGTCGCCGACCCTGCACTTTTCCGCCGTCCTGTTGCCCTGCGGCGACACCCGGCGGACCGACACGCCGACGCGGCCGGCCTTGCACCCGGGTCGAGGCCCGGCCATGGTCCCGGCGTCCGGCGCAGACCGGTTCAGGGAAGGATGAGGAGTGCGGCCATGAAGCTCTTCCGGCACGGCCCGAGCGGCGACGAGAAGCCCGGCCTCGTGGATGCCAGCGGGGGGCTGCGCGACCTGTCGGGCATCGTGCGCGACATCGCCGGGCCGGCCCTCGCGCCCGACTCCCTGGCGCGGCTGCGCGCCCTGGATCCCGAGACCCTGCCGAAGCTGTCCCCGGACGTGCGGCTCGGCCCCTGCGTCGGCGGCACCCGGAACGTCGTCGCCATCGGCCTGAACTTCGCCGACCACGCCGAAGAGACCGGCTCGCCGATCCCCGCGGAGCCGATCATCTTCAACAAGGCTCCGTCCAGCCTGTGCGGGCCGAACGACACGGTCATCATCCCCAAGGGATCGCACAGCACCGACTGGGAGGTGGAGCTCGCCGTGGTGATCGGGCGGCGCGCCAGCTACGTCCACGCCAACGAGGCGCTGAGCTACGTGGCGGGTGCCTGCATCTGCAACGACGTCTCCGAGCGCGAGTGGCAGATGAACCGCGGTCCGACCTGGACCAAGGGCAAGAGCGCGCCGACCTTCGGCCCCCTCGGCCCATGGCTGGTGACCCTCGACGAGATTCCGGACCTGAAGAACCTCGCCATGAGCCTCGACGTGAACGGCGAGCGCCGTCAGACCGGCTCGACAGCCACGATGATCTTCGACGTTCCCCAACTCGTCGCCTACGCGTCGCACTTCATGCTGCTGGAGCCGGGCGACGTGATCACCACCGGCACGCCGCCGGGTGTCGGCCTCGGCATGAAGCCGCCGCGCTACCTCAAGGCCGGGGACGAGATGGTCCTGCGCATCGACCGGCTCGGCGAGCAGCGGCAGAAGGTCATCGCCTTCGACGACTGGACCGCCAAGGTCTCGGCCGGCGAGCCGACGCACTGAAAGACGGGCTGACAGACGGGCTGCCGCCCGCGTCCGGGCGGCGGCCCCGCGTCCAGGCAACGTCATCGATATTGGCGAGCGCCCGGCACCCGCGACCGACGGGATTTATATACTCTCGATTGAATTATGGATTTATTTTAGTATTGTAAGTTATATCGCGGACCTTGATCGGTTAAGACTGTATTATATTATAGCTGTAAAATGCCCGCCTCGTCGATCGGGCCCGGCATGACTGCGAAAACTGATTTCCCAAATGACCGGACCTCCGGATTAGAGTCCGAGCCGCCGACCCTCAGGTCGATCGAGATCCTGGCCGATGCCGTCAAGCAGGCGGCGCAGGAGAAGACCGGCCGGATCCGGCGGATCACGGCGCAGACCAAGATCCTCGCCCTCAACGCGCTCATCGAGGCCGCGCGCGCCGGAGATGAGGGACGCGGCTTCGCGGTCGTCGCCCAGGAAGTGCGCGCCCTCGGCGAGTCCGTGGACGTCATCGCCGGCGAGCTGGAGCTTCACCTGTCCGGCCGCATCGTCGAGCTGCAGCGCACCGTCGAGACGATGGCGGGCCGCGTCCAGGGAGAACGCCTGGTCGATCTCGCGCTCAGCGCGGTCGAACTGATCGATCGCAACCTCTACGAGCGGACCTGCGACGTGCGCTGGTGGGCGACCGACGCCGCCGTCGTCGCCTGCGCGGCCGATCCCGGCCCGGCCGCGGCGGCCTTCGCGGGCGACCGCCTCGGCATCATCCTCTCGGCCTACACGGTCTATCTCGATCTCTGGATCTGCGGCCTGGACGGCCGCATCCTCGCGACCGGCCGCGCCGATCGCTACCCGGGACTGCAGGGCCGGAGCGTCGCGGGGGAAGCGTGGTTCCGGGGGGCGCTCGCCCTGGAGAGCGGCGACGCCTTCGTCTGCGCCGACGTGCGGCAGGAGGATGCGCTGGGCGGCGCGCAGGTCGCCACCTACGCGGCGAGCGTGCGGGCGGGCGGTCAGGCGACCGGCGCACCGCTCGGCGTCCTGGCGATCCACTTCGACTGGGCACCGCAGGCCCACGCCATCGTTTCGGGGATCCGGGTCGCGCCGGAAGATCGAGGGCGCACCCGCGCCCTGCTGGTCGATGCCGGCGGCCGGGTGCTGGCCGCCTCGGATCAGGTCGGTCTCCTGACCGAGCGGGTCTCCTGCCGGATGGACGGCGAGACGAGCGGAGTCGTGCGGGATCCGCGGTCGGGCACGGTCACGGCGTACCATCGGACACCGGGATACGAGACCTATCGCGGGCTGGGCTGGTACGGCATGATCGTCCAGACCGACCCCTCGGTCGGAGGTTCGGGCGCGAGGCCCGCTTGATTTCTGTCCGCCGATCCGGCTCAAACACCGCATGAGCGCGACTTCCCTCCCCGGTTCCCAGCAGCCCGACCTCGGCGACATCCGCCACGACTGGAGCGTGGCGGAGATCCGCGCGATCCACGACCTGCCGCTGATGGACCTCGTGTTCCGGGCCGCGCAGGTGCACCGCCGGCACAACGACCCCGCCGACATCCAGCGGGCGTCTCTCCTGTCGATCAAGACCGGCGGCTGCCCGGAGGATTGCGCCTACTGCCCGCAATCGGCCCATCACAAGGGCGCGGGCGTCGCGCGCGAGCGGCTGATGCCCGTGGAGACGGTGCTGGCCGAGGCGGCCGCCGCCAAGGCCGCCGGCGCCCAGCGCTTCTGCATGGGCGCCGCGTGGCGCCAGCCGAAGGACGGCCCGGAATTCGACGCGGTGCTCGCCATGGTGCGCGGCGTGCGCGGCCTCGGCATGGAGGCCTGCGTGACGCTCGGCATGCTCACGCCCTCGCAGGCCGGACGCCTCGCCGAGGCCGGGCTGACCTCCTACAACCACAACCTCGATACCGGGCCGGATTTCTACGAGGACATCATCTCCACCCGCACCTACGACGAGCGCCTGCAGACCCTCGCGAACGTCCGCGAGGCCGGGATCGGCGTGTGCTGCGGCGGTATCGTCGGGATGGGCGAAGGTGTCACCGACCGCGCCGCGATGCTTCAGGTTCTGTCCAACCACGCTCCCCACCCGGAGAGCGTGCCGATCAACGCCCTCGTGGCGGTGCCCGGCACCCCGCTGGAGGACCAGCCGGCGGTCGATCCGTTCGATCTCGTGCGCATGTGCGCCACGGCGCGGATCGTGATGCCGCGCTCCCGCGTGCGGCTCAGCGCCGGCCGCAAGAGCCTCACCCGCGAGGCCCAGGTGCTGTGCTTCCTCGCCGGCGCCAACTCGATCTTCTACGGCGAGCGGCTGCTCACCACCGCCAATAACGGGCAGGACGACGACGCGGCGCTGCTGGCCGATCTCGGCATCCGGGTCGGGGAGCCCGTCCGGGCCGCGGCAGAGTAGCGGCAGCGGGGCGACGTCCCGCGGGTCCGGTCCCGTCAGCCTTCCGGCAGCACGATCCGGAAGCGCGCGCCGCTCAGCCCCTCGGCCTCGCAATCGTCGAGGGTGAGGGTGCCGCCGTTGATCCCGATCAGCTCGGCGGCGATCGGCAGCCCGAGGCCCGTGCCACCGGACCGCATGGATCCCTGGAACGGCGCGAACAGGTTCTCCCGCGCGCGCGCCGGGAGACCGGGACCGTTATCGGCGACCAGGATCGTGACCCGGCCCGGTGCCGCGCGGGCAGCGACCACGCTCACGGCGGCCTCCGGCACGGCCGCCCCGTCCAGCGCCTGCACGGCATTGCGCACGAGGTTGGCCAGCGCCCGCCCGAGCTGCTCCGGATCGGCCTGCACGGAGAGATCGCCCGCCGCGACCTGGACGCTGACCGGATGCGCCGCCAGCGCGGCGAGATCCGGAAGTTCCGCGAAGACCGGTGCCAGCGGCGTGCTGGTGAGGAGCGGCGCGCGCTCGGAGACGCGCCCGTAGGCGAGGGTCGCCTCGCAGAAGCGGATAGCGCGGGCCAGCGTCCCGACGAGGCGGGGGGCCACGCGCTGCACGGTCGGATCCTCGGTCCCCTCCAGGCGGTCGCCCAGGAGCTGCGCGCCGGTCAGCAGGTTGCGCAGTTCGTGGCTGATCTTGCTGACCGCCAAGCCCAGTTCGGCGAGTCGCCGCTTCTGCCGGAGCTGGTCGGCGAGGCTGCGCTGCATCCGCCCGAGCGCCCGCTCGGCCTGGCCGATCTCGTCGCTGCGGCGGGACGGCGCGATGATCCGCCCGGCATCCTCCGGATCATCCGCGAAGGCCGTGATGCTGGTGGCGAGCCGCCGCACGGGGCGCACGATCAGCACCTGCAGCACCACGAAGACGAGACCGGCGGCGGCCGCCGCGATGATCAGCGAGGAGACCAGCAGGCGCAGCGCGTAGTCGATCATGGCGGTGCGCAGCGGCGCCTCGTCGAGCAGGATCTCGACCCGGTCGAAGCCGATGCCGCCCTCCCCGACCACGCGGATCGGCTCGTGGACCGGCGCCACGAGGGTGCGCCACGCGCCCCGGATCGCCGACAGGGCGGTGACGTCGCGCAGGTCGACGGTGTCGGCGACCTGCTCGGGCATGGGCTCGATGGCGAGCAGACGCTGGGCGCCGCCGCCGCGGACGGCGATGGCGCGGGCGTTCACGCCGGCCAGGAGCCGGCTCTCGAGCGGCTCGGAGACCGGCTCGCCGGTCCGCCCGTCGAGCACCAGAGCGGCGACTTGCGCGGCCGCCAGGCGGTCGGACATCCATTCGATCCGGTAATTGGCCACCGCCGGCACGTAGGTCAGCACCTCGGCTACCACCACGAACGCGACGGTGACGAGGAACAGGCGCCCGGACAGGCCGAGGCGCGCGGTGCGCCGCTCGGGGACGTCGCGGGCCGGTGCGGGCGCCGGCGTCGCCGGTGCCGCGGCCTGATGGGACTCGAGGGACACGCCGGTCACGCTCCGCGCCGGCATCGCGGATGAGGATCGGCGGAGAGAGGATTGAGAAAGCTCGAGCCGGGTTCGGCCTTCGCGGGATACATGTTCGCAAGCCACAGATTCGCAGGCGGGAATACAGGCTCCCGGCGGCGAGCACTATACGATATCCCCCTCCAAGCGGTTGCACGCGCCCTCAGACACCGAAAAACACAGCCGGCGGCGGATCGCGCGTCTCGGCGGCGCATCTCAGCCGCGTCGGGCGCGGCGGCTCAGCAGCATGCTGACCAGGGCGAAGACCGCCAGCATCGCGAGACCTGCAACCATCTTGGGCGTGACCAGGGCGCGCAGGGTCAGGGCCTGGTCGCAGCCGCCCGCCCCCGTCGCGAGGCAGGCGGCCCTGGCGGCCTCGTGGGCGGCGACGACGTCCTCGATGCCCGCGCCCGTGGTGGCGTACACGACCGCGCCCGGCAGCAGCCCCAGGAACGTCGCGAGCACGAAGACCCGCATCTTCACCCCGAAGGCGGCGGGCGCGAGGTTGGTCACCCAGAACGGGAACAGCGGCAGGAGGCGGAGCACCGCGATGTAGCCGAAGGCGTCGCGCCGGAAGCCCTCGGCCAGCCCGGCGAGGCGCGTGCCGCCCATGCGCCGCAGCAGGTCGGCGCCGGGCCCGCGGCCGATCGCGAAAACGATGGCCGCCCCGGTCGTGGCCGCACAGACCGCGGTGAGCGCCCCCGGCACGATGCCGAACAGGAAGCCGCAGACCATCGTGAGGATCAGCGTGGCCGGTACCGACACGACGACGGCCCCGACATAGAGGCAGTAGGCCGCGACCAGCGCGCGGAGATACCCGGCCTCGACGAAGCCGCGCAGCCAGAGGCGGGACGCGAGCAGGCGGTCGAGGCTGAGGAGTTGCGCGGCTCCCGAGACCAGGACCACCGCCGACACCGTCAGGAGCAGCGCCAGCGGGAGCCAGCGCCGCAGGCGCTTCCAGCGCCCCTCGCGGTTCTCGACGCGGCCTTCGGCGACGGGGGCGTTGCCGGTCTCGCTCACCCGGGCTTGCGCATCCGCAGGATCTTGAAGAACCCGCCCGGGAAGGTCGGCTTCAATCCCAGGACCTCGACGCCGTTGCGCCGCGCCCAGGCCTCGATCCGCGTCGCCTTGAAGTCCGACGACCAACCGATCTTCGTGCAGAGCGGCGCCACGACTTCCTCGACCCGGGCCAGAGGGCCGTCGCTCTGGCCGAAATGGTTGGCGAGGACGATGCCGCCGCCCGGGCGCACCACCCGCAGGAACTCCGACATCGCGGCCTCGGGGTCGGGCACCAGGGTGATCAGGAACTGGGCCACGACGGCGTCGAAGCTCGCGTCGGCGTAGCCCAAGTGGCAGACGTCCATCACTTGGAGGCCCTTCACGTGGGACAGGTTCCGGCGCCGGACCTTGGCGCGGGCGCGCTTGAGCATGTCCTCGGAGAGGTCGACGCCGCAGACGAAGCTGGCCTTCGGATAGTAGCCCAGCGCCAGCCCGGTGCCGACGCCGGCCTCCAGGATCCGCGGCCCATGCTCGGCCGCCGCCTCGACGGCGGCGCGGGCCGCGGGCTCGGTGAGCTTGTCGTAGACCACGTCGTAGACGGGGGCCCAGCGGGCATAGGCCTTGCGCATCAGGGCCGTGCTCGGCCCGGCCATCTGCGGCTCGCTCAGCATCGTTCGAAGGTTCCAGAGGTTGAGATCAGGCGGCCTCGCGGGGCCGGGCCGACAACGCGTCGACACGCCGGATGGTGCCGCCGCCCAGGACCCGGGCCCGAGGGCCGTCATCCGCGTAGATCGCGCAGGCCTGCCCCGGCGACACGCCGTCCTCGGGCTCGGCGAGCACGACCTCGGCCGCGCCGTCCGGCCCGACCGTCAGCGTCGCCGGGCGCGGCGGACGGGTCGAGCGCACGCGGACCGCCACCGGCAGGTCGCGCACGGCCGCCACCGGCCCCTCGCCGAGCCAGTTGAGGTCCGAGAGGCGGATCCGGGTCGTGGCCAGCGCCGTGCGCGGCCCGACCACAACGCGGGCCGAGTCCGGCTCCAGCCGCACGACGTAGAGCGGCTCGGGCCCGGACAGGCCGAGGCCCTTCCGCTGGCCCACCGTGTAATGCACGATCCCGTCGTGCCGGCCGAGGACGTGGCCGGCGAGGTCGACGATCTCGCCGGGCCGCGCCGCGTCGGGGCGCAGACGCGCGATCACGTCGCTGTAGCGGCCCTGCGGCACGAAGCAGATGTCCTGGCTGTCCGGCTTCTCGGCGAGGGACAGGCCGAGATCCTTCGCGAGCGCGCGGGTCTCGGTCTTCTCCATCTCGCCCAGGGGGAAGCGCAGGAAGTCCAGCTGCTCCGCCGTGGTCGCGTAGAGGAAGTAGCTCTGGTCACGGGCGGGATCGAGGGCGCGGTGGAGCGCGCGGCCGCCGCCCGGGAGCGCCCGGCTGGCCACGTAGTGGCCGGTGGCGAGCGCGTCGGCGTCGAGGTCGCGGGCGAGGCCCAGCAGGTCGCGGAACTTCACCGTGCGGTTGCACTCGACACAGGGGATCGGCGTCTCGCCCGCGAGGTAGCTCTCGGCGAACTTCTCGATGACTTCGTCGCGGAAGCGATCCTCGTAATCGAGGACGTAGTGCGGGATGCCGAGATGCTCCGCCGCCGCCCGGGCGTCGTGGATGTCCTGGCCGGCGCAGCACGCGCCCTTGCGGTGGCTCGCCGCGCCGTGGTCGTAGAGCTGGAGCGTGACGCCGACCACGTCGAAGCCCTGCCGCTTCAGCAGGCCCGCGACCACGGAGGAATCGACGCCGCCCGACATGGCGACGACGACGCGCGTCTCGTGGGGGGCTTTGGGAAGATCGAGGGCGTTCATCGCGAGGGTCCGCAGCCGCCGGCCCGGAAGCTCCCTGGCTGCACGGGCCGTCTATAGCGGGACTTCGCCCGGCTTTCCAGGGCAGCGGGATCGGACACTCGGCAGATCCTGCCGGGCGGGCGGCAGCTTCGATCAGGTCCGACCCGCGTGCTGCAAGCAGAGAACGATATTTTTCAGAGACTTATCCGTCCGGCACGGTGGCGCGCGCCTTGCTGCTGTGCGGCTCAGAGGAGTCCGGAATGGCGAGCGGCGCGGCGGATCGTTTGGATGTCACCACGTGGATTCCGTCCGCGCGGAACGCGCAGGCGCAGCGTTCGGGCTGGGAGGCCGCGGGCGTGGCGGCCCGCGCCGGCAATTCCGCGCAGGACCGCTTCGGCGCCGCCCTGAGCGCGGCCCAGGCCCGCGACGACGCCGCGACGGCGCGGGCCCGCGCCGCCGATCAGCGCGACGTCGCCGCCTCGGCCCGCGCCCGTCAGGCCGACCTGCGCGATCAGGCCGACGCCGCGCGGCTGGCCGGCGACCGCGCCCGGGATGCGGCGCTTCAGACCGAGGCCCGGGTCGCGGACAAGAGGGTCAGCCTCGCCAAGCCGGCGGATGCGCCGGCCTCGGCCGCGCAGGCCGAGGGACCGCCCTCCGCCGCGGGCGCGCGCGCAGAGGCTCCGAAGGCGGGCGCGGCGCGCACCGCCGAGACCGGCCGGACGGGAGCCGCCGGGCAGCAGGATTCCGAGGCCGTCGCGGCCGGGCAGGATCCGGCCGCCGAGGCGGCCGGCACCGCAGGCCCCGAGGCCGACGCGGCGGTGCCGCCGCAGAAGGCCGAGGCCCCCGCGCAACCCGCGGCCTCGGGGCCGTCCGCCTCCCTTCTGGCCCTCATCGCCGCGCTGTCCGAGGGGGGCGGCGCGACCGGGACGGTCAAGACCGAGGCCGAGGCTGAGACGGATGCGGGTAGCGGCACGGCGCCAGCGCAGGACGGCTCGGCGGCTCTCTCCGGAACCGGCGCAACCGCGGGCCCTTCCGGCACGAACGCTCAGGGCGGCGGCCGCGCGGCCGGAACCGTCCCCAGCATCGCCGGGACCACTCCGGCATCGGCGGGCGCCGGTCACGAACCCGGCAAAGTCGGACCGGGCAGCGTCCCGGTCGACGGCCTGACGGCCGGCGGCGCGGCGGCCGCGACGTCCGATGCGGCGGCCCAGGATTTCCTCACCGTCCTGACCGACGTTGGCCAGGGCGCAGGTCCGCTTCAGACGCTGCCCGCGGCGGCGCAGGGTGGTCCGGCGCCGCCCGCGACATCCGGCCAGGCCGTGGACACGACGCGCGCCGCCCAGGAGACCGCCGCGCCGACGCAGACCGCGTCGCTCCAGACCGACCCACCCATCCCGATCGGCCAAGTGCCGATGACCATCGGCCTGAGGTCGCTGCGCGGATCCAACGAGTTCCAGATCCGGCTCGACCCGGCCGAGCTCGGGCGCATCGACGTCAAGCTGGAGATCGACAAGGCGCACGGCCGCGTCATGACCCACTTGGTGGTCGACCGGCCTGAGACGCTCGCGCTGCTCCAGCGCGACGCCGGCCAGCTGCAGCAGGCGCTGTCCCAGGCCGGCTTCGATCCCTCGGCCGGCGGCATCAACCTGTCGCTGCGGGGCGACGGAAGCGCCCAGAGCGGCGGCAGCGGCGGTCAGCCGGGCGATTCCCCGCGCGGGGGCGGCACGGGCTGGTCGCGCGATCAGGCGGAAGTCCACCAGGAGGTCGCCCCGATCCGCGTCCTGCGTGGCTACGGCGGCCTCGACATGAGGATCTAGGCGGTGCGCGCGGCGCCCGCATCGCGGACCCACACAGACACGACGCGCATCCGGCCCCTGCGCCAGGACGCGGCACGGGAGAGATCAGCATGACGAGCGGCATATCGAGCCTGACGAGCACGACGAACACGACGGGCTCTTCCACGAGCAGCAGCGGCAACGCCACCGAGATCGCCAGCAACTTCACGCAGTTCCTGACGCTGCTGACCACGCAGCTCAAGAACCAGAACCCTCTCGACCCGATGGACACCAACCAGTTCACGCAGCAGCTGGTGCAGTTCGCCGGCGTCGAGCAGCAGCTCAAGACCAACGACCGCCTCGACAGCATCCTGAGCGCCTCGCAATCGGCGAGCTCGGCCTCGGCCACGAGCTACATCGGGAAGACCGTGTCGGCCGACGGCAGCGCCTCGCAGCTGTCCGGCGGCTCCGCCTCCTGGACGCTGAACCCGGCCCGGGCCGCCTCGAAGGCGGTGATCACGGTCCTAGACTCGAAGAGCAACGTCGTGGCCACGCAGACCACCGCGCTCAATGCCGGCAGCCAGACCTACACGTGGAACGGCAAGACCTCGGCCGGCCTGACCGCGCCCGACGGGAACTACTCGATCAAGGTGGCGGCCACGGATGCCACCGGCTCGAGCGTTTCGGTCGATACGAGCCTCACGGGCACGGTCGACGAGGTCGATCTCAGCGGAACGTCGCCGGTGCTGGTGATCGGTTCGCAGCGCGTGCCGCTGTCCAGCGTGCAGACCATCGGGTTGTCCACAAGTGGCACTTAACGAATCACATCCGAGTGACTCGCTTCAACATCTCTTAAGCGGGCACAAGTACCTTCAATGCTCGACAGGTCAGTCGAGTGTAGAGCGTATCATGACCGAACCGAGCCGCCCGAGAGTGAAGTACGTGATCGGGCCCGACGGCAGCCCCCTGACGATCGCGGACCTTCCGCCCCCGAGCACCCGTCGCTGGGTGATCCGGCGCAAGGCCGAGGTCGTGGCCGCGGTGCGCGGCGGTCTCCTCAGCCTGGAGGAGGCGTGCAAGCGCTACACGCTGACCACAGAGGAATTCCTCAGCTGGCAGTTCTCCATCGACCAGCACGGCCTCGCCGGCCTGCGGACGACCCGGATCCAGCACTACCGTCACTGATCCGCGGCGCCTGTGCCGGGCGCCCCTATCCCGGGACGCCGCCGGCGCTTCCGGGTCTCATCGAGGCCGCGGGTGCCGGACCCGGCGCGTCGGCGACTCTGGTCGAGGGACCCGCTTCGCGGCCCCGGACCGACGCGAAGGCCACCCGCCCGCAGCGACGACCTCAGACGGCGCCGAGGGGCTGGCCCGGTCGAATCCGAGGACTCACGAAGCCGCGTCCGGACCCCGGGCGCGGCTTCGGTCGTTCCGGCGCCCGCATCCGAGCCCGCGGGACGCCCCCGCATTAACGACCCGCTAACCACGACCTGGGCAATTTCTGCCGAGCGGGCCGCCGGGGTCCGCCAGCGTTAGAGGGCAGCGAATCCTCCCGTGAAGCCGGTTCTCGATCTCGTCACGAAGTTCGGACCGGCCCGAATCGCCGCCATGGCGGCGGTGACGCTGACGCTCATCGGCTTCTTCGCCTTCATCATCCTGCGGGTCTCGCGCCCCGACATGGGCGTGCTGTTCTCCGACCTGTCGATGCAGGACTCGGCCTCCGTGGTCCGGGAGCTGGACAGCCGCGGCATCCGCTACGAGACGCGGGGCGATGCCGGGCAGACGATCCTGGCCCCCCGCCCGGACCTCGCCAAGCTGCGCATGGACCTCGCCGGCAAGGGCCTGCCGACCCAGGGCGGCGTCGGCTACGAGATCTTCGACAAGGGCGACGCGTTCTCGTCCACCAACTTCGTTCAGAACGTGAACCACCTGCGCGCCCTGGAGGGCGAACTGGCGCGCTCGATCCGGGCGATCGGGCGGGTCCAGGCGGCCCGCGTCCATCTCGTGCTGCCGGAGCGCCGCCTGTTCGAGCGGGACCGGGAGAGCCCGAGCGCGGCGATCGTGCTGAAGCTGATGGGCGATCTCGATTCCGGGCAGGTCCGGGCGATCCGCCATCTCGTGGCCTCCGCGGTGGAGGGCCTCAAGCCCGAACGGATCTCGATCGTCGATGAGCGCGGCCGGCTTCTGGCCGACGGCGCCCGGGACGCCGCGGCCGACGTCGCCGGCGGGTTCGAGGACCGGCAGGTCGGCCTCGAACGGCGCCTGCGCGGCCAGATCGAGGACGTCGTCGCCGGCATCGTCGGCCCGGGCCGGGCCCGCGTCCAGGTCAACGCGGAACTCGACCTCAACCGGGTCGAGAGCCGCTCCGAGACCTTCGATCCCGAGAGCCGGGTCGTGCGCTCCGCCCAGACCCGCACCGAATCGGCGGTCACCGGCAATGCTGAGGGACAGGTCAGCGTCGGCAACGAGTTGCCCGGCGCCAATGGCGGCGACAAGACGCCGACGCCCAAGGACGCGACCAACAAGAACGAGGAAACCACCAACTACGAGATCTCGCGGGTCACCAAGACCGAGATCGCCGAGAGCGGCCGGATCAAGCGCCTGTCGGTCGCCGTGGTGCTCGACGGCGTCTACGCCACCGCCCCCGACGGCAAGCAGACTTACAGCCCGCGCACGCCCGCCGAGATCGAGAGGATCACCGCGCTGGTGCGCGGCGCCGTCGGCTTCGACAAGGCCCGCGGCGACCAGATCGAGGTGGTGAACCTGCGCTTCGCGGAGGCGCCGAGCGTGCCGCAATTCACCGAGCCCACGCTGATCCAGTCGCTGCTCGCCCCCACCAAGGAGGACGTGCTGCGCATGGCCGAGCTCGCCGTCCTGGCGCTGCTGACGCTCATCGTCCTGCTCACGGTGGTCCGCCCCCTGGTGCGCCAGGTGCTCGCGCCGGTCCCAGAGGCCCCGGTCCTGACGGCGTCCGGAATCGCGCTCCCCGGCGACGCCGCCGCGGTCGCGGGTCCGGGCCAGACCGTGACGGTCATCGACCGCGACAACCCGACCGCGCGGCTGATGGAGTTCGCCAAGATCAACGGCCAGGTCCAGGCCGAGACGGTCCAGCGCGTGGTCGACATGGTCCGGGCGAGCCCGTCCGAGACCGTCGAGGTGCTGCGCACCTGGATCCAGGAAGAGTGAAGCGTAGGGCGTCGAGGGCAACACGATGGCGGCAGGTGCGGCACTGGGTCTGGCCAACACGCTGGCGACGGCGGGCGGCGATTCGTTCGCGTCGATGCCCGGGCCGCAGCGCGCCGCCGCGCTCCTGCTGATGCTCGGGGAAGAGGAAGGCGCCCCGATCTGGCAGATGCTCGAGGAGGAGGAGATCAAGAAGGTCAGCGCCGCCATGGTCCAGCTCGGCACGCTGGAGGCGCAGACCGTTGAGAAGCTGATCATCGAGTTCGTGACCAAGCTCGGCAACAGCGGCGGCATCTCGTCGAACTTCGAGCGGACCGAGGCGCTGCTCCTCAAGATCTTCCCCAGCGATCAGGTCTCGCTGATCATGGCGGAGATCAAGGGCGCGTCGGGCAAGCGCGTCTGGGCCTCGATCGCCCAGGTCGACCCGGAGATCCTCGCGTCGTTCCTGCGCAACGAGTACCCGCAGACCGTGGCGGTGGTGCTGTCGCGGGTGCGCGCCGACTACGCGGCGAAGGTGCTCACCATCCTGCCGGAGGACTTCGCCATCGACGTCCTCAACCGGATGCTGCGCATGGAGACGGTGCAGAAGGAGGCGCTGCGCCACATCGAGGAGACGCTGCGGGTCGAGTTCGTGTCGACCATCGCCCAGACCCAGCGCCGCGACGCCCACGAGATGATGGCCGACGTGTTCAACGCCTTCGACCGGCAGACGGAGGGCCGCTTCCTCGCCGCGCTCGACCAGGCGAACCGCGGCTCGGCCAAGCGGATCCGCGAGCTGATGTTCACCTTCGAGGACCTGCTGAAACTCGATCCGGGCAGCGTCCAGACCCTGCTGCGCAGCATCGACAACGAGACCCTGTGCCGCGCGCTCAAGGGCGCCAACGAGCCGACCCGCGGCTTCTTCCTGAGGCAGATGTCGACCCGCGCGGCCAAGAACCTCACGGACGAGATGGCCTCGCTCGGGCCGGTCCGCCTCAAGGAAGTGGATGAGGCGCAGGCCAAGATGACCGAGATCGCCAAGGACCTCGCCGAGAAGGGCGAGATCATGATCGCCAAGAATAGCGCCGAGGAGGAGCTGGTCTATTGAGCGCCCAATCCGCCCGGAGCGCGAAGCCGTTCCTGTTCGAGACCGACTTCCGCAGCGGCCGCCCCAGCGCCGAGGCCCTGCGCGCCGCCGAGACCGCGGCCCGCTCCGAGGCCGAGGCCCATGCCCGCGGCATGCAGGAGGGCCGGGTCCAGGCCGAGGCGCAGGTCCAGGGCCGGCTCGCCGACGCCATGACCCGCTTGGCGCTCGCCGCCGCGGGCCTGATCGCCCAGGCCGACGCGCGCGACGCCGAGCGCGAGGCGCAGGCGGTCGAGGTGGCGATGCTGATCGCCCGCAAGGTCGCGGGCGACGCCCTCGACGCCGCCCCGCTCGCCGGCATCGGCGAGGCGGCCCGGACGGCGCTCCAGCACCTGCGCGGCGTGCCGCACTTGGTGGTGCGGGTGCACGACGGCTTGGTCGAGGAGGCCGAGACCCTGGTGAAGCGCCTCGCGCGCGAGCGCGGCTACGAGGGCCGGCTCGTGGTGCTGGGCGACCCCGACATGGCGGCGGGCGACGCCCGCATCGAGTGGGCGGACGGCGGCATCGTTCGGGAGCGCGCCCGCATCGAGGCGGCGGTGCTCGACGCCCTCGGCCTGCCGACGGGCCCGTGAGGAGATCCTGATGTCCGACGATTTCAGCCTGCCCCAGCTCGGCGAGCACGACACCGACTACGCCGCGGGCTCGATCCGCGACGCGCCCACCACCCCGAAGACCGCGGCCGACCTGGAGCAGCTCTTCGACGTGCCCGTGATGGTCTCGGCGGTGCTCGGCTCCGCCCGGATGCCGATCGGCGACCTGCTCCGGCTCGCGCCCGGCGCGGTGCTCGAACTCGACCGGAAGGTCGGCGAGGCGATCGACGTGTTCGTCAACAACCGGCTGGTGGCCCGCGGCGAGGTCGTCCTCGTCGAGGACCGGCTCGGCGTGACGATGACCGAGATCGTCAAGGGTGAGTGATTTTCAGCCGCGGACGCCGGTGTGCTGTCCGCGCGCGGGTTTTGAGAGGGACGAACCATGCGGCTCCTGATGATCGGGCGGCTCAACGGCGAGCTGATCACCGCCTCGAAGATCGCGATGCAGCGCGGCGCCGCCGTCACGCAGGCCGACGCCGTGCCGCAGGGCCTCACCGTCCTGCGCGCGCGGGGCGCCGATCTCATCATGATCGACGTGGGTCTACCGATCCGCGACCTCGTCACCGCGCTGGAGGGAGAGCGGATCCGCACGCCGGTGGTCGCCTGCGGCGTCTCGGCGGACGCCTCGGCCGCCGTGGCGGCGATCCGGGCGGGCGCCAAGGAGTACATCCCGCTCCCGCCCGATCCCGAGATGATCGCGGCGGTGCTGGAGGCGGTCGCCACCGACCGCGCCGCCTTCGTCTGGCGCGACCCGTCCATGGAGCGGGTGGTCAAGCTCGCCGAGCAGGTCGCCCGCTCCGAGGCCTCGGTGCTGATCACCGGCGAGAGCGGCACCGGCAAGGAGGTGCTGGCCCGGCACGTCCACCAGAAGTCCAACCGGGCGGGCAAGCCCTTCGTCTCGGTGAACTGCGCGGCGATCCCCGAGGCCCTGCTCGAATCCGAGCTGTTCGGCCACGAGAAGGGCGCGTTCACCGGCGCGGTCGCCCGGCGCATCGGCCGGTTCGAGGAGGCCAACGGCGGCACGCTGCTCCTCGACGAGATCTCCGAGATGGACGTGCGCCTGCAGGCGAAGCTGCTGCGCGCCCTGCAGGAGCGGGTCATTGACCGGGTCGGCGGGACCGCCCCGGTGCGGGTCGACATCCGCGTGCTCGCCACCTCGAACCGCAACCTCGCCGAGGAGGTCCGCAAGGGCACGTTCCGGGAGGACCTGCTCTACCGGCTCAACGTCGTCGGCCTGCGGCTCCCGCCGCTGCGCGAGCGCCCGGCCGACATCCTCGAACTCGCCACCCACTTCGCCCGCAAATACGCCGCGGTGAACGGGATGCCGGTCCGCCCGCTCTCCGCGGAGGCCCGGGCGCTCGTGCTGCGGAACCCGTGGCGCGGCAACGTGCGCGAGTTGGAGAACACCCTGCACCGGGCGGTGCTGCTCGCCTCGGGCGACGCGATCGGCCCGGAGGCGATCCTGTCGCCCGAGGGCGAGACCTTCGCGGTCGAGGGGCCGGCCGCGCGCGCCGCCCAGGTCGCCGAGGCCGCCACCCGCGGGCTGGTGGGCCGGACCGTGGCGCAGGTCGAGTGCGACCTGATCCTCGACACGCTGGACCACTGCCTCGGTAACCGGACCCACGCGGCCAAGATCCTCGGCATCTCGATCCGGACCCTGCGCAACAAGCTCAACGAGTACGTGTCGGCGGGCCTCGACGTGGCCGAGCCCGGCAGCGTCCGGGCGAGCGTCGCCTGCGGCTGACGCGCATCCACGGAGCGGCCCCGGCGCGGACGCGCCGGACGACGGCGAACGTCACGGATGTGAAGGGCCGGGCTTACCCGTGCCGTGACGGGGGCGGACCGGCGGTGACGCCCTAGCGCCGCCCGCTCTGGGCCGCCTTGTGGGCCTCGGCCTGGGCCGCGAAAGCCGCGTCGAGCTTGCGCAGGGATTCGTAGCGGGCGACGTCGCCCTCGACGTCGCGGATCGTCTCCTCGACGAGGTGGCGCTGGAGGGCGACCCGCGGGTCGTCCGGCGGGAACGCCTCCCGCTCCTGCAGCCGGAGCACGGCCTGCCGCACGACCGTGTAGACCGCCTCGCGCTCCTCACGGGTCATCGACGGCTGGATCGCCTTCGCGACGAGATCGGAGAAATCCGACATGGACCGTTAGACTTCGCTCATCCAGGTGCGCCCGGTTGGCCGGGCCGCCTCCCTCTACAGATCGCGCGGCCCGGGATCCAGATCCCGGGAGCCGCGGATGCCGCTACATCCTCTGGTCGCGGATGCCGGCGATCAGCAGCGCGGACGAGCTCCAGATCACCAGGAAGCAGAAGAACGACACCAGGAGGGAGTGGCCCCGCTCGGGATAGAGGCTGTCGGTCGGCAGGACCGGCGGCACGAACGTGGCCAGGAAGATGTGCTGCTTGCTCGCCGAGATGCGCGCCCGGTCGAGCAGGCTGTGGGCCGATTCCTCCAGCTTCTCGGCGATGGTCCGCTCGACCAGCAGGCCCTCGTACTGGAGCAGCGCCTCGGTCATGTTCTGGCCGCCGGCGGCGGCGTTGGCGCTCGTCAGCTCGTCCTGAAGCGACTTCATCTGCTGGTCGATGGCCGCGATGTTGGCCACCAGCGTCTGGATCGAGCGCGAGCGCTCGTCGAGGCTGGAGCCGCGCAGGACCTGCAGGTCGTTCTCGGCCTTGAGCTTGTCCTTCCGCAGCAGGGTCAGCGTGGTCAGCGTGCCCTCGGCGGTCTTGATCGGATCGATCACACCCCACTGATTGCGGAATGCCTGCAGCGCCACGTGCGCCTTGCGCAGCCGGTCCTGGGCGACCTTCGCGTCGGCCTCGGCCTGGGCGACCATGTCGGCCTGGGCGCGCTTGGAGATGTCGTTGATCAGCGCCTCGGAGCGCGACACCACCGCCTGGGCGATGGTCAGGGCGTCCTCCGGCGTGAAGGCGCGCACGGACAGGCGGATCACGCCCGAGATCGAGTCGATATGCGCCTCGACGTGCTTGCGCCAGTATTTGGTCAGGTCCTCGATCGGATCACTGGGGTCGAAGCGGGCCCAGAAATCCGCCTCGGACCGCGAGAACATCTTGGAGATGCCGATACTCTTCTCCAGCGCCTCGACGAGCGTCTGGCTGTTGATGTAGTCGCGGACGATGAAGCTGTCCTGGCTGTTGTGCTTCTGGATGAGGTTCGTGTACTGGCCGAGCGAGATGTTCTCCATCGGCTCGACGTTGCCGCGGACCGCGAACTGGGCTTCCGCGACGTACTGATTGGACGCGAACGCGAACAGGTACAGGCCGACCACCAGGGTCGGCAGGAGCACGAACAGGCCGACGCGGCGGATGATCCGCGCGCCGTAGGTCGAGGTGTCCTCCTCGCGGGGACGCAGGCCCGGCAGACGGCTCCAGTCGAGGCGCTGCCGCACGGTCGCCACGAGGGCCCGGGCAGTCCGCTTCTCCGGCACCGGCCGGATCGTCTCCGCGCTGCGCCGCAGCTCCGTCATGGTCGGAGCGGCGAACGTCACGATCTCGCCTTCGCGCGTGTCGTCCTTGACGTCGTCGAAGCTCATCCGCTCTTTGTTCCTGGGTCTGCGCCGGTTCCGCTGCCGCGGCGCCGGCCGAGGGGCGGCCCGTGCGCGGTTACCGGAATCCCGTTCTTTTAGGCCCTTTTTATGGCGCCCAGCCCGCCCGCCGCCCGGCTGCTGCACCGCGGCGACGGGCGCCGTAGCCCGGGGTCGGTATCGCGTCCTACAGTCTCTGAATGATGACAGAACCGCGTGCCGCGGCCCCGGATGGCTCCCCTGATGGCTGCCCGACCGGCCGCACGGCCAAGACCAAACTCTCCGAGATCGTCGTCGTCTGCTCGAAATGCGCGAAGCGGCAGGGCCTGCGCGGGCGGGACGTCTGCGCGCTGCTGAAGAAGGCCGGGAAGCGGGCCGCCCGCGACGGCGGCGGCGGACGCCGGCGGAAGTTGCGCATCGTGGAATCGGGCTGCCTCGGCCCCTGTCCGAAGCGCGCCGTGGCGGTCGCGACCGGCGCGAGCCTGGCCGAGGGCCGGGTCGTCCTGCTCGATCCCGCCGCCGGGCCCGCCGAGGCGCTCGCCGCGGTGCTCAATCCCGTCCTGCCGCGTCGCAGGGTCCCCGAATTCGGCCCCAATACCGCTCTAGCGGCGATACCACCCGACGAATCGCCGCCGGTCCGCTGACCGGCACAACCTGGAGCGCGCTCTTGCCCGCCTCTCGACGCGAGGCCCGCACACCGTGACCGGCGACCCTGTTTCCCGGAAGCGGCGGGCGGCCCACGCCGTGCTGCGTCGCCTGCCGCTGTTCGGCACCCTAATCGGCCTCGGCCTCGCCGTCTGGCTCGTGGCGACCAACGATCTCGCCGCGGTGGCCGCGGCCTTCGGACGGATCGGCGTGGCGGGCTTCGCCGGCGTCACGCTGGTGCGGATCGTGGTGATCCTGCTCTGCGGCCTCGCCTGGGCGCGCATTCTCGACGGGCTGGCGCCCGCGACGGCTTCGGCCTGCATGATCCTGCGCTTCGTCCGCGAAGGCATCAACGTGCTGCTGCCCGTGGCCTCGGTGGGCGGCGACGTGCTGGGCGCCCGCCTCCTCACCTTCTGGGGCGTCGCCGGCTCCCTGGCGGCCGCCTCCGTGCTGGCCGACATGCTGTTTCAGGTGGGAACGCTCGCCCTGTTCGCCGGCCTCGGCGCCGGCCTCCTGAGCCGGGTCGAGGGCGCCGAAGCGGCCGCCCTGGCCAGCTGGACGCTGCGGACGCTCGTCGTGGCCGGGCTGGCGGTGGCGGCCTTCTTCGCCCTCCAGCGGACCGGCATCGTGCGGGTGCTCGAGGATCGCCTCGCCGCCCTCGGCCGGCGCTTCGTGCGCGACGCCGAGGCGCGCCCCGAGCCGAACCGCCGGATCCAGGGCGCCCTGGACACGGTCTGGGCTCCGGGCCGCCGGGGCCACCTCGCCCAGTCGCTCGCGCTCCACGCCCTGGCCTGGCTGCTCGGCACGGTCGAGGTCGCGGTCGTCCTCGCCTGCATCGGCGTGGACCATGTCGGCTGGGCCGACATTCTGGTGATCGAGGCGCTGAGCCAGGCGATCAAGGCCGCCGCCTTCGTGGTCCCGAGCGGGCTCGGCGTCCAGGAGGGCGGGCTGGTGCTGGTCTGCGGCCTGTTCGGCATCGACGCGGGGACCGCCCTCGCCCTGTCGCTCGCCCGCCGCGTGCCCGACGTGGTGCTCGGCCTGCCGGCCCTCCTCGTCTGGCAGAATCTCGAGGCCCGCCGCGCCGGCGTTCGCCCGGCCACACCCACCTGCGACCGTCCGTGACTCGAGACCTTCCCGTGCCGACACGCCCGATGCGCCAGGTCCCGAATCTGCGCCTGCCGCCGGTCGCGCTCGCCGCACTGGTCGCGCTGGCCGGCGGAGTGCTCGCCGCCGGTCCGGCCCTCGCGCAGAGCGTCACCCTCGATCTCGGTGCCGGCGGCACCACCGAGCGCGCCCTCCAGCTCGTGGCGCTGATCACCGTCCTGGCGGTGGCCCCCTCGGTGCTGGTGATGGCCACGGCCTTCACCCGCATCGTCGTCGTGCTGTCGATCCTGCGGTCGGCGCTGGGCACCCAGACGGCGCCGCCGACAGCGGTGCTCGTCAGCCTCGCGCTGTTCCTGACCGCCTTCGTGATGGCCCCGACCGGCCGCGCCGCCTACAGCGCCGGTATCGAGCCGCTGATCGCCGGCCGGATCACGCAGGCGCAGGCGTTCGAGCGCGCCTCGGCGCCGTTCAAGACCTTCATGCTGCGCAACGTCCGCGAGAAGGACCTGAAGCTGTTCCTCGACCTCGCCAAGGTGCCGACACCGAAGGGCCCCGAGGATGTCGGCCTGGAGATCGTCACGCCGGCCTTCATGATCTCGGAGCTGCGCCGCGCCTTCGAGATCGGCTTCCTTCTGTTCATCCCGTTCCTGATCATCGACCTCGTGGTCGCCTCGGTGCTGATGGCGGTCGGCATGATGATGGTCCCGCCGGCCACGGTCGCGCTGCCGTTCAAGCTGATCTTCTTCGTGCTGGTCGACGGCTGGACCCTGGTGGCCGGCTCCCTGGTCCAGAGCTACGGCGGCTGACGGCGGCCGTGCCGGGCCGTCAGCCGGCGCGGGACGTCGCGTCGACGATCCGGACCGCCGCGAAGCCCTCCGCGCGCGACGGCGGCTCGAACAGACGGTCGACGGAGCGGATGCTCTCTTCGGGAACCTGTCGGTCGGCGGCGCGCCGCCGATTCCCCTCGAGGGCGACCGCGAGCGGCGCGCGGATCCAAACCGCCTCCGCGGCAACGCCGCAGGCTCGCGCGATGGCGAGGATCGGCGCACGGTGCCGCCGGCCGGGCAAGGCGGCGTCGAAGTAGACGCGGCCGAGCCGGGGCCGCTGCCGGGCGATCCAGGTCGATTTGCCGGCCCCCTGCAGCCCGCACACGACCACGAGCCGCTCGACCGAGTCCGCGGCGAGCGCCGCGCGCAGCGCCGCGAGGGCCAGCCGCCACGCCTCGGCGTTCCGTTCGGGCGTCCAGACGCGGCCGCGCTCGGTCTCGAGGAAGGCGTCCGGGTCGACGACGACCGCCGCGCTCACCCGGGCGGCGCGCCGGGTGTCCCGGCGCTGCTCTGCTGCTGTCCGCCCTGGGCACCGGCGGCGGGCGCCTCGCCGCCTGCACCCGGCGCCTCGGGTCGACCGCGCGCGGGCGCGGCGGCATCCGGATAGCGCTTGCGATACTCGGCGAGGAAGGCCGACAGCGTCTGGACCTTCGTGGCGCGCGCCGCGATGTCCCGGAAGCCCGGTGCCCGGGTCGGGTCGGTGCCGGTCAGGAGCGCGAAGGTGCGGGCGTCCGGGCTCGCCGCCATCCCCTCAGAGAATTTCGCCTTCAGCCGCTCCAGGCCCACGGCCTCGTGCGCGAGATCGTAGGCGATCGCGGCGCGCACGATGTCGGCGCGCGCCTGATCGTCCAGCGGCTGGCCGGACTGCCACGTATCGCCCAGCAGGGCCTCGTGGGCCTCCCCGGCCTCGCGCCAGCGGCGCGCGCCCCAGTAAATGTCGGCGCGAAGACGCTCGATATCCGGACCGCTCTCGTCCTCGATCGTTTCCAGCGCGAGGTCGGTGCGGGTCAGGTCCGACAGGGCCCTGGCGCGGACCAGCCCGCGGGCGCGCTTGAGTTCGCCCGGAAGCTCGGGCAGCTCGGTGGCGTCGAGGATCTTCAGGGCCTCCATCGGCTTGTCGTCCATCAGCCGGACCGTCGCGAGGCGCGCCGCCACCGCGGATCGCGCCGGGCCGGTGAGGCGGTTGTCGATCTGGTACTGCAGCAGGTCGGCGGCCGAATCGAGGAGGTCGAGGGTCACGAGGCGGTCGGCCAGACGGCGCACCACCTCGTCGCCGCGCCGCCCGATCGGGCTCAGCTCACGGAAATCGAAGAAAAGCGACACGGCCTCGATCCCGGAGAGCTTGTCGCCCTTGTCGGTGAGGTAGAGGTTCTCGAAGGCCGTCTGCGCGTCCCGCGCCAGCGCCGCGGTCGCTGGGGCGTTCGGCGCGAAGACGTTGGCCCGGCGCACCACCGTGAAAGCGTCGCGCCACCGGCCGGCGGCGAGATAGAGGCGGGCGAGACCGGCGGTGATGCCGTCCTCGACCGGGCCCCCGTGCCAGGTCAGGGCGAGCCGCTCCAGCCGCTCGATGGCGGCGTCGGGCGCGAGCTTGCCGGAGGCCTGCGCCAGGAGCGCGCCCCTCAGCGCGGCCTCGACCGAGACCGGGCGGACGGCCGAGTTGTCGAGGCGCGCGTAGGCGTCCAGGGCCGCCTCGGTCTGGCCGGTCGCCTCGGCCACGCGGGCGCGGACCATCGCCAGCCGGTCGCGGATCCAGGGCGGCAGGTCGCGCTCGGCCTCGGCGCGCGCGGCAGCGGTCTCGGCATCGCCGTTCTCGATCGCCGATTCGGCGGCCCGGGCCCGGATCGTCTGCGCGACGTCCGCGGGATAGCCGTCGGCCAGCGGCAGCACCTTGAGGAAGCCCGTTTCCGCCGTCTTCCAGTCGCCCGCCCCGGCCGAGGCCATCGCGCGCCACAGGGCGGCCTCGCGATCGTCGCTCAGGAGCGGGACGCTGAGGGCCTTCAGCGCCTCCGCGCTCCGGCCGATCCGGACCAGGGCGATGCCCCGCAGGACGGCGGTGTCGCGCTGGATGGCCAGGAGCGGATCGTCGGCGGCCGCGATCTCCAGTGCGGTGAGGCCCTCGTAATCGAGGCCGTTGGCGAGATCCGCGCGGGCCAGCGCCAAGCGGGCCGGACCGCGCTCGGTCGGCGTCGCCGCGACGGCCGCGTCGAAGAGGCCGCGCAGGGTCGCGCGGACATTCCCCATCCTGGCGCGCTCCCAGGGCTCCTTCGCGATCGCGAGGGCCCCCGCGTCGACGAGCGCCACGTCCGGCTTGCGCGCCGCCATGGACGCGGCGAGTCCGCCCTCGCGGCCGATCGAGACGCCGTCGAGTTCGGGCCGCACCGCCAGATCGTCGGCGCCGGCGAGCACCGCGAGGCCGTGCCGGCTCGGCAGGATCTCGAAATCGACGAAGCGACGGTTCTTCGGATTGCCGACGGGGCGCTGCGCGGCCGACGTGACCACCGCGATCCGCTCATCGTCGAGGGCGAGCCACGTCGCCGATCCGGGATGCGGCAGCGTCAGGGTGACGGCGATGCGGCCGGACGGATCGGGCTTGCGGACGGGATCGATCGTGTCGCTCGGACTCAGCGCACTGCCCGCCGAGAGTTCCCAGGCCACGCCGGTCCCGGTGGTGACGGCGTTGAGATCGACGAGCCGACCCGGCGGAACCGGGAACCGCACGACCGTGAGCGGCCCCGTCCGGGCGGGTGCGCCCATCGGCGCGAGGCCCTGGCTCGCCGGCGGGACGACCACCGGCTCGGCGGTCTCGAAGACCAGCGTCGCGATCCCGCCGCGCTCGAACAGGACCGCCGGCGGGAGGGTTTGAAACGGGAAGAGCAAGCCGCCGCCGGCCCGGCGCGTCGGCGGCGGCTCGGGGGGGCGCGGCGCGACCGCCGGCGCAGTGACTGGCGCAGCGACGGGCGCCGTGACTGGCGCAGTGACTGGCGCACTGACCTGGGCCGGGCGCGGCGCGACCGGCAGCGGCGGCGCCTGCTTCGCGGCGGCGGGACCCGGCACGTCGACGGCGGTCGCGGCCGGCTCCGGAGGCTTGGGGCGGACCACGTCCACGTACATGGCGCCGTCCTCGCGCTCGGTGCCGATCCTGAACCCGTCCTCGGGCGTGATCAGCAGACTCGCCGAGTTCGTGTCGGTCTCCGTCGCCAGCTTGGCGATTCCGGGGCGCGGACGGCCGCGGGTGCCGCTCGGATCGATCGTCCAGGCGCCGATCACCCGCACGCGCGTCACGGATCCCTCGGCGGTCACCGTGGAGACGGCCTCCGCGGGGAGGCGCAGCGACAGCCGCGTCAGGGTCGGAAGCAGCGCGAGCTCGAGCGACAGCGCCCGGCGCACCGGCTCCGGCGTGCGCGCCCTGAGCGCCTCCTCGGCCGCCCGGGCCCGGCGGGCGAGGTCGGCAATCACCTCGGCCGGCAGCGGCGGCATGAGGCCGGACCACCCCTCCGGAAGCAGGTCCACGAACACGCGCTCGCCGGCCGACTGGACGTTGGCCCGGTAAGGGCGCTGCAGGGCGAGGCGGAGCCCCGTGCCGTCGGGATCGCGGCGGACGCTGGCGATGAAGGCCGGCATCTCGTCCGTGAGGTGCTCGGGCCCGGGCGCCACCCGCTCGCCGTAGCTCAGGAGCAGGACGCCGCCGGCGAGCTTCGCCTTGACCGCGACCGGCTTGTCGAAGGTGAGCACGATCCGGCCGTAGCCGCCGGCCCCGGTGCCGACCTCGCTGCCCTTGGTGCTGACGAGCCGCGCGGCCAGCGCAGGCGCGATCCCTGCCAGAAGGGCGAGCAGCGCCAGCGCCGCGGTCAGCACCCGCGCGCCGCGTCCTCGACCGTTCCGGGGTCGCCCGCCCACCGATCCCATCGCCTCGCCGATCCGAACCCGGCGCGCGGCACCCGAGGGACCGCGGCGCGCGGCGCCACTTCTCGGCGGGATCCTGCTCGACCGCGGCTAACGCTGGCTTAACCGTAACCGGAAAAGGCCGCGGGCCGCCGCGCGGCTCAGCCGCCGAGGGCGACGGCGCGATCGAAGGCCTGCGAGAAGCCCGTCAGGGGCACCGTGACGGTGGCCGGCTCGGTCCCGCCCGCCTTCTCGCCGGTCACGGTGAGGGCCTTGGCGGTGCGCATGCCGTCGAGGGCGAGCGTCGGGAAGCTGATCGCCACGATGCAGCCCTCGGCGCTGCAGGTCGTGTAGGGGGCGCCCTTGCCGAGGGTCTGCTCGTCGAGCTTGAAGGTCACGCCCGGCTCGATGGCGAGCCCGAAGGGCATCAGCACGATCCCTTCGGCCCGACCGTTCGCGGGCGTCTGCAGTTCGAAGCCGAACTTGCGCCGGCCGGTCCGCGAATCGCCCTGGGACTGGGCCACGATGCAGGTGACCTTGTCGCTCGGGCGCGTGCAGGTCATCGTCCAGTCGCCGTAGCTCTCGCTGACGGTGCTGGCGCCGGCGGGCCACACGGCGTGCGCCGCAGCGGCCGCCGGCGTCGCGGTCTCCTCAGGCTTCGCCGCCTCGGTAGGCTTGACCGCCTTGTGGGGAGCCGGCTTCGGCCGCGGCTTGGGCTTCGGCTTCGCGGGCGCCTCGGCGGCCGGAGCGGCATCGGGTTCGGCATCCTGCGCGCGCGCCGCCAGGTTCGGGACAGCCGCAAGCGACGTCGCGATCAGGCTGAGACGCAGAAGCGCACGAAATGTCGACATGGAGTCACGATCCCCCGGAGAGCCATTGGGCGGCAGTGCCGCCTAATGCCCAAGCCGGGGCGACGCAATCGCCGGAGGCGGCGCCGGTGGGTTGCGCGCGTCTCAGAGAGGATTCGGGCCACCGATCGAGCGCGCGAGCGCGCAGCGGCGGGCGAAGGCGCTCTCCGCGCCGACGCGCAGCGTGCGGGCGACCGCGAAGACGAGGGTCAGGAAGCCGGGATCGCGATCGGCGGTCTCGACGGCGGGGCCGGGGATCCGGGCGGTGATGAGCGCGAGCATGACGGACTCCAGGTGCGAGGTCCCGGGCGTTTCGTCGCTCCCCAACTCTACGGCCCTCTGCGCGGCCTTGCTGCATTGCAATATGAGGCCTGCGTCAAGAGACTGCCACTGAGCAGATGATAGGGGACGCATGCGCTGAATTCATACTTCGCGCGACATTTCGGTGAGGGCGCGTTAACGAAGGGTATTGGGCGCGCGGTTGACCGGCGACGGGCAAGCCGCCATTGAGCGCGTTTCCGGCGACTCGGGCCCTGGACCGCACCGGCACCGCTCCGGCGGCGCGGGCCTGTCGCCGCACTGTCACACGCGCGCCATAACCCGCCCGCGAGCAGATGAGCGGACGCGCCCGGCGTCCGCCAGACGAGGATATCCCGCATGACCGACCAGCCGACCCATCACCCGATCCATGGCCGGATCACCGGCCCCATCGTGATGATCGGCTTCGGCTCGATCGGCCGCGGCACCCTGCCGCTCATCGAGCGCCACTTCGAGTACGACCGCGCCCGCTTCACCGTGATCGACCCGGTCGACACGCATCGGTCCCTCGCCGAGAAGCACGGACTGCGCTTCGAGAAGGTGGCCCTGACGCCGGAGAACTACCGCGACGTGCTCACCCCGCTCCTCACCGAGGGCGGCGGCCAGGGCTTCTGCGTCAACCTGTCGGTCGACACCTCCTCGCGCGCCATCATGGAGCTCTGCCGC
Organism: Methylobacterium sp. 190mf; assembly: GCF_900107945.1. Taxonomy (NCBI): domain Bacteria; kingdom Pseudomonadati; phylum Pseudomonadota; class Alphaproteobacteria; order Hyphomicrobiales; family Methylobacteriaceae; genus Methylobacterium; species Methylobacterium sp. 190mf. Next base: position 407,171 of record NZ_FNVI01000001.1, on the reverse strand, counting down.
GAACTCGGCGCCCTCTACATCGACACCGTGGCCGAGCCCTGGCCGGGCTTCTACTTCGACAAGACCAAGAGCCAGGGCGACCGCACCAACTACGCGCTCCGCGAGAACATCCTCGACGCCCGCGCGCAGAAGCCCGGCGGCACCACGGCCGTGTCGTGCTGCGGCGCCAATCCCGGCATGGTCTCGTGGTTCGTCAAGCAGGCGCTCCTGAACATCGCCCAGGATACCGGCCTGCAGCGGCCCGAGCCGAAGACCAAGGCCGAGTGGGCCGCCCTGATGAAGGATCTGGGCGTGAAGGGCGTCCACATCGCCGAGCGGGACACGCAGCGCGCCAAGAATCCGAAGCCGCGGGGCGTCTTCGTGAACACGTGGTCGGTCGAGGGCTTCGTCTCCGAGGGCAACCAGCCGGCCGAGCTGGGCTGGGGGACGCACGAGACCTGGAAGCCCGCCAACGCCCGCGAGCAGGAGAAGGGGTCGCGCTGCGCGATCTACCTGCTGCAGCCGGGCGCCGACACGCGGGTGCGCACCTGGGTGCCAACCGCCGGGTCGCAATTCGGCTTCCTCGTCACCCACAACGAGGCGATCTCCATCTCCGACTACTACACGGTGCGCGAGGGCGATAAGCCGGTCTTCCGGCCGACCTGCCACTACGCCTACCACCCGGCCGACGACGCCGTGCTGTCGCTCCACGAGATGTTCGGCAAGGCGGCCCAGGTGCAGGAGCAGCACCACATCCTCGACGAGACCGAGATCGTCGACGGCATCGACGAGCTCGGCGTGCTCGTCTACGGCCACAAGAAGAACGCCTACTGGTACGGCTCGCAGCTCTCCATCGAGGAGACCCGCCGGGTCGCCCCCTACCAGAACGCCACCGGCCTGCAGGTGACCTCGGCGGTGCTCGCCGGCATGGTTTGGGCCCTGGAGAACCCGGAGGCCGGCATCGTCGAGGCCGACGAGATGGACTTCCGCCGCTGCCTGGAGGTCCAGACCCCGTATCTCGGCCCGGTCGTGGGCGTGTACACGGACTGGACGCCGCTCACCGACCGCCCGGGCCTGTTCCCGGAGGACATCGACACCAGCGATCCCTGGCAGTTCCGCAACGTGCTGGTGCACGGCTGAGGCTTCCGCCGCGCCCCGTCAGGCGGGGCGCGGATCCGCGCCGGATCGGCGGTGCCGTCCTGAACGCACGAAGGGGCCTCCGAGATGCGACGATCTCGGAGGCCCCTTTCGTAAGGCCCCCGCCCGGCCCCGCGTCCTATGCCTGGAATGTCGCCGGCCCGGACAGTTTCAGCCGGCTCGGCTACTCGGCCTGCCGCCGCGTCACGAGGGTGCGGCCCGGCTCGACCTCGTTCTTGTCCTGGTACAGCGGCACGATCGCGCGCAGCCAGCCGCGAACCTCGCGGCCGCCGTAATTGCGCTCGACCACGTCGTGCGTGAGGTAGGCCTGCAGGTTCACGGGCCCGAAATTGTAGCCGACGAGACCGCCCACCGCGATCTGGCCCTGCGGACGGTAGCTCGCCACGCCGGTGGGAAGGTCCGTCGACCCGAAGGCCACCGCGCCGATCTGCCAGGAGCCGAATTTCTTCGTCATGGTCAGGTCGAGGTTCATGTAGTCCGGATAGAGGGTGCCGCTGGGCGAGCGCGTGTCGAGGAAGACGCCGTAGAGCAGGTTCGCCGTGAGGTTCCAGCCCTGGCCGGTATAGCTCAGCGCGAAGCGGTGGGTCAGCGAGGCCGACTGCGTCAGGAACCGCGTCTGGATCGGCAGGTAGCCGCCGAACAGGTAGCTGAAGCCGACATCGCCGCCGAGGTCCCAGGCGAGCTGGGCCGCCAGCAGCTGCTGCCCGACGCCGCTCTGATAGGGCGCGCCCTGGCTGCTCGCCGCCGCGACCGGCTGGGTGAAGAAGAACTGCAGGCGCGCACCCGCGACATCCCAGGGCGTCGCCCACGCGAAGGTCGGCAGGTTGACGTTGGTCGACGAGTCGCGCGGGAGCGTGCCGCGCACGCCGAAGCTCGACAGGTTCACGAAATACAGGCCGACCGGCAGCTGGTCGCCCACCGGCAGGCCGACTGTCTGTCCCGGCTGCGCCGCGGACGCCGCCCGCGCGGTCGTGGCCGTCGACGCGGCGGCGATCGGGGCCGAGACGGCAAGAGCCGCCGCCGCGACCCAACGTGACGTCAGGCTAAATCCGGCCATGAAAACCCCGAACCTGAGCCCCGTCATTCGGGGCCGATCAGGGTTTGACGAGCGTTCACTCCGACAGCATCCCGCCGTTACGGCCAAGCCGTGCGCGATCGCACGGCGTCGACAGACCGTTCTCTTGGCGAGGGGACTAAATCACCGCTCCTCGACTTCGACGACGAAGTCGCCGCGGTAGGTCGTGCCCTCCACCGGGTTCGAGATCCAGCGGCAACGGCCGATCCGCAGGTCGTGGCCGGCGTGGAAATGCCCGGAGATCCAAAGCTCCGGCCGCTCGGCCTCCGCGAGGTCGTCGAGGGCCGTGCTGGCGTAGAAGGCCGGCACCCACCAGGGGACTCCGGGCGCGTCCCGGAAGCGGTCGGCCGCGAGCGGGCTCGCCGGGTGATGGGTCACCACAACGGTCGGTCCGTCGTGCGGGGTCCGGAGCGCCGCGTGCAGGGCCGCCCGCTCGATCCGGTGTTCCGCCATCGCGTCCACCGGCTGCCAAGGGCTGCCGTCGGCCTTGCGGATCGATCCGAGATACTCCCGCGAGCCCGTCACCGGGTCGGTCATGCGCGACGCCGCGTAGGCCACCGGATCGTCGGGCCGGTTCGGCGCGTCCGGTGCGAGCCAGCGCCCCGCCAGGGTCCAGTCGCTCCACAGGGTGGTGCCGACGAAGCGGACACCGTCGATGACGCAGCTCCGCGCGTGCTGGAGCAGATGAATCCGCGCGCCGAGCCCGTTAAGGCGACCGACCTCGGCCTCGAGGGCGGCGATCAGCTCCGGCGCGGTCCGCCGGTCCCCGGTCGGCGCGTAGCGCTCGTGGTTGCCCGGCACCAGCACGATCGGCCGTCCCTGCGCGAGGTGCTGCAGCGCCGCGAGCCCCCGCTCGGGATGTCCCTCGTGGAGGTCGCCCGGGCAGGCGAGCAGGTCGAACGGCTCCGCGGGCGGCGCGATCCGGTCGAGGCGGCGCCGCTCCAGGTGCAGGTCCGAGATGGGGAAGATGCGCATGATGGTCGCTGCCGTGTCGCCGCTTGGGGGCCGCCCGAGGGCCGCTACCGCGCGGCTCTGCGCTCGGCCGCGGCTGCCTTGAGGATGTCGGCGGCCGAGTCGGCGTTGAGGATCGCGATCCCGGCCGCCACCACGAGGTCGGGCCAGGGGGACGGGTGGAGGGCCGTCACCAGGCCGGCGGCGATGATCGCCAGGTTGGCGACGGCGTCGTTGCGCGCCGAGAGGTAGGCCGCCCGGGTCAGGCTGCCCGAGCCGGAGCGGTGCCGGGCGAGCATGAGCGCGCAGGTGAGGTTCACGGCGAGCGCGCCGAGCCCCGCGAGGGTCAGGGGCAGTGCCGCTGGGGCGGTGAAATCGGCGATCTTGCCGTAGGCCGCCCAGGCCCCCGCCAGCGCCGGCAGGAGCAGGATCCCCGCCATGGCGGTCCCGAGGCGGGCGCGGTTGCGCGCGCTCCAGCCGAGACCCGCGAAGATCAGCAGGTTGATCGCCGCGTCCTCGAGGAAATCGAGGCTGTCGGCGATCAGCGCCACCGAGCCGATGGCGAGCGCCACCGCGATCTCGATGCCGAAATAGCCGAGGTTGAGCGCCGCCACGCGGGCGACGACCGGGCGGAGGGCGGGCGGCGCGGGCCGGGGCGCATCATCGGCGATCACGGGACGCCTCTTCGCCGACGCGCGCGGCGCTGTCGAGCGGCCGTTGAGAAAAGCCTGTCCGCGGCTCAAGAAAGTTCGACGCCGTTACGCCTTTGTCCGGGTGGATTCGCCGCCGGGATCGTGCGACGCCGTTGCCGGAGCCGGCTGCACGAGACGAATGACCGGCCGGAACCGGAGGTCTGCCGCGTCATGCTGCCCGAACTGCGCGTGCTCTATTTCGAGGATCTCGAGGTCGGCCTGTCGGAGACCCTCTCGAAGACCATCGCCTCCTCGGACGTGGTGGGCTTCGCCGAGATCACCGGCGACCGCAACCCGATCCACCTGTCCGAGCACTTCGCCGCGCGCACGCCGTTCGGCACACGCATCGCACACGGCCTCTACACGGCCGGGCTGATCTCGGCGGTGCTCGGCACCCGCCTGCCGGGGCCCGGCGCCGTCTACATCTCCCAGACCCTGAACTTCCGCGCCCCGGTGCGGATCGGCGACGTCGTCGACGTCACCGTGACGGTGGCCGAACTCATGCCCGAGCGGCGGCGCGCGCGCCTCGCCTGCAAGTGCTCGGTGGGCGGTGAGACGGTCCTCGACGGCGAGGCCCTGGTGAAGGTGCCGACCAAGGCCGAGGCCGACCCGCTGGCGAACCGCTCCGACCGGTCCCAGGGCTGAGGTGGTTCCGGTCCCGGAGCTCCTCGCCGACCCGGACGATCCCCGCCTCGAGCCCTACACCCGGATGCGCGAGCGCGACCTCGTGGGCCGCGCCGGGCGCTTCATCGTCGAGGGCGAGGTGACCCTGCGGCTGCTCCTCGGGCGCCGCAGCCGCTTCCGCGCCGAATCGATCCTCCTCGCGCCTGAGCGGTGGCCCGGACTCGCCGCCGAAATCGCCGCCGCCGCGGAGCCGCCGCCCGTGTTCGGCGCCTCGAAGGCGGTGATGAGCGCCGTGACGGGCTTCCCGATCCATCGCGGGGTCCTGGCGGTCGGCCTGCGCGGGCCGGAGCCCGGCGCGGCCGACCTCGTACCGCCACCGCCCGCCCCCGCCCTCGTGGTCGGCCTCGCGGGCCTGACCAATCACGACAATGTCGGCGCCGCCTTCCGTAACGCGGCGGCCTTCGGGGCCGACACCGTGCTCCTCGACGGGGCGAGCTGCGACCCGCTCTACCGCAAGAGCATCCGCGTCTCCGCAGGGGCCGCCCTGATCCAGCCTTTCGCGCGGCTGCCGGAAGGGCAGGACTGGCTGCGGCTCGCCGAAACCCTCGATCTCCAGCCGCTGGCCTTCAGCCCGGGGGCGACCGAGACTCTGGACACGCTCGACGTCCCGGCGCGCGCGCTCCTGATCCTCGGCACCGAGGGACCCGGCCTCGATGCGGCGACGCTGGCCCGGGCGCGTCCGATCCGGATCCCGATGGCCGCCGGCTTCGACTCGCTCAACGTCGCCACCGCGGCGGGCGTCGCCCTCTACACCATCGCGCGCGGCCAGGGGCGCCTCGGCAGGCCGTGAACGCGCCGCGACGACAGCTCCCTTCGCCTGGGCCGGCCGTTTCCTGAACTCAGTATTCTCCGCGCGGACGCCGCCAAATAGGGCCGGCGCACAATCGTCCGCCTGCAACACATGGACATCTCGACGCCGCGCGCGGGTGTGCGCAAGCTGAGGTCTCAAGACCGTCACGACGCCGCGCCGGATCGCATGTCGAGTCTCCCGACGCTTCACTTCAACACCGATCACCTCGAACCCGCGCAGGCCTTCGCGGCCTGGCGCGATCTGATGGCACCCATCGTTCGGATCGAGCAGATCAAAGGGGCTCCGGTGCCGCGCGGGAACCTGTCCTGCACGGTCCTGGGGGACATCCTCGCCAGCCGGATGGTCTTCTCGGCCCAGCACATGGTCCGCGATCGCCGCCACGCCGCGGCGACGCCGGATCACTTCACGTTCATGCTCTACGTGTCGGGTGGCCTGTCCGGGGACGTCGCGGGCAGCCCGGTGGTGCAGCAACGCAACCGGATCATGGCCGCCAATATGGGCCGGGAACTCGATGCCCGCGGGGTGAGCTCCAGCGCGATCGGGCTGACCATCCCGCGACGCCTGCTGGCCGACTGCGCGGTCGAGCGGATCCCGATCTTCCTCGACAGGGAGCGGAACCGTCTGCTCGTCGCCCGGCTGCACGCCCTGTACCGCCGGCTGCCGACGGCCACCGCCGACGACGAGCCGGCGATCGCGGGTGAGTTGACCGGTTTCGTCCGCCGCCTGTTTGATCCGTCCGCGGCCTCGGACGTGCTGCAGGGCCCGGAATTGGATGCCGGCTTCGTCGCCCTCGTCGAGCGCCTGATGGATCTCCACCTGGCCTCGCCCGACCTATCGCCGGACCGCCTCGCCGACGGGGTGGGCGTCTCGCGGACCGTGCTGTACCGCGCCTTCCAGAACGTCGGCGGCGTCATGCACCGCGTCTGGGAGAAGCGGTTGGAGGCGATCCGGATCGCCCTGGAGGATCCGCTCGAGACGCGGGCGCTCGTGCGCCTGGCGAGCGAGCACGGCTTCAAGGATCCCGCCCACCTGAGCCGCGCCTTCCGCGCTCGATTCGGGGTGACGCCGCGGGAATGGCGCCAGACGCGGAGGCCCCACGGCACCCGGACGTTCGAGCGGACGCCCGCCCAGGCCCACGCCTGGTACGAGCGTCTGGGCCAGCGCTGACGCGCCCGCTCCACCGAGGACGGCCCGACACGCGATCCGGCGCTGGCGAGGCCGCCGGTGAGGCCACGGGCGGTCCGCGACGCGGCTCGCGTCGAGAAACCTTGCGGATGTGTATCCACCGTATGATCGTATACAGCGTTGTGCGCGCGACAAACGGCTGCAATTGCCGCGCGATGATGCGAAGCTAGCTTGGCTGGACGGGGTATCGGGATTCTGTGAGGAGTCGGGGACGTTGCTTCAGTCTGGGGATGGGTTGCGGGCGCTGACCGGACGCCGGGTGGCCGTGGTCGGGGCCGGACCGGGCGGACTGGCCGCCGCCCTACTGCTCGCGCGGGCCGGGATCCACGTCACCATCTTCGAGAAGGACCCGCAGGTCGGGGGTCGGACGAAGACCGTCGAGGCTCCCGGCGGTTACCGGTTCGATATCGGCCCGACGTTCTTCCTCTATCCACAGATTCTTGCGGATATTTTCGCGAGCTGCGGCGAACGGCTGGAAGACCACGTCAAGCTCGAGCGGCTCGACCCGCAGTACCACCTCGTGTTCGAGGGCGCGGAGGGGATCTCGGGAACGATCCGCGCGACCGGCGATGTCGAGCGCCTGGAGCGCGAGGTCGCCCGCCTCGCGCCGGACGACGCCAAGAACGTCAAGGCCTTCTTCTCCGAGAACCGGACCAAGCTGAACTACTTCAAGCCGGTCCTGGAACAGGCCTTCCACACCCTGCGCAGCATGGCGAGCCCGGCCATGCTGGCCGCCCTGCCCTACCTGCATCCGGGCCGGAGCGTGGACCGAGACCTCAAGCGCCACTTCGCCGACCCGCGGGTGCGCCTCGCCTTCTCGTTTCAGACCAAGTACCTCGGCATGTCGCCGTTCCGGTGCCCGAGCCTGTTCACCATCCTGTCGTTCCTCGAATACGAGCACGGGGTCTATCACCCGGTGGGCGGCTGCGGCGCCGTCTCCGAGGCGATGGCGGGCTTGGCCGGCCGCATGGGCGTGGACCTCCGGCTCAACAGCAACGTCGAGGAGGTGCTGTTCGACGGCAAGCGCGCCACTGGATTGGTGGCGGACGGCGAGACTTTCAACGCCGACGCGGTGCTGATCAACGGTGACTTCGCGAAGGTCGTGCGCGCCCTCGTCCCGGAGCGGCACCGGCCGCGCTGGCGCGACGCCAAGATCCGGAAGGCTCGGCTCTCCTGCTCGACCTTCATGCTATATCTCGGCCTCGAGGGGAAAATGCCCGACAGCCTCGGGCATCACACGATCCTCTTGGCCGACGGCTACGAGAAGAACATCCGCGAGATCACGGAGGGCACGCTGCCGATGCAGCCGTCCCTGTACGTGCAGCACGCGGGCTACACGGATGGCGGCATGGCGCCGCCCGGACACACAGCCCTCTACGTGCTGGTGCCGGTGCCCAACCTGAAGGCGGGGATCGACTGGGCGGCGATGCGGGAGACCTACCGCGCCCTGGTCCTGGAACGGCTGAAGCTCCTCGGAATCGACGATCTCGAGTCCCGCATCCGCTACGAGCGGATCATCGACCCGACCCAGTGGGAGGAGGATTTCGCCGTCCACGAGGGCGCCACCTTCAACCTCGCCCACGACCTGATGCAGATGCTGTATTTCCGGCCGCACAATCGTTTCGGACCGGGGCTCTACATCGTCGGTGGCGGCACCCATCCGGGCTCGGGCCTGCCGGTGATCTACGAAGGAGCCCGCATATCGGCCCGGCTGCTGATCGAGGAGCTTGCCGGTGCCCGCGCCGCCGCCGCGGCCGGCATCCCCGACACCGCCCCGCTGGCCACCTCCAGCGAGGCCTCGTGAGCGCGGCGACCGACCGGAGCCTTCTCCGGAGGCCGAGAGGACGCGTGACGGTTGCCGTGGCGGCCTGGTTCTGCGCCGCGGCCGTGCCGGCATGGGCCGCCGCCGTCCAGGTCGAGGTCGACGGCATCGAGCCCGGGGGCGGCCAGGTGCGCGTCGCGCTCTGTCAGGGCGGTCTCTCGGAGACGTCGTGTCTCAGGGGGGACGACGCGCCGGCCACCACTGACCGGGCGCGGTTCACCTTCCGGGATGTCCCGCCGGGAACCTACGCGGTGGCAGCCTACCAGGACGCCAACGGCAACGGGCGCCTCGACCGCACCGGCCTCGGCCTGCCGCTCGAGCCCTACGGCTTCTCGGGGGCCGTCGGGCGGCGAGCGCGACCCGACTTCGCCGAGGCGGCCTTCGCCCTCCGGGAGCCCGGCGCCGCCGTACGGGTGCGCCTCGGCCGTGCCCTGCCGGGTCGGTGAACCGATGGACGCCCCCCTCGTCCGGCTCGCGGGCGTCGGCCTCGACCTCCGCGGCCGACGGGTGCTGGATCAGGTCGATCTCGACCTCGGCACTGGCGACACCTTGGCGCTGCTTGGACCGAACGGGGCCGGTAAGTCCTCGCTGATGCGCCTCGTGGCGGGGCGGCTCGCGCCCAGTGCGGGCTCGGTGCGCGTGGCCGGAGCGGACCCGTACCGCGCGGGACAGGCCCGCCGCGCCATCGGATGGGTGCCGCAGGAGATCGCCCTCTATCCGCGGCTGACCGTATCGGAGAATCTCGGCGTGTTCGGGCAGCTGGCGGGGGTTTCCCGCCGCGACCGGAAGGCGGCCGTGGAGGCCGCCCTGGCCATGGCCGACATCGGCGACGTGGCTCGGCGCCCGGTCGGCGTCCTGTCGGGCGGGTACCGGCGCCGGGTGAACATCGCCGCGAGCCTGATGAACCGGCCCCGGCTGGTGCTCCTCGACGAGCCGACCAGCGGCGTCGACCTCGCCGCGCGGGCCGCGATCCACGCGGTGCTCGATCGCCTGAAGGCCGCCGGCACCGCGATCCTGATTGCCACCCACGATTTCGCCGAGGCGGAACGCCTCGCCTCCCGGGTCGCGTTCCTGGCCCAGGGCCGGGTCGTGCGTGCCGGCCGTCTCGCCGACCTGCTCGCGCAGTTGCGCACGGGCGCGCCCGAGCGGGAGCTGAGCCTCACCGGCCCGGTGACGGGACAGGCCGAGGGCGTGCTGCGCCGGGCCGGCTTCGTGCCCGCCGAGGCTGGCGGCCTCGTCTGGCGGTCGGTCGAACGGGCCGGCCTCGACGGCGCGGCGCTGCTCGGCGCCCTGCGCGCCCAGAACGTGCCGGTGGCCGAGATCCGGGTGCGGGCGCCGCGGCTGGAGACGCTCTATCTCGACGCCCTCCGCCCGCGGGAACTGACGGATCCCGAAGCCACCCCGCTCCGGGTCGGGGCCGCCGGATGATCGCTGCCGCCTTCCGGGTGATGCTCCTGACCCTCCTGCGCGACCGGGCCGCGCTGGTGATGGCTTTCGTGCTGCCGACCGTGATCTTCTCGATCTTCGCGGCGATCTTCTCCGGTGCGATCGGCGACCGGATCCGCATCCATCTCGGCTTGGCCGACCTCGTCCACACCGCGGCAACACAGCGCCTCGCCGACGCGCTCGCGGCCGATCCCTCGCTCCGGGTGACGCGGCTGCCCGCGCCCGACATCGACGCCGTGGCGCAGGCGGTGCGGGCCGGCGAGGTCGACGTGGCGCTGGTCCTGCGTGGAGACCTGATCGCCGCCCCTGCTGAGGCCGCGCCCGGTTCCGCGGACCAGCCGGTGGTGCTGGTCGAGAACCCCGCCAAGGCGCTGGCGACACCGATCGCCCTCGGCCAGCTCCAGCGGGTCCTGAACGAGGCGCTGCCCGACGTGGTCCTGTCGCGGGTCGTCGCCGACGTCGAGCGCACGGGCAAGATCGGTCCAGACGAGCGCCGGTTCCTCGACGAGGCCTTCGCCGAGCAGCGTGCCAAGAAGGAACCGTTCAGCTTCGCCTCCCTGGTGGAGCGCCGCAGCACCGCGTCCGGGACCGCCAATGCCCGGGTGAGCTACTACGCCGGCGCGATCACCGCGGTGTTCCTGCTCTTCGCCGCCATGCAGGGCGCCATGTCCCTGGTCGAGGAGCGCGAGACGGGCCTCACCGAGCGGCTGATGGCCGGGCCGGGTGGATTGCCCGTCGTGGTGCTCGGAAAGTTCGCCTTCCTGACGCTGCAGGGGCTCGTCCAGGCCGGACTGATCTTCCTGGCCGCTGCGCTTCTCTACGGCGTCGAGATCGGTCCGCACTGGCCGGCCTTCCTGGCCGCCTGCCTGCTGGTCTCCGCGATGGCGGCCGGTCTGGCGCTCGCGGCCTGCGCGCTCGCGGCCTCGCGCCAGCAGGCGCATCTCGCCTCGACCTTCGGGGTGCTGCTGCTCTCGGCGGTCGGAGGCTCGATGGTCCCGCGGTTCCTGATGCCGCCCTGGCTGCAGCAGGCCGGATGGCTCACCCCGAACGCCTGGGCGATCGAGGCCTACCAGAGCGCCCTGGGCGAGGGCTTCTCCGCCGCGGCCCCGGCCCTGGGCGTCCTGGCGGCGCTGACCCTGGCCGGTCTCGCGTTCGCCCTCGCGTTGGCGGCGCGGCGGACGGCCTAGGTCCCGGCGTCCCGACCCGGACAGCGCTACTCCACGTAGACGCCGGCACCGACCAGCGCCTCCACGCCGGCCACGCGCGTCGCGCAGACGTAGCTCCATTTCACGCTCGGCGCCGACTGGCCGGGCTTCGGGAACATGTAGTCGACCCATCCGGCCCCGAACCGCGTGACGGCGTCGATGAAATCGTGGTGGAACTGCTTCCCGTCGGCGTCGCGCTCGTGGAGCAGGTCGTGGCCCTCGCGATTCGGATGGGCGGCGTTGAAGAGGACGATCCCCCGCAGGTCGACGACGAACAGGTAGACGTCCCCGTATCGCCAGGTGCTCCCCTTGCGCCGGAACGCGTCGAACGCCCGCGCGCCCTCGGCCTCCAGCATGTCGGCCGCCCTGTTGACCAGGGCCTCGATCTCGGCCGCCTGGTGCAACGGCGGGGGTGCTCGCCGGGCGGTGGCCGGGATGGCCAACCCCAGGACGAGCAGCACGATCCCGACCAGCAGGGTTCTCGACAGGCCGTCGCACCGCCGCGTCACCGGCAGGCGGGGATCTGCGCGCCTCGCGTGGCTCGCCCGATCCTCCGGGGAAGCCTTAGGAATGCGCCTCGATGCCATGGCCCGCGTACCCGCCGCGCCGCCGGAGGAAGAGCAGCCAGTTCCGCTTCCGCGGAGGGGACGGAGGTGGGGACGGGCCGACCGCGTTGGGCAGGGCCAGGAACGCCAGCCGCCTGCGGTGCCGCTCGATGATGCGGTCGAGGTTCCGCAGCGCCGCGAGGCCCTGGTTCGCCATCAGGCAGTGCCCCTCGCAGGCACCTCTCCGGTCCAGGTCGGCAACGATGTTCTCCGCGTGAGCGAGGATATCCCGGGCTTCCGCGCAGTAGAGCTCCACCTCGGCGAGATCTGGCATCCTGTCCTCCGCGCTGATCGTTCCTCGGAGTCCGAGACGGCAGGGGTAAACCCGGCCTCGCGGGGCGCATCACCCGTTTGGAGGAGTCGGGCCAGATTTCAGCGGCCGCCTCCCGCGACGATCCGCGCCGTTCCTGCGACGCGGTGTGCACCGACATAGAGGCGCCTCCGCTACGGCCGCGCTCCCCGGTATCCCGCATGCTCCGCCTGCTCATCGCCGACGGCAACGATCGCGCTGCCCGCGACCGCCACGTCGCGGCCACCGGACGAACCTCGGCCGAGTCCTACGCGGCGGTGGTGCGGGACCTCGCGCCGGGCTCCGTCTGCCGGCACGTCAACGCCGCCGACGCCGACGCGGCCCTGCCGGCGGGTCTCGCGGAGTTCGATGGCCTGATCTTCACCGGCTCGACCCTCAAGGTCTCGGAGGGCACGCCGGCCGTGAACCGGCAGCTCGACCTGATGCGCGCGGCCTTCGAGGCCGGGCGCGCGGTCTTCGGCTCGTGCTGGGGAGTGCAGGTCGCCGCCACGGTGGCGGGCGGGCGCGCCGCCGAGAATCCCCGCGGGCCGGAATACGGCTTCGCCCGGGCGATCACCCCGACCGAGGAGGGCCGGACTCACGCTCTGCTGGCCGGCCGTCCGGCGACCTGGGATGCCCCGGCGATCCACTCCGACGCCGTCCTAGAGCCGCCCCTGGGCGCCCGCGTACTCGCCGGCAACCGCGTTCTCGGCATCCAGGCCCTCGAGATCCGCCGGGATCGCGGCTGGTTCTGGGGAACGCAGTATCATCCCGAGCTCGACCTCGACGAGCTGGCCGCGATGCTGCGCCTCTGCGACACCGCCATTGTCGAGGCGGGACTCGCCGAGAACTCGCGGGCCGTGGCCGCCTATGCCGACGAAGTCGCGACGCTCCAGGGCCACGACCCGGAGACCGCGCGCCGCCTGGCCTGGCGTCACGGCGTCGGGCCCGAAGTGCTGGAGGCCGGGCTCCGCCGGCGGGAGATCGGGAACTTCCTGGCGCGCCTGTCCACAGGCGAGCGCCGCCACTAGGCGACCGCGACCGGGTGGCGCGTTGACCCGCCCGGCCCCAGGTCTAGCTTCGCTCTGCGGGCCACGCCTTCCTCGGCCCGGGGAGCCAGCCAGCAGGATGAGCCAGGATTCCACGGTCGCCGTCATCGGCAGCGGGCTCGGCGGACTCGCCGCCGCGTGCGTCGCCGCCGCGCGGGGCCACCGCGTGACGGTCTACGACAAGAACGGCTGGCTCGGCGGAAAGGCGGCGGTGCTCCACGAGGGCGGCTTCCGCTTCGACATGGGGCCGACGATCCTGACCGTGCCCCGGGTGCTGGAGCGGATCTTCGCGGAGTCCGGCCGCTCGGTCCACGACTACATGGACCTGCGCCGCCTGGACCCGCAGTGGCGCTGCTTCTTCGACGACGGCACGCATATCGACCTGATGCAGGACGTCGAGCGGATGGCCGGCGACATGGAGCGCTTCGCCCCCGGCACCGGCGAGGGCTACAAGAAGTTCATCACCATCTCCGAGCATCTTCACGGCGTGTCCGAGAAATTCTTCTTCTGGAAGCCGGTCGAGGACCTGTTCGACACGATCAACATCCGCGCCAACATGAACCCGGGCACGCTGCGCGACGTACTGTCACTCCGCATGCACGCCTCGGTGGCCTCGACGATCCGCGGCAAGGTCAAGGACGCGCGGCTCGCGCAGATGCTCGACCACTTCGTGCAGTATGTCGGCTCCTCGCCCTACGGCGCGCCGGCGGTGCTCTGCGCCATCGCCCACATGCAGACGGCCGACGGCGTCTGGTACCCGATGGGCGGCACCCGCGCCGTCGCCGAGGGGCTGGCGAAGCTTGCCCAGGAACTCGGCGCCACGTGCAAGACCGACACCGAGGTGACCGGGATCGAGACCGCCAACGGCGCGGTCCGGGGCGTGCGGACGGCCGCGGGGGTCACGCCCTACGACGCCGTGATCTCCAACATGGACTCGGTCCGCACCTACCGCGAGCTCGTGGGCGGCGAGGCCGCCAAGGCCTACGCCAAGAAGAACCCCGAACCGGCCTGCTCGGGCGTGGTGCTCTATCTCGGCCTGAACAAGCGCTACGAGCACCTCAACCACCACGACTTCGTCTTCTCCCGCGACCCGGAGGAGGAGTTCGACTACATCTACAACAAGGGCGAGCCTGCCCCGGACCCCACCGCCTATCTGGCAGCTCCCTCCTCCACCGATCCGAGCGTGGCGCCCGAGGGCGGCGAGGCGCTCTACGTCCTCGTGCACACGCCGTATCTGCGGCCGCACCACGACTGGCGTCCGGACGGGCCGCTGTTCCAGAACTACCGCCGCACGATCCTCGACAAGCTCAAGCGCACCGCCGGCATGCCGGACCTCGAAGAGCGTATCGTCGTCGAGCGCCACCTCACGCCGCAGGACATCCACGAGCGCTACAAGGTCCTGAACGGCGCGATCTACGGCCTAGCCTCCCACGGGCGCGTGATGGGGGCGTTCAAGCCCGGCAACCGGTCGCGGCAGGTGCGCGGCCTCTACCTCGCGGGCGGCGCCGCCCATCCGGGGCCCGGCATGCCGATGGTGATGATGTCGGGCTGGATCGCCGCCGACGCGCATGACCAGGACGCGCGCGGCGCCCTGCGCGCCTCGGCGTGACCGCGACGCCGCCATCTCCGCCCCCCGGTGCGGGGGGCGCGAGAGGCGCGCACGGCGCCCCCCTGCCCTCGGTCTCGCCCCGGATCCGCGCCTTTATGGTGGCGTGGTTCGAGCGATACCTGCACCGCCACCTCGACGCCCTGCGGCTGCCCCTCTGGAGCACGCCACCTGACGCGAACCATCCCGGCGCGATCGTGGTCTACTGCAACCATCCGGCTTGGTGGGACGCCGCGCTGATCATCGTGCTGGGCGGCCGGCTCTATCCGGAGCGGGCGAGCCGCGCGCCGTTCGACGCCGCGATGCTGGCGCGCTACCGCATCTTCGAGCGGATCGGGGCCTTCGGCGTCGACCTCGACAGCCCGCGCGGGGCGGCGCAGTTCCTGGCCGCCGCACGGTCGATCCTCGGAGCCCCCGACGGCATGCTCTGGATCACCGCGCAGGGCCGCTTCGCCGATGCCCGCGCGCGGCCGCTGGCCCTCCGTCCCGGCGTCGCGCGGCTCGCCGAGATCGCCCCCGACGCGCTCTTCGTCCCGCTCGCCGTCGAGTACACCTTCTGGGACGAGCGCGGCGCGGGAGCCTTCGCGGCCTTCGGGCCGGGGATCGCCGGATCCGAACTCGCCGCGCTCCCGCGCGATCAGCGCCTCGCGCGCCTTGAATCCGAACTGACCCGAACCCTCGACCGCCTGAGCGCCGACGTGATCAGCCGGGAGCCCGGACGCTTCCGCACGCTGGTTTCCGGCCGGAAGGGCGTCGGCGGCCTCTACGACCTGTGGCGGCGCCTGTCGGCCCGGCTCTCCGGCCGCCGGTTCGATCCGGCGCACCGCGCCGCGGGCGGCCAGGATCGCGCCGGATGAGACCGCCCGCGCGCGCCAGATCCCGCCCGATCCCCTATCGTGGCGCGCTCCCCTGCCGGCGCAGACGATGACCGACTCGATCCTCACGGCCCTGGCGTACCTCTGCCTCGCCACCGCCCTCCTGCCGGCCATCCTGGCGGCGGTGAATCTCGCGGTCCTGCGCCAGCCCGCGGTGGAGGCCGGGGCCGGTCTCGTCTCGATCCTGATCCCGGCGCGCAACGAGGCCGGCAACATCGACGCCACCGTGCGGGCGGCGCTCGCCAGCGCCGCGGTCCCGGTGGAGGTGATCGTCGGCGACGACCATTCCACCGACGCGACCGCCGAGATCGTGCGCGCCGTCGGCGACCCGCGCCTGCGTCTCGTCCCGGTGCCGGCCCTGCCCGACGGATGGACGGGCAAGAACCACGCCTGCAGCCACATGGCCGGGCTCGCCCGCGGCGACCACCTGCTGTTCATCGACGCCGATGTGCGCCTCGAGGCCGGGGCAGCCGCCGCCCTCGCGGCGCAGGCTCGCCGCACCGGCGCGGCCCTCGTCAGCGGCGTGCCCCGGCAGCGGACCGACACGGTGGGTGAGATGCTGACGGTGCCGATGATCGACTTCCTGCTCCTCGGCTTCCTGCCCGTGCCACTGATGCGCCGCCTGTCCGACCCGTCGCTCGGCGCGGCCTGCGGTCAACTGATCCTGATGGATCGGGGGGCCTACGCGGCCACCGGTGGCCACGGCGCGATCCGCACCTCCCTGCACGACGGAGTCCGCCTGCCCCGCTTGTTCCGGGCCGCGGGCTACCGGACGGATCTCGTGGCCGCCGCCGCGCTGGCCACCTGCCGGATGTACGACGGCTTCGCCCAGGCCTGGGCCGGCTTCTCCAAGAACGCCCACGAGGGCATGGCCACGCCCCGCGCCCTTCCGATCTGGACCTTGCTCCTCGGCTGCGGTCAGATCCTGCCGCCGCTCCTCGTCCTGGCCGGGCTGCTCGGGCTGCTGCCGGCCTCCGCCCTGACCCCGGCCGCCCTGGCCCTCGGCCTGTCCCTGGCGACCCGAACGGCCGTCACCGTCGCGGTCCGGGCCCCGTGGGCGACGATCCCGCTCCACCCCGCGGCGGTCGCGGTGGCCCTGGCGATCCAGTGGAACGTGCTCCTGCGCCGCGAACGGGCCGGCGCGGCGACCTGGAAGGGCCGCAGCTATCCGGTGAGCGGCGGCTGACCCGCGCGGGCCGGCGGAACGAGCGTCGCCGGCCCGCACCGCGCTTCAGGGCTGGGACGGCTGGCACGGATCGGTGGAGCGGGCCTTTCCGACCTGCGGCTTCAGCGAGACGATGAGCTGCACGTTCGGCACGTCGCCGACCTGCCGGGTCAGGTGTCCGACATGGCCCTCAGGCCCCTGTGGTGTCGATCCCATATCGGCGTTGAATTCCACCTCGCCGGGGCCCTGCTCCAGCACCGACCCGTCCGTAGCCTCCACGGACCAGCGGCCCGACAGGGTGATCACCCATTGGGGACCCGGCGCCGTGTGCCACGTACCGACATAGCCGACCGGCAGGACCGCGTACTTGATCGACGTCACCTCACCCGGCGGAAAGCCGACATATTGCGGCGCTGCCGGAGGCGCGTAGCTCTTGAAGATGAAGTTCTTCAGGTCGCAATACTGGACATGGCTGTGGCCCTTGTCGTCGGCATAGAGGACACCGTACCGCAAGGCGGGCGGATCGGCCGATGCGAGGCCGGCGGGACCGGACGGCGCCGGCGCGACGGTCATTAGCGGCTCGCTCTTCGGTGCCCCGGCCGCTTGCGCATGCACGGCGCCCGCGACTGCGGCGAGCAGGACCAAACCCAACCGTCCTGCATTCCTGAAACGTCCCATGATTTTCCTCCGCGTCGCATCGCGTGCGGTGTACGCACGGAGGTTTTCTAGCCAAGCACACCAGATGAATTCAATCTTCTACTCCAATCGCTCAGTATAAATTCTCGTTCTATAATTCAAGATCGGATATTTTTCGCATAGATTCGTATATTTATGTCTTTTTAATTCGACTCCACGACTACGCCAATGGCACCAGTGTCCGACGAGCCATTGTGGCGCCCGCACCGACGGCAAAGCGCGCTTGTCCACAGCCGTCTGGACCCTGTCCGGCACACTCGCGGAACCGGCCGGAAGGGTCAGGGTGGGAAGCAGCGCGGCGCAGTCTGCCGGATCAGTCCGCCTGGGTCCCGTTCTCGGACGGCTCACCGGGCTGCGTCTCCGCCAGGATCCAGGCGGCCGTGTCGGCGTCCGCCCCGGCGACCGGCAGATGCAGGATGATCGGCGTGTCGTAGGGGTGGCGCGCCTTCAGCGCGACCGCCAGCGCGTCGGTCAGACCCTCGCGGCTCTTGAGGATTGCGGCGACCTCGGCACCGCGCTCCACCGCGCCCTTCCAGCTGTAGACGGACTGCATGCCCGGCAGCACGTTGATGCAGGCGATGAGGCGCTCGCGGACCAGCGCCTCGCCGATGTTCAGCGCCGAGGCGAGGTCGGGAAAGGTGGTGTAGACGAGGAGCGGACGCTCCATGCTATGCCTCCAGTTGCGCGTGTGCTCGCGGAGTGAGGCGCATGCCGGGCAAGGACGTCAACCGGGCGGTTCGCTCGTCAGACTGGAGCCGTGACGTGAACCCTGAGGCGATCCCGACGCGCCTGCGCGGCTGCGCCTGATCCATGCCGCGCTTCCAGAAGATCGCCTTCGTGGCGAGCCCGACCGGCTACGCACGCGAGGCCGCGGCCGCCCTGATGCGGCGCTACGACCACGTCCCGCCCGAGGAGGCCGACGTCGTCGTGGCCCTGGGCGGTGACGGCCTGATGCTCCAGGTGCTGCACCGCTTCATGGACCACCCGAAGCCGATCTACGGGATGAACCGCGGCACGGTCGGCTTCCTGATGAACGAGTTCCGCGACGACGATCTCCTGGAGCATCTGGAGAACGCCCAGCGCAGCGTCATCCACCCGCTGGTGATGGACGTGCTCGACACGGAGGGCCGCTCCCACCGGGCGCGGGCGATCAACGAGGTCTACCTGCTGCGCCAGACCCACCAGACCGCCAAGCTGAAGATCGCCGTCGACGGCAATGTCCGGCTCGACCTGCTGATCGCCGACGGCGTGCTCGTCGCCACCGCGGCGGGTTCCACGGCCTACAACCTGTCGGTCGGGGGACCGATCCTGCCGCTCGACGCCAAGCTTCTGGCGCTGACGCCGATCTCGGCCTTCCGCCCCCGGCGCTGGCGCGGCGCACTTCTGCCGGACTACGCGCGGATCCGAATCGACGTCCTCGACGCCCCCCACCGCCCGGTCGCGGCGGTGGCCGACCATACGGAGTTCCGCCGGGTCTGCACGGTGGAGACCTCCCTCGACCGCGCCACCGAGCTCGTGTTGCTGCACGATCCCGGCCACAGCCTCGACGAGCGCATCCTGCGGGAGCAATTCGGGTGAGTCTGCACATCCGGGCCGCGCAGGCGGCCGACCACGCGGCCATCACCGGCATCATCGTGCCGACCATCCGGGCCGGTGAGACCTACGCGCTGGACCGCGACCTCGGCGAGGCCGACGCCCTCGCGTACTGGACCGGCCCCGACCGCGAGACCTTCGTGGCCGAGGAGGCGGGGACGGTGCTCGGCACGTATTACCTGCGCCCGAACCAAGCGGGCGGGGGCGCCCATGTCGCCAATTGCGGCTTCATGACGGGAGCGGCCGCCCTCGGCCGCGGGGTCGCGCGGGCCATGTGCGCGCACGCCCTCGATCGGGCGCGGGCGCGGGGCTTCGCGGCGATGCAGTTCAACTTCGTGGTGAGCACCAACACCCGGGCCGTCCGGCTCTGGGAGAGCTTCGGCTTCGACGTGGTCGGCCGGCTGCCGGGCGCCTTCCGGCACCCGACGCTCGGGCCGGTCGACGCGCTGGTGATGTTCAGGACGCTCTGAGGCGCCCGGATCAGGCCTGCGGGGCCGCGACGAGGTCACCCTCGCGGATCGCCCGCTCGCCGGTCTTCGTCCGGATCCGATAGCTCGGCTCGCCGGTCTGATCCGCCGGCATGAGCCGCAGGATCTCGAACACCTCGGCCTCGCCCGTGTCGCCCGGGATGCCCAGGCGGGGCCGGCAGACGCGCTCGCCGACCTTGAACTTGTGGGACATGCCGAGCTCCTGGACGGGCATCGCTGCGGAACGCGCCTCAGCGCTTCTTCTGGGCCTTCGCCTTGCGGGCGAGATAGCGGGCGTCGCGTTGGGCCTTCTGCTCGGCCTGCAGGGCCTTGGCACGCTCCTGGGCGGCCAGCTGCTCGGCGTGCTTGCGCTCGATCTCGGCGAGGCGTTCCGCCTCGGCGAGGGCGGCGGCGCGCTCGATCTCGGCCTGACGCTGGGCCGCGCGTTCGGCCGCGCGGACTGCGCGGGCATCGACCACCGCGCGGCGGGCGGATTGGCGGGCGAGGACGGCCGGGTCATCGGCGGACGGGCGGGCCCGGAACCGGGCCAGCATCTCGGAGCGCGCCTTGGCGGCGGTCTCGAGGCGATCGGCGACACCCTGCTTGTTCAAAAAGCTCACAGACACTCCTGGATCGGGTGCGGCGAAGGCCGTCACCCGCAGAGGGGGGGGTAGAAACACGATGGCAGACACGAAGAAGCCGCTCCCGGGGGAGCGGCTTCCGGAGAAACGCTGAGGACGGCGATCAGGCCGTCTGGAGCTGACCGGCGGACTGCTTGCCGCTGCGACGGTCGGTCTCCAGCTCGTACGTGACCTTCTGGCCCTCGTTCAGGCCGCGCAGGCCGGCGCGCTCGACGGCCGAGATGTGGACGAACACGTCCTTGCCGCCGTCATCCGGCTGGATGAAGCCGTAGCCCTTGGTCTCGTTGAACCACTTGACGGTTCCGGTGCTCATGGAAGTCCTTGATCTTCGCAGGCATAGTGAGAGATGGCGCCCGCCCGAACGAGGGGGCGCCGGCATCGACCGATAGCGATAGGAAAGTCAGAACCGCCCTGCGAAGGCGTAACGGTCCAAGATATCCGGACACGTGCCGATGCGGTAGAAGTAGACCGCCGGCGGTTCTTTGGCAAGCGCAGAGAAATATTTCCCTCGGCCAGCGCCGCAGCGATGCGGGAAACTCTTTCCGGAAATTCCGGTTGAGCGGCGCCGGAACGGTCGCCTGAACAACGGGATAGAGGATTTCAATACGGCGCGTCAGCGCGAAAGCTGTGCTGCCTACTGGACGATCGGGCGCGGCCGACATGCGCCCCGTGACGCGGGCTCGCTCAGGCCGGGACGAGGCGCAGGACCCCCTCGCCGCGCCGGTGGCCGACGGCGGTCACGGCGACCTCGCGCGCACCGCCGTCCGCAACGAGGGCGGAGGCGAGGGCCGCCCCGAACGGCGCCGCCACCTCGAGACCGTGCCCGATCACGTCCCCGAGGGCGCGCAGGCGCGCGCCCGGTGCGAGCCGCGCCAGCGCGCCGCGCTCCTCCGCGGTGATCGGGGCCAGCCCGGTAGCGCCCGACAGGACGGTGTCGGGCGCCGAGAGACCGGCCTGATGCCAGAGCGTCTGGAGGCTGCCGGCGACACTGCCCGGCGCGCGCCGGGTCCGATCGCTCGCCACCGGCTCCAGCCGAGCCAGGGCGCGGGCGCCGCGCGCCGCGGCGTGGGCGGCGGATTCGAGCATCAGGAAGGCCGCGCAACTCCCGAGGATGAACCCGCCCGCCCCGCCACCGGACTCGCCCCGCGCGAAGACCGGGCGGTAGGCGTCGCGGGCGAGGTAGCCGCCCATCTCGTGGATCACCAGAACGTCCGGACGCTCGGCACTGTAGGAGCCGCCGACCAGGATCGCGTCGATCTGGCCCGACGCCACCCGCGCCTGGGCGATCCGCAGGGCGTCGACCCCGGCGGATTCCTCGCCCATGAACGTGCGCGAGGCGCCCGTCACCCCGTGCACGATGGCGATGTTGCCGGCGAGCAGGTTCGAGAGCTGGGCGAGGAACAGCGTCGGGCGGAGATCGTTCTGGAGCCGCTCGTTCAGGTAGGCGCCCGGATCGGCGGCGTCGCGCAGGCCGGTTAGGATCGCTCCGTCCGCCGCGTAGTCGCGCTCGCCACCGCCCGCGGCCACGACGAGGTGGAGCGCCTGCTTGAAGGCGGCGTCGTCCTTCACACCGGCCTCGTCGAGGGCGAGACCGGCGGCGTAGACGCCGAGCCGCTGCCACGCCTCCATCTGGCGCTGGTCGCTGCGCTTGGGGATCTGGCCGTCCCAGACGATCGCCGGGGCCGGATGGACCGGATAGGGCGCGAAGGTCTCGCTGTCGGTGCGTGGGGCCGCCTCCCCGGCGAGGGCGGCCAGGTGGGCGTCGACGCCCTCGCCCGCGCAGGAGACGAGGCCGAGGCCGGTGACGACGACGGGGCGGCTCATGGCTGGCTCATGGCTGGCTCAGGGCTCGCGTTCGGCCGGAGCCGGATCGGGGAACAGGCCGATGGTCCGCGCGCGCTCGCGCATCGGCGCGTCGAGTCCGTCCGGGAACGGCATGGTGCGGAAGCGGAGTTCCGCGTCGCACAGCGCCTTGCCGTCGTGGCTGATCGCCGCCCTGGTCACCGCGTAGCCCGAGCCGTCGTGCTCGAGGGTCGCCGTGACGAGGAGGTCCGCGCCGGGCCCGACGAAGGACCGGAAGCGCGCCTTGTCGACCCCGGTGAGGAACGGCATCCGGGCGAAGTCGAGATGGGCGAGTACGAGGTACCCGGAGGCCTGGGCCATCGTCTCGGTCAGGAGGACCCCCGGCACGAGGGGGTGGCCGGGAAAGTGACCCTCGAAGACCGGGCTCGCCATCGGCACCCGGGCGAGCGCCTCGATGCGGCCGGCAGCCCTGTCGAGGAGCCGCACGGAATCGATCATCTCGAAATATTCGAGGCGCATGACGGGTCGGATCGGCCTCGGTTCAGACCTTGGCGGCCTTCTCGGCCACGAGGCCGTCGATGCGCGCGCACAGGTTCTTGAGGACGAAGTACTCCTCGGCCGGGACCTTGCCCTCGTTGACCTCTTGGGTCCACCGCTCGAGTGGCAGCTTGATCCCGAAGGCCTTGTCGACCGCGAAGGCGATGTCGAGGAAGGCGAGGCTGTCGATGCCGAGGTCGTCGATGGCGTGACTCTCGGGCGTGATCTTGTCCCGCGGGATGTCGGCGGTCTCGGCAATGATGTCGGCCACGCGCTCGAAGGTGGCGTTGCCGTGGGCGGGCTCGTCGGACATGTCTTCTCGCGGGCTGTTCGAGTTCCGGATCGGTCGTGCGGGAGCCCCCTCGCCGCCCGGGCGGCCGCCCTACGCGTGGACGGGGCCTGGAACGCGGCCCGGTCGAATGGCGGCGACCTCTACACGAGGGTGTCAGAAGCGGCAACCGCGGCGCTTCCCCGGCGTTTCAGCGCCTGTCCACAGGCGTGCGCCGCCGGGTGCGGGGACGCGCGTACGCTCCGGACGCGCCGGCCCTAGCTTGACGGCGAGACGAGGCGCGCCCTCAGGAGACCAGACGGATGCCACCGATCACCAAGCCCGCCGCTCCGCCGGCGCGCGTCGAGACGCCGCCCCTGCCGCCGCAGGAGCGCGCGCGCTCCCAGGGAGCGGCCCGGGTCCTGCTGGTCCTGACCCTGACGGCGCTCGGCCTCTGGATCCTGCACGAGTTCCTGCCGGCGCTCGCCTGGGCGGTGGTCCTGGCGATCGCTCTCTGGCCGGTCTACCAGCGGCTCGAGCACCGTTTCCCGCCGGGCAAGCACAACATCCTCCTGCCCACGCTGATGACCGCGGCCGTGGCGCTGGTCTTCCTGGCGCCGCTCGCGATCCTCGGCATCCAGGCCGCCCGCGAGGCCCACGACGTGGCCGAGTTCGTTCGGAACGCGGAGGCGAACGGCGTGCCGGCGCCGGAATTCCTGCAGCACCTGCCCTACGGCGCCGCGCAGGCGACCGCGTGGTGGAACGACAATCTCGGCCACGCGCAGGCGGGCTCCGACCTGCTGCGCCGGTTCGAGAACCACTCGGTGCTCGGGGCCTCCCGCAATGTCGGCCGCGAGGTGCTGCACCGCATCGTCCTGTTCGGCTTCAGCCTCGTGGCGCTGTTCTTCCTGTTCCGCGACTGGCGGACGGTGCGGGACCAGTCGCTCACCGCCTGCCACCGGCTGTTCGGGCCGCGCGGCGAGCGCGTCGCCCGCCAGATGGTGGCCTCCGTGCACGGCACGGTCGACGGGCTGGTGCTGGTCGGCCTCGGCGAGGGCTTCGTGCTCGGGATCGTCTACCACTTCGCGGGCGTGCCCCACCCGGTCCTGCTCGGCGCCTTCACGGCGGTGGCGGCGATGATCCCGTTCGGCGCCGCCGTGGCCATCGCGATCGCGGCGCTCCTCCTGGTGGCGGCCGGGTCGGTGACGGCGGCTCTCGTGGTGGCAGCGGCCGGCTTCATCGTGACGTTCGTGGCCGACCACTTCATCCGCCCGGCGCTGATCGGCGGCACGACCAAGCTGCCCTTCCTGTGGGTGCTCCTCGGCATCCTCGGCGGCGTCGAGACCTTCGGGCTCCTCGGCCTGTTCCTCGGGCCGGCGGTGATGGCCGCCCTGGTCCTGCTGTGGCGGGAATTCACCGAGGGACAGGACGCGACGGCCTGAGCCGCCCGCTCCGCTAGTCAGCCGCGCTCGTGCCGGCCGCGGCCTCGACCCGGCGCCGGTCCTGGCGCCAGTCGGCCGGCTTCTCGAAGGTGCCGGCCCAGATGCCGCGGCGGGTCGCCCAGGCGTGGCCCTCCTGGCGGATATAGGGAGCCGTCACTTGACGGTTGGCCAGCGCCAGGCCCTGTCCGACCATCCAGGCGGACAGGTCCTCGCCGTGGATGTGGCAGATCCCGGTGACGCGACCGGGCACGCCGCCCTCCCGCCGCTCGCACGTGACCGCGCCGCTGCCGATCCGCGCGCGCAGGGCCTGCGCGGCCTTGCTGCCGCAGCGATACTCCTGGCCATTGGCGGTTTCGCAGCGCTGCGCGGTCTCGGGAGCGTCGATACCGTAGAGGTTGATACGCGTGCCCTGCACCTCGATCGTGTCACCGTCGATCACGGTCGCGGGGCCGCTGACCGTCCCGGCCGCGGCCGCGGGGCCGCAGAGGAGGAGCAGGGCGAGCATCGGTCTGATCATAGTGAGAATGTCCACGCGCGTGGCGAGTAAGCTGGTGACGGGGGCGTCGAGGCCGCGACGGTGCCCGGCCAATGTGGCGAATTTGCCGGGCGACCGAATCGGCTTCGCGAGCGCGATGCCGAGTTTCGACCGCCGTGATTGCCAAAGCGTTCCGCCCGTCGGAGCGAAGCTTGGCAACGGAACGACGGCCCGGAGCCGCTCGTTATGAAACATGACCTTTCTCAAGACCCTGCTGGCCAGCCTGGCCCTGTGCGCGGCTCTCCTCGTCTGGGCCGGCCTCGCGATCGGCCCGGAACGGCCGATGGACCGGACCAGTCCGGGCCTGACCACCGCCGCGGTGCTGGCCAGCGACGGCATGGCGCCGGACGGTCGACCGGGCGAGCCGGCCGCGGCCCCCGGCGGCCCGGATCGGGGCGATCTGGATCGAGCGGCTCTGGACCGCCTCGCCAAGCGGGTCTCCGGCGAGGTCCCCGACGCGTCCGCCGCGGGGACGCCGGCCGGCTGACCGGCTAGGAATCCGCGCGTCGCCCGATCAGGTCCGGTACTTGCCGTTGCGCTTGATGAGAACGCGGGTGCCCACCGGCACGCGCTCGTACAGGTCGGCGATATCCTCGTTCAGCATCCGGACGCAGCCCGACGACATCTGCTCGCCAATGCTCCAGGGCTCGTTGGTGCCGTGGATGCGGAACAGGATGTCGCGGTTGCCCTGGTAGAGGTAGAGGGCGCGCGCGCCGAGGGGGTTGTCGAGGCCGCCCTTTCGGGTGCGCGGCAGGTCGGGATGCAGCGAGACCATCGTGACGGTCGGGCTCCAGTCCGGCCAGACGCCCTTGCGCCCGACCCGCGCCTCGCCCTTCCAGGAGAAGCCGGCCTTGCCGACGCCGACACCGTACTGCATCGCCGTGCCGTCGGCCTGGACCAGGACGAGCTGACGCTTGTCGATGTCGACCACGATCGTCCCGGGCTGCTCGGGGCCGTTGTAGCTCACCTGCTGGCGGCGGTACTTCGGATCGAGGCGCTGGGTGTCGACAAGCGGAATGTCGAAGGGCTTGTCGGGCTTGCTGCCGACGTACCACGCCGCCTCGTCATCCTGGGCGACCTGGACCGGACGGGTCTGGCAGGCCGCGAGGGGCGCGATCGCCACGACGGCGAGGAGGATTCGCGAGAGAACGATCCGGCGCAGGCGGCTCCAGGCCGAGGGAAGCGTGGCGATCATAGGTCCTGTCGTGCGGGATACGGTCGTCGCGCCATGCCTACCGCCTCTGCGCCTGTGACGATGTAGCTTTTGCGCCGCAGCCGGCCGTGCGCGGGCCGCTCCCACGGCCACGGTTGTGCCCTAATTCTGAATCGCAGCGGTGCTCTACTGCGCCCGGAGCGGAGGTGAACGATGGCCGAGACCGAAACTCTTCCCACCGAGGCGACGGTCACTCCCGATGTCCCGCTCAGCCCGGCGATACACCTCGATCACTGCGTGATCCACGTGAGCGACTGGGCACGCTCGAACGCCTTCTACCGCGACGTGGTGGGTGCCGAGATCCTCGCGCGCGGTCCCGGCTTCGCCTACCGGTTCGGCGGCGTCCAGCTCAATTGCCACGGGCCGGGCGTCGAGTCGGTACCGGTCGCGGCGAAACCCGTCCAGCCGGGCAACAGCGACCTGTGCTTCCGCTGGTCGGGCGCGATCGAGACCGCCATCGCGCATCTCGAGGCCGCCGGGGTCCCGGTGGAACTCGGCCCGGTGGAGCGGCACGGCGCCGCGGGCGCTGGGATCAGCGTCTACTTCCGGGATCCCGACGGCTCGCTCCTGGAATTCATCACCTACGCGGGATGATCAGCCCCGGCTCTCGGCCAGCGCCTGGTTGGTCTGCTCCAGCCGCAGCGCCAGCACGCGCATCAGGGCGATGCTGATCTGTGGAAACTGGGCCAGCAGTTCCAGGAACACCCCGCGGTCGATACGCAGGGCGGTCACCGCGGATTGCGCCGTCACGGTGGCGGAGCGGGGCTGCTCGGCCAGGATGCCCATCTCACCGACGAGGGCGTCCTGGCCGAGGAGCGCCAGCCGCACCGGGCCGGCGGGACCGTCGATGCTGACGTCCGCCGTACCCGAGAGGATCACGTAGGCCGCATCCGCGACGTCGCCGCGGGCGAAGAAGCGTTGACCCGGCTCGAAATGCACCCGCTCGCTGGTGAAGGCCAGGAGCTTCAGGCGCGCCGGTTCCACCTCGCGGAACAGCGGCACCTGCTTCAGGGAGGAAACCTCGGTGTCGAGGGTCATTCGGGGGCTCCGCGACGGGTCTCACGCCCAGGACGGCGGGGCCGGACGGGCCCGCTTATCCATGCGGTTCGTCAGGCACTTGTCCAGCCCCGCGCCTTACGCAACCTGTCGGTGTGGTCTTGGCGCCCTCCTGGCACTGTGCCTCGTCCTGTCGCCAGAGCCGGCAGCGGCCCGCCTCGTCAAGGCCGACCTCGCCCGCGTCGCGGTCGCGCCGCCCCCGGGTGCCCGGGCCCCGCTCGACCTCGCCGCCACCGACGCGCGCACCGACCGGCCGACCACCCTCGGGCAGGCCCTGGGCGGCCGCGCGGCCCTTCTGCTGCCGGTGGATTACACCTGCGGGAATGTCTGCGACCCCATGCTGTCCCTGTCGGTGGAGGCGCTGGCGGCCACCGGCCTGCCGATCGACGACTACGCCCTCGTGCTGGTCGGGATCGATCCCCGCGACGACGCCGCGGCCGCCCGGCGCATGCTGGCGGAGACGCTCGGGGATCGGGCGGGATCCGTCCGGCCCCGGGCGCTCATCGTGTCGGACGCCGCGCTCGCGCGCCTCACCGGCGCGCTGGGCTATGAAGCTGTCTACGATGCCGGGACCGACAGCTTCGCGCATCCCGCGGCGGCGCTTCTCCTCACCGCCGACGGCCGGGTAGCCCGTGCGCTGTCGCCCCTGGCGCTGACCGGGCGCGACCTGCGCCTCGCCCTGACGGAAGCCGGCGAGGGCCGGGTCGGCAGCATCGCCGACCGGCTCACCCTGCTCTGCTACGGCTACGATGCCGCGCGCGGCGTCTACACGCCCCTCATCCAGCGGATCCTGACGGTGGCCGGGATCGTCACGATCCTGGCGATCGCCCTTCTCGTCGCGGGCCTGACGCGCCTCGCGCACCGGCGCCGGACCTGAGAACGCCCTCGCCCGGCTCAGCGCTTCGTCGAGAGCCCCTGTCCCCCGGGAGGGGGCGCGTCGCGCTTGAGACTGGCATTCAGGTGCGGCGAATCCGTCGGCTCCTCGCGGGTGGTCGGGGTGGCGGAATCTTCCGGCGCGGGCATCGGCGGCAGCGGCGGCGTGTTGGGCTGCGTGGCCTGTGCCCCCGGAGCGGCATCCTTGACCATGTTGCGGTTCGTCATGCGCGAAAACCCTTCTCTCGTGCCGTGAGGCCGCGCCGTCCGCCCGGGACGAGTCGCCGGGCCTCCGGGCCTGTCGGACCCGACGCGGACTTCAACCAAGGTCGAATGTCGACCAACGCGGCACACAAGTCGGGGTTGCTGCCAAGCTTAGCTGTCGGAAGCTTGAGCAGGTCTCGGGACAGGAACCTTGGTTATTGCTGAAGGTTGTTGCGGGGTGAAGCGAAGCCTGAGGAGGAACTGATGGCGTCCGGAAATTCGACCTCGAAGCGAGGCTTTGCCTCGATGGACCTGGAGCGGCAGCGCGAGATCGCCAGCAAGGGCGGCCGCAGCGTTCCGGCCGAGAAGCGCTCCTTCTCGCAGGATCGTGAGCTCGCCTCGTCCGCCGGCCGCAAGGGCGGTCAGTCCACGGGGACCGGCCGGGCCGAGTGAGGCCGCTGCCGTTCCGTACCGCGTAGCGGCGCCGCGTCCCTCGGGACGGGCGCCGTTTTCGTTTCAAGTTTAGGCCACGGATCGCGATCTAGGGCCGATCCACACAGCAGAAGGCCCCGCCGAGACGGCGGGGCCTTCTGCTTTCCAGTCCTTGTCGGCGCCGATCAGGAAATGCAGCGGCCAGGGGTCATGCGACGCGCCTCGGGACCGACCAGGGAGCTCAGCGCCGCCTCGCACCCCTCGCGCATGCGCCGCGGCGGCTGCCGCAGGATCGGCTTGATCTCCAGATCCTGCGCCTCACCGGCCACCGGGGCGTTCCGGCTGTCGAGGCGCTGCACCCCCGCCACCCGCGTCGGGCTGATCGACAGCGACACGGGTCGCATCCCGGGCAGCGGCGCCGAAATGGTCTGCGCGGTCGGGACCGGCATCGTCCACCGATCCGCCGTGTCGCGAACCACCGGCTGGACCAGAACGGTGAGAAGAGCCGCAGGAGCACTCACGCCCAGGATGAAACCAGACCGCAGCATCGCCCCGACCTCATTGCGAGAGCTTGACAGGATGTTCGTACAACGCGCCCTGCAATCGCAGGTTCCTAGACTGTCTCGCGTCTACGAAGCCTGAGTATTCGAACGCAGCCCGGCTGTTGGTGCGGCGGCGCACGCCCGCTATCCACAGCCCCGGCTCGTTGCACAAAAGGCACGCCCCACGAAAAAGCGCCCCTCCTGGAACCTCCCGCGCCGGCACCCGTTCTCTGTGCACCCGGCCACCTGGTCCTCCCCGCATTCCCCTTGTGCATCGGCCGGAACCTTCGCGACGGGCTGGAGCTCTCTCCGGCCCGTTTTTTTGTGCGCGGCGACCGACGAGGGCGTGCGGACCGACAACGAAAAAGCCCCGGCGTGAGCCGGGGCTTTTTCGTTGTCGTCACTCTCGGTCGCGGGCGCCCCGGGTCACTCCCGGGGGCGAACCGCCAAGCCTGACCTCAGGCCGGATCTCAGGCCGTCTTGGCTTCCCGCCGACGGGCGGTCTGCTGGAAGAACAGCGCCTGGCTGATCACCGCCGAGACGTTGGCGGGCTGGAACGGCTTGGCGATCAGGAACGCCGGCTCGGGCCGCTCACCGGTGAGGAAGCGCTCGGGATAGGCGGTGATGAAGATCACCGGCACCTCGAAGGATTTCAGGAGGTCGTTCACGGCGTCGAGGCCGGAGGAGCCGTCGGCGAGCTGGATGTCGGCCAGGATCAGGCCGGGGCGCTTGCCCTCGCCGGCGATCTTGATCGCTTCGGTGCGGGTGCGGGCGACACCGATGACGTTGTGGCCGAGACCCTCGACCAGCGCCTCCAGATCCATCGCGATCAGGGGCTCGTCCTCGATGATGAGGATCTCGGTCGCCATGTCGGCGGCGAGCTCGCGA
This sequence comes from Methylobacterium sp. 190mf, assembly GCF_900107945.1. Lineage (NCBI taxonomy): Bacteria > Pseudomonadati > Pseudomonadota > Alphaproteobacteria > Hyphomicrobiales > Methylobacteriaceae > Methylobacterium > Methylobacterium sp. 190mf. The sequence continues at coordinate 377,384 of NZ_FNVI01000001.1, read as the reverse complement.
CCAGCCTCGTCCACGAGGTCGCGAACCTCGGACACGTCGACGCCCAGAATGATCGCCGCGTCCTCCTCGGAGAAGCCCTCGAGGCAGGAGAGCAGGAAGGCCTGGCGCGGCAGCGGGGTGATCTGGCCGAGGCGGACCTCCGCCGGCAGATCGTGCTGGACCTGCTCGCTGCGGCCGTTGACCGAGAGCGAGTTCCAGATCCGCGTGAAGACGCGGAACAGGTCGGCCTTGATGTTGGTGCTGCGACCGAGCGTGTCCGGCTCGTTGACGAGGGTCTCCAGGGTGGCGGCGACGTACGCGTCACCCGCCACTTGGCTACCCGTGAGCGCGCGCGCGTAGCGGCGCAGGTACGGCAGGTGCTGTACCACGAGTTGCGATGTCGACATTCGATCCCCTGTGCCTCGCCGTGTTGCCCGGCCGCGAGCGCCTCGATCCGTCACCGAGGGCCTGCCGGGGCCGGCTTTCTGTCCTGCGCAGCCTACCGCCCAACGCGGAGGCCCGCACTCCGTTCCACCCCCCAGCGGAACCGATGCCGGCGCGCAGGCGTTGCCGGCGCAGCCATGGCGTATGTCGAGCCGCAGCACAATGCGGCCGGGCCGACTTCGGCAACAAGGGGCGTGTTGATGGTGGACCAGGGAAAGGAGGCCGGTCTTCGCGCGCGCGATCCGCACGTCGAGACCGCTTCGGATCGCTTGTCGGAGTCCGAGAACAGCTCCGGCGGTACGGCCGCTTCCGACCCGTCCGACCGCGCCAGGAGCAAGGGCGGCCTCAGCGATCAGACCCGGAACCGCATCGCCGCGCAGCTGCGCGCGATGTACGACACGGTCACGCAGCAGCCCGTACCCGATCGCTTCGCCGAACTGATCGCCAAGCTCGACAGCGCCGACCGCAAGGCCTGAAACCGCTCGTTCCGTGACCGGGGCAATCCACCCCTGCAACCGCGTGCGATGGCAGCGCCGCGATGGGAAAAGCCGCCGCCCTGCGGCGACGGCTCTTCCGTGGGTCCGTGCGCCGGCCCGCTGAACGGGGCCGGCCGCTCCGGCCATCGGTCAAAGTGTCGGCGAACGGCCCCGCATCAGGCCGACGACGGCCGAGATGGCGAACAGGACGATCGCTACGAAGAAGACCAGCTTGGCCGCCTCCATGGCGGTGCCGGCGATGCCGCCGAACCCAAGCAGAGCGGCCACGAGAGCGACGACGAGAAAAGTTACGGCCCAACCGAGCATGGTTCGTATCCTTAGAAAGCACCAACGCGGGCGGGCCGCGTCGTTCTGAACACGAAAACGCCAAGGTTTCGCTCCGGTTCCGCCCCCATCGCGAAGTCCTGTGAGTCCCCGCGGGCGCGAGCGCCGGCCGCGACATGGGGTGACGGAACGAGACAGGGGCGCTAGCGTTCGAAGATAGGTCTTAAGGCTCGATCCGGGATTTGCGATGCTGCAATCTGCCAAGAGTGCCGTTCGATCGAAGGCCGCCGCGATGGCGACGCGCGTGACCGAGATCGTCGACAGGGCCGGCGACGCCCTGCGCGCGGCCGCACTCGGTCTCATGCCGGCACCGGCGCCCGTACCGGTCCGCGTGCGCGCACGGCAACCGCGCCGGCAGGACTGATCGCGGGACGCGCGCGACCCCGGAGCGGACACGACCCCTCCCGCGTCCCTCCACAGGCGCCGGACGGCATCACCCCTGCGTCAGGATCACCGGCAGGACAGCGGGCAGGCCCTGCCGCCCTCCCAGAATGCCTCGCACCGCGGCCTCCCATCCCCTAGGCCCCGGGGGCGATTGCCACGCGGCCGCGAACCGTCCAAGGAACCGTCGTATCGATCGCACGGGATCGCGATGGCGGACACCGACGAGACCACCCTGACCTTCGATCCGTCGATGCCTCCGGCCGGCCGGCTGGACCGGGTCGCGCCGCTGATCCGCCGGCGGGTCGCGCCGAACGGAGGCCCGTTCACGGCGAGCGGCACCTGCACCTACGTGGTGGGCCAGGAGCGCGTCGCGGTGATCGATCCGGGCCCGGACGATCCGGCCCATGTCGAGGCGCTGCTTCGGGATCTCGGCACCGAGCGGGTCGAGGCCATTGTGGTCACCCACACCCATCGGGATCACTCGCCCGGAGCAAGGCTGCTCGCCGCGCGCACCGGCGCGCCGATCGTCGGATGCGCGCCGCACAGGGCCGCGCGGGCCCTGTCGGAAGCGGAGACCCCGATGCTCGACGCGAGCGCCGACCGGGCGCACGCGCCGGAACGGATCATGGTGGAGGGCGACGCCGTGTCCGGCCCGGGCTGGACCCTCGTGGCCGTCGAGACCCCCGGGCACACGATGAACCATCTCGCCTTCGCGCTGCCGGAGGCGCGGGCGCTGTTCTCGGGCGACCACGTCATGGCGTGGTCGACCACGATCGTGGCGCCGCCCGACGGCGCGATGCGGGCCTACATGGACTCCCTCGACAAGCTGCGCGGGCGCGACGAGACGGTCTACTGGCCGGGCCATGGCGGACCGGTGCGCGAGCCCGCCCGGTTCCTCCGCGGGCTCGCCGGGCATCGCCGCCAGCGCGAGGCGGCGATCCGCACGCGGCTGGCCGCCGGCGACGGGCGGATCGCCGACATCGTCGCTGCGATCTACCAGGGGCTCGATCCCCGGCTCCGCGGCGCGGCGGCGCTGTCGGTCTTCGCCCACCTGGAGGATCTGGTCGGACGCGGGCTCGCGTCCTGCGACGGCGCCCCCCGCCTCGACGGCACCTACGCGCCGGCCTGAGAGGCGCGGCGGCTCACTTCACCGCGAGAGCGAGGTTGGCGACGTCGTCGAGATAGGCCCGGATCCGGTCGGCATTGCTGCCGAAATCGCGGCCGCCGAGCCGCGAGGCCGAGCGCACGTCGATCCGCGCCCCGTCGGCGCGGGGGCGGATGCGCACGGTGACATCGTCCGGCAGGTTGAGGACCAGCCCCCGCGCCACGGCCTCGATCCGGCCGTTCCCGGTCCGGCCGCCCGGCCGGATCGCCTCGACGATCTGCCAGTGCCGCTTCAGGGCAGCCTGCCGGGCGAGTTCGAAGGCCTCGTCGGCGCCGATATCGAGGGTCAGCGGCGCGATCTGCGGGTAGGCGCCGCGCTGGCTCTCGCGCGCAGCCGGGCTCGGGTCCGCCGGATAGCGTCCGCCGCGGGCCGCGAAGGCCGCCCGCGAGCGCGAGAAGGCCGGCGGATTGTCGATGTCGGTGGTGATGTCCGAGAGGGCGGGAAGACGCAGGCCGCGCAGGCCCAGGAAGGCGGGGTAGCCGAGAACCGCCAGCGCCAGGATCAATCCGGCGAGGGCGGCCCCGAGACCGCGGGCGCCCTCGCGCCAGACCCGCACGAAGGCGAAGATCGCGGCCGCGGCCGCCAGCAGCGCGACGCCGAGCCCGGCCACGAGCGCCACGAGGGCGGCGTCCGTGTCGGAGCGCGGATCCCGGACGAGGACCAGGGCGATCCCGGTGGCGATGACGGAGAACACGGCGAGCCGCCGGGCCAGCGGCCCCGCACGGGTCACGGGTTCCTCGATGAGCAGGCGGCGCATGGGGATCATGAAGGCGTTCGAGGCCCGATCTTAGAGCTTGGCCGGAGCCGGCGCCATGGCGCCGCGGTCACGGCGCGTACGCGCGGGCGTTGCCGGGCAGGCCGAGCGTGGCGGGCAGTTTGAGCGGGTCGGGGAGCATCGCGCCCCCGTACCGGCCGACCGGGTCGGAGATCTCGCTGTGCGCGACCGTCTCAGCCGTCAGGGCGCTCCAGGGGCCCGTCACCGCGAACAGGATCCCGCGGGAGGAATCGCCGGGCGGACGCAGGACGAGGTCGCCCTTGGCATCGAGCCGACGCTCCGGCAGCGAGACTTGGCCGTGTAGGGTCGCCCCGACGCTCGGCCCCAGGAGACCCGACTCGGCGATCTCGCCCACGCCGTCGGCGAAGCGCAGCGTCACCACGGCCCGTTCGAAGGCCGTCCGGCCGTTGCGGCGCGCCAGGGCGCCGGACGCCACCGCGCCGTTGCGGTGGATGACGTCGGCGAGGTCGAGGCCCGCGATGGCACCACCGTCCATGGCGAGTGTGGCCCGGCCATTCAGGTGCGCCAGCAATCCGACCGTGTCCCGGGCCCTGGATTCGAGGGCGAAATGCCCCTGCACGGGCCCCACCACCCAGCGGGCCGCGCCGATCTCGCCGAGCAGCGCGCCGAGGTCGACGCGGTCGAGGCTTCCCTGCGTGCGCAGTTCGGTCGCGGCCGGATCGGACCCGCTCGTCAGGTTGACGCGCCCCTTGAACGTGCCGTCCTGGATCCGGGCCCGGTTCACCGCGACCTCCAAGGCGGCCTCCCGCACCAGGACACTCGCCGCCAGATCCTGCACCCGGACGGCGCCGGCGCGCCCCTCGGCCGCCGACAGGCGCAGGTCGAGGTCGCCGCGCGTGAAGGGCGCCAGGGCGATCGACGCGGGCGCGGGGTCGAGGAGCCGCGACACATCCGCGACGAGAGGCGTGAGATCGAGCGTCTCGGCCGCCAGGGTCGCCTGCACCGAGAGGCGCGGCGCCTTGCCGGGCCCGAACGCGACGGCGCCGGCCCCCTCGAGCACGTTCTGACCCAGGCCGATGCGCAGGCTCGGCCACGAGACGGACCGCTCGCCCGTCTCGAAACGGCCGTCGACCGAGAAGGCGCCGGCGAGCGGCGCCAGCGGCATATCGCGGCCGATCCAGGCCAAGCTCTCCGGCAGGGATCGCGTCTCGAACCGGACCTGCCCGGACATGACGGGCAGCGCGCTCCCCTCCGCCGGCGGCGCCACCGTTCCGTCCGCCGCGAGGCGGCCGTCCGGCCACGTGATCTCCGCAGTGAACGGGCTCCCGCGGCGCTGGGCCATCTCGGCCGGACGCAGGTGGCTGAGGGCGATCCGGGTCGGCACGCCGCGCCAGATGAGGCTGGCGCGGCCCTCGGCGGCCTTGCCCCAGAGCGGCCACGCGATGTCGAGGTCGATGTCCCGGGCCGTGTCGCCGGCGGCGAGGCGCGCGTCGCGCACGACGATCCGGCGCGGCCGGGCCGTCTCGCCGGACCGGGCCTGCTCGGCGAGGCGCGCGAGGGGGGCGTCCCAGCCGGCGGGGTCGTCCGACAGCCGAGCGCCCTCCAGGCGGAGGCCGCTCACTGCGGCGCGGCCGCCGAGGAGGCTCAGCGGGTCGAGATCGATGGTCAGACGGCCCTCATCCGCCAGGACCGGGCCGTCGGAACCGGCAGCGAGCCGGACGCGGTCGAGGGTCAGGCGCGGCCAGGGCAGCACCGCGAGGCGCGCGGGCCCCTGCAGCGTCAGCTCGAGTCCGTAGGCGTCGAAGGCGCGGCGGGCGAAGGCCGTGGCCCGGCCATCCTCCAGGGGCCAGTCGCGCAGGCCGAGGCCGGCCGCGATCAGGCTCCCGAGAGCGAGGATGAAGATCGGGCGGCGCAGCGACATCATGCTCCGAGAGGGCGGCGGCTGTGGCCGGAAGCCGGGCGCCGCGCCGGCCCCTCGGGCTGCCACGGCCCGGCAGGGTCTGCACGTCGAGTGGGCAACTTAGCGTCCCCGGCCGGTTTTGTCTGCCGCGCCCGCGCAGGGCCGCCCTGCCCTCCCCAGCGCAGTGCCGGTTACGGATCGCCCGGGACCGCGCCGGCCGGTGCGGTGCACCACTGGATTTCGCGCGCGGAATCGGGAAGAGCAGGCGCGAGGACACGCGCGTCCCGAGGTTTCGGCCGGTCGGGTCCGGCGGGAAAAGGACGGTTCGATGAAGAAGGTCTACACGGATGCCGCCGCGGCCCTGGCCGGCCTCCTGCGCGACGACATGATGGTGATGTGCGGCGGCTTCGGCCTCTGCGGCATCCCCGACGAGCTGATCGAGGCGGTGCGCCTCTCCGGCGTCAAGGGCCTCACCGTCGTGTCGAACAATGCCGGCATCGACGGGGTCGGTCTCGGCAAGCTCCTGGACACCCGCCAGGTCGCCAAGATGATCTCGTCCTACGTGGGCGAGAACAAGGAGTTCGCCCGGCAGTACCTCGGCGGTGAGCTGGAGATCGAGTTCAACCCGCAGGGCACGCTGGCCGAGCGGATCCGCGCCGGCGGCGCCGGCATCCCGGCCTTCTTCACCAAGACCGGCGTCGGCACCAAGGTCGCCGAGGGCAAGGAAGTCCGCGAGTTCGACGGCGAGCAATACGTCATGGAGCGCGGCCTGTTCGCCGACCTCGCCCTGGTCCACGCCCACACGGGCGACACCGAGGGGAACCTGCGCTACCGGATGACCGCGCGCAACTTCAACCCGATGATGGCCACCGCCGCCAAGATGACCGTGGCGCAGGTCGAGCACCTCGTGAAGCCGGGCGAGATCGATCCGGACACGATCCACACGCCCGGCATCTTCGTGAAGCGCATCATCGACGTCGGGCAGCGCGACAAGCGCATCGAGCAGCGCACCACGCGCAAGCGCGGCGACAGCACCCCGGCCGCGGCGGCCGGCGGCGGCACGCACTGATCGGACGGGAAGGGAGCGAGAACGATGGCCTGGACCCGCGAGCAGATGGCGGCGCGCGCCGCCAAGGAGCTGGAGGACGGCTTCTACGTGAATCTCGGCATCGGCATCCCGACGCTGGTGTCGAACTACATCCCCGAGGGCATGTCGGTGCAGCTCCAGTCGGAGAACGGCATGCTGGGCATGGGCCCCTTCCCCTACGAGGGTGAGGAGGACCCGGACCTGATCAACGCCGGCAAGCAGACGATCACCGCTCTGCCGACGACGAGCTACTTCTCCTCGGCGGATTCCTTCGGGATGATCCGCGGCGGTCACATCAACCTGTCGATCCTCGGCGCCATGCAGGTGGCCGGCAACGGCGACCTCGCCAACTGGATGATCCCCGGCAAGATGGTGAAGGGGATGGGCGGCGCCATGGACCTCGTGGCCGGCGTGAAGCGCGTGGTCGTGGTGATGGAGCACCTCGCCAAGAACAAGGACGGCACCGAGAGCCCGAAGCTGCTCAAGGCCTGCGACCTGCCGCTCACCGGCACGCAGGTGGTCGACCTGGTGATCACCGATCTCGGCGTGTTCGAGATCGACAAGAAGGGCGACGGCGGCATGAGGCTCATCGAGCTCGCCGACGGCGTCACCGAGGACGAGATCCGCGGGAAGACCGAGGCCGATTTCACCGTCGCCCTGAAGAACTGACGTCTCGGGGCCCGGCGGCCGGCGTCGCCGGGTCCGCCGGGCGGGAGACGGCCGGGCACCCGACCGTCCCGCGGTGCCGCCGCCCAACGCCTTTCCACATCGACTCAGGCGGTTTCCGGTTCAGACGGCGCGCTCCGTCGTCACGAGCGCAGCGAAGTGACCCAGGGTCGCGCCATCGTGCAGAGTGTGGCGCTGCTGGATTGCTTCGCTCCGCTCGCGAGGATGGCGGAACCGGTCGGTGACCCGGAAACCGCATCGAACGCCAGGCACCCCCGCTCCCAGTCGGGACAGGGGTGCTTCGCGTGACTGCGCGCCGGCCAGGCGTGGCGTGGGCTGTGGGTCCCGCCCGGCCTCGGGCGGCTCAGCCCGCGTCGCTGGCGCCCGCGCCCGCGAGTTGCGGATCCCGGGTCGCGGGTCGCACCGGGCTGTCGGCCGCCGGTTCCTCGCCCTGCAGCGCCCGCCGCACGTAGCCGTCGACCCGGTCGCCCTGCTCCGGCAGGGCGGCCTCGAGATGCGCGATCATCTTGGGCGTCCAGAACGCCTTGATGTGCTTCTGGATCCCGGCCACCGCCTCCTCCTCCGGGTAGGACCGGAAGAAGGTCGCGATCTGGTTGGCCATGCGGACGAGCTTGTCCGCCTGCGTCACGGCGCTCATCGGGTACTCTTACTCTGCCGCGTCGAGGGTCTGGGCGATCCGGGTCAGGGAGAAGTCCTCCTCGTAGAACTTCGCCTGCCAGTCGGAGGGCCGGTTGGTCCGCCGGACCTGCACCGCCGTCACCTTGTACTCGGGGCAGTTGGTCGCCCAGTCCGAGTAGTCGGTGGTGATGACGTTGGCGCCGGTCTTGGCGTGGTGGAAGGTCGTGTAGACCACACCGGGCTGCATCCGCTCGGAGACCTTGGCCTTCAGGGCGATGTCGCCGGAGCGGCTCTCCAGGGCGACGAGGTCGCCGTCGACGATGCCGCGCAGCTCCGCGTCGAACGGGTGGATCTCCAGCACGTCCTCCTCGTGCCAGCGCGAGTTCTCGGTGCGCCGGGTCTGCGCGCCGACATTGTACTGGGACAGGATCCGGCCCGTGGTCAGGATCAGCGGGAACTTCGCCCCCGTCCGCTCCTCGGTGGCCACGAACTCGGTGATCATGAACCGGCCCTTGCCGCGGACGAACCGGTCCACGTGCATCATCGGCGTGCCGAGCGGCGCCTTCTCGTTGCAGGGCCACTGCACCGAGCCGAGCTCGTCGAGCTTGGCATAGGACACGCCGGTGAAGCTCGGGGTGAGCGAGGCGATCTCGTCCATGATCTCGGACGGGTGATTGTAGTTCATGGGGTAGCCGAGGGCATTGGAGAGCAGCACCGTGCCCTCCCAGTCGCCGTAGCCGCCCATCGGAGCCATGACCTTGCGGACCCGCGAGATGCGGCGCTCGGCGTTGGTGAAGGTCCCGTCCTTCTCCAGGAACGAGGCGCCCGGCAGGAAGACGTGGGCGTACTTGGCGGTCTCGTTCAGGAACAGGTCCTGGACGACGATGCACTCCATCGCCATCAGGCCCGAGGTCACGTGGTGCGTGTCGGGATCCGACTGGGCGATGTCCTCACCCTGGATGTACATGCCCTTGAACGTGCCCTCGACGGCCTCGTCCAGCATGTTGGTGATGCGCAGGCCCGGCGCGTTGTCGAGCTTGGCGCCCCAGAGGGCCTCGAAGCTCTCGCGGGTGGCGTCGTCCGAGACGTGGCGGTAGCCCGTCAGCTCGTGCGGGAACGAGCCCATGTCGCAGGAGCCCTGCACGTTGTTCTGGCCGCGCAGCGGGTTCACGCCGGCGCCGAGCTTGCCGATGTTGCCGGTGGCCATGGCGATGTTGGCCATGCCCATGACCATCGTCGAGCCCTGGCTGTGCTCGGTGACGCCCAGCCCGTAGTAGATGCCGGCCGCGCCGCCCTTGGCGTAGAGCCGGGCCGCCCCGCGGACCTGCTCGGGGTCGAGGCCGGTGAAGGACTGCTGGTTCTCCGGGGAGTGGCGCTCGTCGGCGATGAACCGGGCCCAGGACTCGAACTCGGCGAGGTCGCAGCGCTCGCGGACATAGGCCTCGTCGATCAGCCCCTCGGTGACGATCACGTGCGCCAGCGAGTTGATGAAGGCGACGTTGGAGCCGGGCTTCAGCGGCAGGTGGAAGTCCGCCTTGATGTGGGGCGACTTCACGAGGTCGATCTTGCGCGGATCGGCGACGATCAGCTTGGCGCCCTCGCGCAGCCGCTTCTTCATGCGCGAGCCGAAGACCGGGTGGCCGTCGGTCGGGTTGGCGCCGATCACCAAGATCACGTCGGACTTCTCGACCGACTTGAAGTCCTGGGTGCCGGCCGAGGTGCCGAGCGTCGACATCAGGCCGTAGCCGGTCGGCGAGTGGCAGACGCGGGCGCAGGTATCGACGTTGTTGTTGCCGAAGGCGGCGCGCACCAGCTTCTGGACGAGGTAAGCTTCCTCGTTGGTGCAGCGCGACGAGGTGATGCCGCCGACCGAATCTTTTCCGTATTTCGCCTGGATGCGCTTGAACTCGCTCGCCGCCCGGTCGATCGCTTCCTCCCAGGACACTTCGCGCCACGGATCCGTGATCTTCTCGCGGATCATCGGCTTGGTGATGCGGTCCTTGTGGGTGGCGTAGCCGTAGGCGAAGCGGCCCTTCACGCAGCTATGGCCCTCGTTGGCCTTGCCGCCCTTGTAGGGGACCATGCGGACGACGCGCTCGCCCTGCATCTCGGCCTTGAACGAGCAGCCGACGCCGCAATACGCGCAGGTCGTGACCTCCGCGTGCTCGGGCTGGCCGAACTCGTGGATCGACTTTTCCTGGAGCGTCGCGGTCGGGCAGGCCTGGACGCAGGCGCCGCAGGAAACGCACTCGGACTCGAAGAAATTGGTCGGGCCGGCGGCCACGCGGCTGTCGAAGCCGCGGCCCGCGATGGTCAGCGCGAAGGTGCCCTGCACCTCTTCGCACGCCCGGACGCAGCGGTTGCAGACGATGCACTTCGACGGGTCGTAGGTGAAGTACGGGTTCGACTCGTCCTTCGGCAGGTACTTCTCGGAGCTCGGCCGGACGTGGTTGTCGCCCTCGTAGCCGTAGCGCACGTCGCGCAGGCCGACGACGCCCGCCTGGGTCTGCAGCTCGCAGTCGCCGTTCGCCGCGCAGGTCAGGCAGTCGAGGGGGTGGTCGGAGATGTAGAGCTCCATCACGCCCTTGCGGAGCTTGGCGAGCTTCTCGTTCTGCGTGTGCACCACCATGCCGTTCTCGGCCGGGGTCGTGCAGGAGGCCGGGGTGCCGCGCCGGCCCTCGATCTCCACGAGACAGAGGCGGCAGGAGCCGAACGGCTCCAGCGAGTCTGTGGCGCAGAGCTTCGGGATCTGGGTGCCGGCCTGCATCGCCGCCGCCATCACCGAGGTGCCGGCCGGCACCGTCACCGACATGCCGTCGATCGTCAGCGTCACCGTCTGCTCGCTGACGCGGATCGGCGTGCCGTAGTCGATCTCCTTGATCAGGCCCATCGACGTCTCCTCACTCGGCCGCGGCCGGCAGATCGCCGGCGCGCCTGAAATCCTCGGGGAAATGGGTGATCGCGCTCATCACCGGCATGGGCGTCAGCCCGCCCATGGCGCAGAGCGACCCGTCGGTCATGACCTCGCAGAGGTCCTCGACCAGCTTCAGGTTCGCCTCCGGCCGGATGCCGGCGATCACCTTGTCCATGGTCTCGACGCCGCGGGTCGCGCCGATGCGGCAGGGGGTGCACTTGCCGCACGACTCGGTGGCGCAGAACTCGAAGGCGAAGCGAGCCTGGCTCGCCATGTCGACGGTGTCGTCGAACACCACGATGCCGCCGTGGCCGACGAGGCCCTTGTTGGCCGCCATGGCCTCGTAGTCGAGGGGCGTGTCGAGGAGATGGTCGGGGAAGTAGGCCCCGAGCGGCCCGCCGACCTGCACGGCCCGGACCGGCCTCCCTGAGCGGGTGCCGCCGCCGAAATCCTCGATCACCTGCCGGAGGGTGATGCCGAAGGCCATCTCGATCAGGCCGCCGTGCTTGACGTTGCCGGCGAGCTGGATCGGCAGGGTGCCGAGCGACCGCCCCATGCCGTAATCGGCGTAGGCCTTGGCCCCGTTCTCCAGGATCCACGGCACGGCCGTGAAGGTCATGACGTTGTTGACCAGCGTCGGCTTGCCGAGAAAGCCCTTGAGCGCCGGAATCGGCGGCTTCGCACGCACGATGCCGCGCTTGCCCTCCAGGCTCTCCAGCAGCGAGGTCTCCTCGCCGCAGATATAGGCGCCGGCGCCGAGGCGCACTTCCAGGTGGAAGGTCTTGCCCGAGCCGAGGATGTTCTCGCCGAGCACGCCCGCCGTCACGCCGTTGGCGATCGCCTCCTTGAGGGTGGCGAAGGCCTGCGGGTACTCGGAGCGCAGGTAGATGTAGCCGCGGGTGGCGCCGGTCGCGACGCCCGCGATGGTCATGCCCTCGATGAGGTTGAAGGGGTCGCCCTCCATCATCATCCGGTCGGCGAAGGTGCCGGAATCGCCCTCGTCGGCGTTGCAGACCACGTATTTCTGGTCCGCCTTGGCAAGCATCACGGTGTTCCACTTGATGCCGGCCGGGAAGCCGGCACCGCCCCGGCCGCGCAGGCCGGACTCGCGCACCGCCGCCACGATGCCCTCGGCATCGAGCTTCAGGGCGGCCTCGAGGCCGCGGTAGCCGCCATGCGCCCGGTAATCGTCCACGGAGACCGGGTCGACCACGCCGCAGCGGTGGAAGGTCAGGCGCTGCTGCCGGGCGAGGTAGGGGATCTTCTCCGGATCGCCGAGGCGCAGGGCGTGGTCGCCGCCCGCGGTCAGGCCGGCATCCAGCAGGGCATCGACGTCCTTGACCGTCACCGGCCCGTAGGCGACGCGCCCCTCGGGGGTGTCGACCTCGACCATCGGCTCCAGCCAGAACAGGCCGCGGGAGCCGGTGCGGACGATGGTGACGTCCAGGCCGCGGCGCTCGGCGCCGGCGAAGAGGGCGCGGGCGACCTTGTTGGCGCCGAGCCCGAGGGCGACGGCGTCGCGCGGAACGTAGAGCGCGACGCTCACTGGCGCACCTCCGTCAGGGCAGCTTCGAGGGCGTCGGCGGTCAGGTGCGCGACGGGCTCACCGTCCACCAGCGCGGCGGGGCCGTTGGCGCAGAGGCCGAGGCAGTAGACCGGCTCGACCGTGGCGCTGCCGTCGGCGGTGGTCTCGTGCCAGCCGCAGCCGAGGCGGCCCAGGATCTCGCGGTGCAACTTGTCCGAGCCCATGGCCTGGCAGGCCTCGGCTCGGCACAGCTTCACCTCGTGGCGGCCGGCGGGGTGAGCGCGGAAATCGTGGTAGAAGGTGATGCAGCCGTGGACCTCGGCGCGCGACAGGTTCAGCGCGTCCGCGATCAATGGCACGGCGCCAGAATCCACGTAGCCGAAGGTTTCCTGCAGCGCGTGCAGGATCGGCAGCGTGGCCCCTTCGAGATGGGTGTGCTCGGCGATGATCCCGGATGCGCGCTCCGCGCTCCAGGGCTCGTGACGCGCCATGGTTTCCAGCCCAGTCTGTTCCTGTTCTAATGCGAAGAGGAACAGAAATGCCGAATGGCATCAATCGCGCTGTCCGGTCGGGCGACAAAGGACGTTTGTCGAGCTGTAACCCGCAGGCCGGACGAGCGCAGACAGTTCGTTAACCTGTTGCCGCGGCGCGGTTTTTCAGATCCTATCGGCAGTCAGAATTTGTCGCGTGCGTCGCAACATAAATTTGTGCCCTGCAGGAAACTGCATTCCGCCACGTCAGCTCCGGAACGTCCGGGTAAAGTCAGCGGTCCTTGCGAGCGGAGCGAAGCAATCCAGGGTAGCGCGACCTCGGCGATCGTGGCGCGACTGGATTGCTTCGCTCCGCTCGCAAGGACGGAGGCGGGCCCCGAGACCTGAGCCTCGGCCGCCTCAGAACTCCATCTCGAGTTCCTCGATCTCGTCCGGCTCGTCCGCGGCGGCCTCCGCCCACTCGACCATCAGCGGCCAGTGCAGGATCGTGTCGCGGTAGGCGGCGGCGCGGGGCGGCAGCGCGACGTCGTAGGTGCGGAAGCGGGTGCAGACCGGGGCGAACATGGCGTCGGCGAGGCACGGCCGCGCGCCGAACAGGTACGGCCCCTCGTAGCGGTCCAGGCAATCGTCGAAGATCGTGACGATGCGCTCGATATCGGCCTTCGCACCGTTGAACACGCGGAAATCGGGGTGGAAGGCGCGCAGGTTCATGGGCAGCGCCGAGCGCAGATTGACGAAGCCGGAATGCATCTCCCCCGAGATCGACCGGCAATGGGCGCGCTCCGCCACGTTGCCGGGCAGGAAGCCGGCCTCCGGGAAGGTCTCGGCGAGATACTCGGCGATCGCCAGCGTGTCCCAGACGACCACGTCGCCGTGGCGCAGGCGCGGCACCAGGAACGAGGGCGACAGGTGCAGCAGCTCCGCCCGGGTGGTGGCGTCGGTGCCGGACAGGACCTCGGTCCGGAAGTCGAGCCCGGCCATCCTGCAGATCAGCCAGCCCCGCAGGGACCACGAGGAGTAGTTGCGGCTCGAGATGGTGAGCGTAGCGGCCGTCATCGTCCTGCCCCGGGCGCGTCGCCGATCGTGCGGTCTGCGAGGCCCGATCCAAGACTCGTGCCGAACGGGGCGGGCGAATCGCTTCCGGCGGCGATTCTACTCCCGTCGCAGCAGCGCCGCGACCTCCGCCTGCTCGGCGGCTGACAGGTTTCGGGCCGGCGCGGGCGGGCGGCGGCGGGCGAGGCGCCAGATGCCGAGCCCGCCGAGCAGCACCGCGAGCACCGGGGTCAGCCACAGCAGCAGGGTGTGCAGCGCGAAGACCGGGCGCAGCAGCACGAACTCGCCGTAGCGGGCCACGACGTAGTCGAGCACCGCCGTGTCGCTGTCGCCCTTCTCCAGCCGCTCGCGGACGATCAGGCGCAGGTCCTTGGCGAGCGGCGCGTCGGAATCGTCGATGGACTGGTTCTGGCAGACGAGGCAGCGCAGTTCGGCCGAGATCTCCCGGGCGCGGTGCTCCAGCGCGGGATCCTTCAGCACCTCGTCGGGCTGCACCGCCAGGGCCGGCAGAGACGCCAGCAGGGCGAGCGCGGCCAGCGCCGGGCGGAGTGAACGGCGCGCCATCACTCGGCCGGCACCGCGACCGGGAGCGGCCGCGCCTTCGCCTTGGCGGGGACGCCCACGCGCATCCGCCGGTCCGTGAGCGACAGGCCGCCGCCCAGCGCCATCACCACCGCCCCGAGCCAGATCAGCAGGACCAGCGGCTTGTAGTAGAGGCGCAGGCCGACGCCGCCGTCCTGCCCGATCTCCCCGAGGCTCGCGTAGACCTGGCTGACACCGTTGGTCAGCAGCCCCGATTCCGTCACCGCCATCTTGCGGCTCGGGTAGAAGCGCTTGCCGGTCTCGACCTTCCCGACCTCGTCGCCCCCGCGGGTGCGGATCGTCAGGTAGGCGGCGGCCTCCTCGTAGTTCGGTCCCTTGCGCGGCGCGACCCGGTCCAGGGTCGCCACGTAGGGCCCCGTCGCGAGGCTCTCCCCGGGCTTGAGGGTCGCCAGCCCCTCGGTGGCCCAGCCCTGCGCGGCGATGCCCAGCACCACCACGCCGACGCCGGCATGGGCGATGGCGGTGCCCCAGGCCGAGCGCGGCAGGCCGACGGCGCGGCGGCCGATCTGTCCGAGGGACCGGGCGCGGCTCGCCCCGTAGCCGCGGGCGCGGGTGACGATCTCCAGGGCGGAGCCGATCAGCAGGTAGGCGCCGAGGCCGATCCCGACCGGCGCCAGTACCGGCCCGCCCCAGGTCAGCGCCAGCACCGCGAAGCCGACCACCAGGGCGACGGCCAGCGCGGCGAACAGGCGCTGGGCGGCGGCGAGCACGTCGCCGCGCTTCCAGGCCAGCGCCTGCCCCATGGGCACGATCAGCAGCAGCGGGATCGCCAGCGGCACGAAGGTGGAATTGAAGAAGGGCGGACCGACCGTGATCTTCTCGCCGGTCAGCATCTCGAGCACCAGCGGGTAGAGCGTGCCGACCAGCACGGTGGCGCAGGCCGCCACCAGGAACAGGTTGTTGAGGACGAGCGAGCCCTCGCGGGAGATCGGCGCGAACAGTCCCCCCTGCCGCAACAGCGGCGCCCGCCACGCGAACAGCGTCAGCGAGCCGCCGATGAACAGGATCAGGATCGCCAGGATGAACACGCCGCGGGTCGGGTCGGTGGCGAAGGAATGCACCGAGGTGATCACGCCCGA
This sequence comes from Methylobacterium sp. 190mf, assembly GCF_900107945.1. Classification (NCBI taxonomy): domain Bacteria; kingdom Pseudomonadati; phylum Pseudomonadota; class Alphaproteobacteria; order Hyphomicrobiales; family Methylobacteriaceae; genus Methylobacterium; species Methylobacterium sp. 190mf. The sequence continues at coordinate 361,898 of NZ_FNVI01000001.1, read as the reverse complement.
GCGGACCAGGAAGGTGCCGATCAGCGACAGCGAGAAGGTCAGGATGGCGAGCAGGACCGTCCAGACCTTAAGGGCGTCGCGCTTCTCCATCACCACGGTGGAGTGCAGCAGCGCCGTGCCGGCGATCCACGGCATCAGGGAGGCGTTCTCCACCGGGTCCCAGAACCACCAGCCGCCCCAGCCCAGCTCGTAATAGGCCCAGTAGGAGCCCATCGCGATTCCGAGCGTCAGGAAGCACCACGCGGCCAGCGTCCAGGGCCGCACCGCCCGGGCCCAGACGGCGTCGATCCGCCCGTCGATCAGCGCGGCCACCGCGAAGGCGAAGCTGATCGAGAAGCCGACATAGCCGACGTAGAGGAGCGGCGGGTGGACCGCGAGACCCGGATCCTGCAGCAGCGGGTTGAGGTCGTTGCCCTCGAGCGGGGCTGGGATCACCCGGGTGAACGGGTTCGAGGTCGTGATGATGAACAGCACGAACACGAAGGTGATCAGCCCCTGCACGGCCAGCGTGTTGGCCCGCAGCCGCGGCGGCACAGAGTTCTTGGCCGCCGCCACGCAGGCGCCGAACAGGGTGAGGATCAGGACCCAGAGGAGCATCGAGCCCTCGTGGTTCCCCCAGACGCCGGAGATCTTGTAGATCAGCGGCTTCTGCGTGTGCGAGTTCTCGACGACGTTCTGGACCGAGAAGTCCGAGGTGACGTGCGCGTAGGTGAGCGCCGCGAAGGCGAAGAGCACGCAGGCGAAGGCGCCGAGCGCCGCCTGCGAGGCGGTCTGGCGCAGGGCCGGATCGCCCGAGCGGGCGGCCCAGATCGGCATCACCACCTGGACGAGGGAGATCGCCAGCGCGAGCGCGAGGGCGAAGTGGCCGGTCTCGACGATCATGCGGGTTCCCTCACCGCTCGCTGCGGGGACCGAGGGTGCTGTCCGCCGCCGCGGTGGCGGGCTTCGGCGCCGGGCCGCCCTTGTTCGGGCCGCCCTCCTGCCAGCGTCCCTGCGCCTTCAGCGCGTCGGCCACCTCGCGGGGCATGTAGGATTCGTCGTGCTTGGCCAGCACCGTGTCGGCGCGGAACTGCCCGCCCGGCTCCAGCACGCCCTCGGCGACCACGCCCTGCCCTTCCCGGAACAGGTCCGGCAGCAGCCCCTTGTAGTGGACCTCGACGGTCTCGTTCGTGTCGGTGACGGCGAAGTCGACCGTCTGGTCGGGGCCGCGCCTGAGCGAGCCGTCCTTGACCAGCCCGCCGAGCCGCAGGCGCGTGCCCGGGGCGATGGCCTGCTTGGCGATGTCGGTGGGCGAGCGGAAGAACACGATCGAGCCGCTCATGGCGTACAGCATCAGCCCCACGGCGAGCGCCAGGACGCTGCCGCAGGCGGCGATCAGGATCAGGCGGCGTTTCTTACGCGTCACGATACTTCCACCCCGCGGTCCGGCGCGCGGAGACCCGCGTCGACCGGAACCGTTCTCATTCTAGTCTTGAGGGTGTCGGCTCCAGGCGCCCGCGGGTCAAGGGCGGGCGTCGGGACCGATTGTCGTACGGGCCGCTCCGCGGAGGCGGGCTCGCGATCTTGTGGTGCCGCGGAACGGGCGCGCCAGGGGTCCGGCTTGTCAGGGGTTCGGCTTGCTAGGAAGCTCCAGCTCCCGGGCGAGACCGTCGAGCCGCGCCACCGCCTCGCTGTTGGCGGCCAGCGCCATCCGGGCGCGGTCGAGCGCCTTCACCGCCTGATCGCGCTCGCCCAGCGCGCTGTAGGAGCGCACGAGCCGCATCCACTCGTCCGGCGTGCCGCCCCGCGCGGCGAGGCGCCGGTCGAGTCCCTCGACCATCCCGCGAATCGCCGCCTGCTGCTCCGCCTGCGGCATGGCGCGCACGGCCGCCATCGCGGCCTCCTTCTCGGCCTGGGCGCCCGGTCCCGTCCGGCCCGATTCGGCCGGCGCGGGCGCCGCGCCCTCGGCGCCGAGCCCTACCGCGCGGGCGCCCTGCTCGACCTGGGCGAGACCCTGCGGGTCGCCCGCGAGGGCCGTGCGCGCCCGGGCCAGGGCGTCGGTCGCCTGCTCGCGCTCGCCGAGGACCATCCGGGACCGGACGAGCCGCAGCCACTCGTCGGGGGTGCCGCCGCCGCTCTTGAGGCGGGCGTCGAGCCCGTCGACCATGCCGCGAATCGCTGCCTGCTGCTCGGCCGGGATCTCGGGGGCGGCCTGGGGCGTCGCGGGCGGGGGCGGCTCGCCCTTGAGGCGGGCGAGGCTCTGCTTGACGATCCCGAGCCACGGGGCGTTCGGCGGGCTGCTGGCCTCGAGCTCGGTGAGCTGGCGGATCGCCTCGCCGGTGTCGCCGGCCTGCTCGGCCGCGCGGGCGAGGTAGAAGCGCGGCTTCGGCGCGTTCGGCTCCTTGGCCTGCGCCTTCTCGAACAGCGCCCTGGCCTCGGGCGACACGGTGCCGTCGCCGGCCGCCGTGAGGGCCTCGCCCTGGTCGGCCAGGAGGTCGGCGGTCTCGCCCTTGATCCGCGCGATGTTGGCGTAGGCGCGGGCGGCATCGTCGAAGCGGCCGGTGCGCATGTAGACCGGGGCGAGCACGGCCCAGCCGCGGGCATCGTTCGGGTCCCGTGCGAGGCGCGCCTCGATCTGCCCGACCGCCTTCATCAGCTCGTCGGCGCCGCCGCGGGCGGCCTGCCGGTCGGCCTCGGTCTGCGCCGGCACCTCGGGCGAGCCGTAGAGCCCGTAGGCGATCAGCGCCACGAGCGGGATGGTGGAGAGCGCGAAGGCCGAGGCGGCGCGCCGTCGGCGCAGGCGCGGCTCGGCCGGGCGCGCGGCCTCGGCGATGCCGGCATCCTCGGCCTCGCGCTGCGCCTCGCGGCTCGACCGGAGCAGGCGGCGCGCCGCCTCGGCCTTGGCGGTCTCGGCCTCGTCGGGGGCGATCAGGCCGCGCTCGAGGTCGCGGTCGATCTCGGCGATCTGATCCTCGTAGAACGCCGTCTCGGTGGCGAGCCCGCTGCCGCCGGCCTCGCCGGTCGGCACGGCGGCGCGCCGCGACATGGGCCAGAGCAGGCCGAGCACGGCCGCCGCGGTCATGGCCGCCAGGATGAACCAGATCGCCGTCATGGACCTTATCGCCAACGGGCCGCACCGGCCCGCCCCTCCCCACGCCCTGTGGAGCCGGCGGCGTGATGCCACGACGCCTCCCGGCGGCGGCTCGGTGTCACGCAACTCTGTTGCGATGACAAGGCCCCGGGCGGGAGCCATGAGGCCGCGTGCCGCCTCCCGGCCCGTACCCGGACGCGGCCGGACGCGCCCGGACGTGCCCGGGCGCGTCCGACGGCCTCAGTGGGCGGCCGTGCCGACCGGCAGGTCCCCCGGCACCTCCAGCACCGCGCGCAGGCCGCCGAGCGCCGCCTGCTCCAGGGTGAAGCGCCCCCGGTACAGGGCGGCGAGGTCGGCCACGATCGACAGGCCGAGTCCCGAGCCGGGCTTCGATTCGTCGAGGCGGCGCCCCCGGCCGAGCACGGCCTGCCGGGCCTCCGGCGGCAGGCCCGGACCGTCATCCTCGATGGCGACGACGAGGTGGGGATAATCGTCCTTGCTCACCGCCTCGGCCCGGATCGCCACCCGCCCGTGGGCCCACTTGGACGCGTTGTCGACGAGGTTGCCGACCATCTCCTCGAAATCCTGGCGCTCGCCGCGGAAGCGCAGGCCCGGCGGGACGTGGACGTCGTAGGCGATGTCCTTGTCTCGGTAGATCTTCCCGAAGGTGCGCACGAGGCCGGCGAGCGCCGGCTCGACCTCCGTGGAGGTGCCGAGCGTGCCGGCGAGCGCCGCGGCGCGGGCCCGGTCGAGGTGGTAGTTGACCTGATCGCGCATCACCGCGGCCTGCTCGCGGATCTTCTGCGCGAGCTCCTCGGGGGCGTCCGAGGCCCCGACCTCGTTGACGATGATCGAGAGCGGCGTCTTCAGGGCGTGGGCGAGGTTGCCCACCTGGGTGCGGGCGCGCTCCAGGATCTCGCGGTTGGTCTCGATCAGGAGGTTCACCTCGCCGGTGAGCGGCGCGATGTCGCGGGGATAGGTGCCGGTGATCCGGTCGGCCTCGCCCCGGCGGACGGCACCGAGCGCGGCGCGCATCTTCTTGAGGGGCGCGAGGCCGAAGCGGATCTGCAGCAGCGTGGTGATCGCAAGCGACAGGCCGAGCAGGCCGAAGGTGATGGTCAGCGAGTTCCGGAACCGGTCGACGTCGTTGACGATCTCGTCGGCGGGGCCCGCGACCCGGACCGTGTAGCGGCCCTCCTCGCCGAGATCGACGTCGCGCTCCATGATGCGCAGGAGGCGTCCGTCCTGCCCCTTGCCGTAGCCCTGGCGGATCTGCCCGACCCCGACTTTCCCGTCGGAATCGGTCGCGGCCGGCAGCGGCACGCCTACGAGGGAGCGCGAGGTGCGCACGTCGCGCGGCTTCGCGTCGGGCTTGCCGACCTGCCAGTACCAGCCGGACAGGGGCAGGTCGAAGCGCGGGTCGCCGAGCGAGAAGGTCCGGCTCTCGGGGTCGTTGGGCGAGACGAGGTCGGTGGCGAGATTGTTGGCGAAGACGAGGAGCCGGCTGTCGAAGGAGCGCTCGGTGTTCTCGCGGTAGAGGGTCGTGAGGATCCAGGCCGCGATCAGCAGGATCGCGGAGCTCGAGAGGAACGCCGACACGGCGAGCCGCACCGCGATGGAGCGGCGGCGCAGGGAGAAGAGGCCGATGAGGTCGATCATGGATGCGTCGGTCGCTCAGACGGGCGGCGGCGCATCGTAGAACACCGCGCCGCGCATCAGCGGGCGCGCCGTGCGGAAGAAGGCGCCGCGCTCGGCCCGCCAGCCGTCGGCCCCGCGGGTCACGGCGGCGTCGGCGGTGAGGATGCCCGACGGCATGCCGACCCGCAGGACCGCTTCGGTGGGGCGGGCGGCCTCGTGGACGAGGCTGCCTTCGAGCCGGGCGGCGACCGCGAGGCACAGGGTGGCGGTGAGCGGCAGCGCCTGGTGCGGCACGCCGTTCGAGATGACCCGGGCGGTCAGGTCGGTCTCGGCGGCGCGGATCGTGGCGCCGGAGAGGCTGCCGGAATCCTGCGGCGGCGCCACGAGGCCGACGAAGGGCACGTGGACGACGCGCGCCGCCGCCTCGAGATCGGGCGCGATGCCCATCGCCACGGAGCCGGCCCGGCGGATCCGCGCCAGCCGGTCGAGGAGGCCCGGCACGGCCTCCAGGGCGGCGGGCAGCTCGGTGCCGGCGAGGCCGAGATCGGCGGCGCGGACGAACACGCAGGCATTGGCGGCGTCGATCAGCGAGGCCTCGATCGCGCCGAGGCCCGGCACGTCGAGCCACTGACGGACGGCGCCGGTCGGGAGCAGCCGGCCGGTCGTGGCGCCGCCCGGATCCAGGAAGTCGAGCTGGATCGGCGCGCCCGTGCCGGTGACGCCGGGGATCGCGAGGTCGCCGCGGTAGACGCTGCGGCCGCCCGCGGCCGCGAAGCCCGCCACGATCAGCTTGCGCGTGTTGGTGTTGAAGATCCGCAGCCGCACCGGGCCGTCCGGGACGTCGACGAGCCCCTCGTCGACCGCGAACGGCCCCACGGCGGCGAGCATGTTGCCGCAATTGCCCGAGAGGTCGATGCGGCCGTCCCGGACCACGACCTGCACGAAGGTGTAGTCGATGTCGGCGTCCGGCCGCGCGGAGCGCTCCACCACGCAGATCTTCGAGACCGACGAGACGCCCCCGCCCATGCCGTTGAGCTGCCGCCCGAACGGGTCGGGGCTGTCCATGGCGGAGAGGAAGGCCGGCTCCCAGGCGGCGAGATCCCCCGGCACGTCCCGGCGGTGCAGCATCAGCGCCTTGCTGGTGCCGCCGCGCATGAAGACGGCCGGCAGCGTGCCGGAACGCGCGGCCGCGCTCACATCCGCGCCGGCGGCTGGTTGGGGTCCACGAGGTAGCCGAGGCCGCGGACTGTCTGGATCAAGTCCACCGCGAGCTTCTTGCGCAGGCGGCCCACGAACACCTCGATCGTGTTCGAGTCGCGGTCGAAATCCTGGTCGTAGAGGTGCTCGGTGAGTTCGGCGCGGGACACGACCCGGCCGGTATGGTGCATCAGGTAGGAGAGCAGCCGGTACTCGTGGCTCGTCAGCTTCACCTGGGCGCCGTCGACGAAGACCTTGCCGGAGCGGGTGTCGAGGGTCACCGGCCCGCAGGCGATCTGGCTGGTGGCGTGGCCGGCGGCGCGGCGCAGCAGGGCGCGCACCCGGGCCATCAGCTCCTCCATGTGGAAGGGCTTGGTGACATAGTCGTCGGCGCCGGCGTCGAAGCCGTCGACCTTGTCGGACCAGCGGTCCCGGGCCGTGAGGATGATCACCGGGGTCTTCACGCCGGCCCGGCGCCACTTCTGCAGCACGGTGACGCCGTCGGCCTTGGGCAGGCCCATGTCGAGGATGATGGCGTCGTAGGGCTCGCTCTCGCCGAGATAGCCGCCCTCCTCGCCGTCATAGGCCTTGTCGGCGACGTAGCCGGCCTCCTCCAGCGCGGCCACGACCTGCCGGTTGATGTCCTTGTCATCCTCCACGACCAGCAGACGCACGGCTCACTCCCCTCCGAAACGGTCCCCGCGCCCGCTCAATACTGTCCCGCCACGGTGCCGGTGCGCGCGTCGACGATCACGTGCACGAAATGCCCGTCGCGGCGCAAGGCGGTGAGCATGTAGACGAGGCCGTCCGCGTGACGGCAGAGGCTCGCCCGCTGGATCTCGGCGCGGGGGATCACCGTCCGGGCCGCGCGGATCGCCGCGACCGGCGGGATCACCCGGCGCTCGCCGACCTCCTCGCGCAGGTCCGCGGGGGACAGGCAGCTCTCGATCCGCAGCGGCGGCTGGCTCGACACCGCGCCCGTCTGAGGGGCCGGCCCGTCGTCGGCCATGGAGCCGAGGCCGCCCGCGGCGAGGGCCGCGGCGGTCAGGCTGATGGCGACGAGGGCGATGGCGTAGCGCATTGGCAGACGATGTGAGCCCAGGGCACTGAATGCGTCCTGAATACGTGGCCGTGCGTCGCCCCCGGCATTCGTCGGCGGCGGTCCGGACAGTCCCTTCGCGGTCGAATCGGTGGCGGGCGGCATCGTGCGGACATGACGGCCGAGGCGGCGCCCGGTTCCACGCCGCGCGCCGCTTCCCACAGGCGCCGCGGCCGGTCTCACGGTGACGGCGCCGGGGCGGGACCGCAGGCCGCGGCGCGGGCCGGCGGCCCGGCCCGGCCGGTCCCCGCCGGCGCGGCCTGCGCGACGCCGCCGGACCCCAGCGTCCAGGCAAGCCGGCCGACCGCCGCACCCTCGTGGACGGCGACCGTCACCGCCGCGGCGGCCGCCAGGCCGAGCCACGCCCGGTCGAGAACCCTGTCCCAGAGCAGGCGCATCTCACCCTCCCGTCAGCAGCTTCCAGAGGGTCCGCAGGGCCGGGATATGCGCGGCGAGCCACGCGACCTGGTCGGAGAACCAGTGCGCGGCCGCCGCCGCGGCGACGAAGGCGAGCACCGTCGCGTGCTTGAGCCGGCGCAGGTAGCGGCGCAGCGCGCGGCGCTCGAGATGCGCGTCGACCAGCTCGTCGAGGGCGGCGAGGCGCGGCTCGGACTGCCGGGCGAACCACGCGTGCCAGACGGGCGGGAAGCGGATCGTCCGGGGCCGCCCGCCGAGGGCGACACCCGCGCCCTCGGCGTCCTGGGGGGGCGCGGATTGCCGTGCCTCGATGCGGAGGGGCTTCATGGTGACGATCCCTGTTACACGGCCCCCGCGCCGCCGAAGCGGCGAGGCCCGGCCTCAGGCCGGGTGCTTGTCCGCCCCGCGCAGCTGCGCGAGCGCTGGGGCGAGGACGTTGGCGGCGCTCGCCTGCGGGTCGAGGGGCAGCGCCCGGAAGATCCGCGCGGCCACGCCCTCGGGGCCGCCCGCCTTCCGCACGACGTGCGCGGGGGCGGTGGCGAGCACGTGCCGGGCGCCGGCAGCCACCACCGCGGCGCCGAGATCGGCGCTGACGGTCCGGCCCCGGGCGGCCCCGGCCACGGCGTTCTGGCCGAACTCGGCCCCGGCGCGGATCGCGGCCTCGATCCGGTCGCGGGTGAGCACCGAGGCGGCCCAGGGCGCGACCCGGGCGATGCCGGCGGTGACGGCGGCGGCGGCGAGCGGCACGAGGGCGGCCGTCACCGGCTGGAGCAGGCCGGAGAGCCAGTCGCCCCACGGCAGCGCCAAGCCGGCGACGGGAGTAACGGCGGGCGCGGCACCGCCGGCCGGCGCGGCGAGGGCGGCGAGCGGCAGGCCCGTGATGGCCAGGGCGACGGCCGCCCGGATCGGGTGCATCATCGTGGAACTCCTTCTCAGCGCGCGGCGGACCCGGCCGGCTCGGGATCGGGTGATGACGGGTCAGGGCCGGCCCGGCGGCTGAGCCGGCATCGCAGCGGGACCGGCGCGCAGGGCGGCGAGGGCCCGGCGCGCCCAGGCGAGGCGGCGCGCGGGCGCGACGACGCCGGGCCGCTCGTAGCGGCGCCAGACCGCCTCGGTGGCGGCAGCGAGGGTGGTGGTGGCCCGCAGGGCCGCGAGGGCCGGCGCCTCGGGACCGCGCAGCTCGGCGCAGAGGTAGCCGTAGCCCGCCTCGGGGTCGGCGAGATCGCGGCCGCGCGCCCGGCACCACGCCTCCATGGCGACGCGCCGGGGCCCGGTCCACTGGGCGAGCCCCCAGCCGCCGCGGGAGCCCGGCACCGCGGGGGCGACCTCCTGGAGGTGGCGGAACCCGCCGGTCTCGTGGCCGAGATTGCCGAGCAGGCCGGCGGCCTGGACGTCGCTCAGGCCGAGATCGCGCATCAGCCGCGGGCCGAGCCGGCGGCAGGCGGCGGCGAAGGGCTCCTGCGCGGCCGGAACGGGAGGCGGCATGGGCGTGCTCCGGAAACTGGCCTCCCCGGGCGCGCCGGGCTAAGGCGGCCCGCGCCGTGGGCGGCGCCGAGGGGGAAGCGTGGGACGCGGACAGGACCGGCCGCTCGTGTTCATCGGCGACTCGATCACCGCCGCCTGGGGCGCGGTGCGGGCCGAGACCTTCGCGCTCCACGGCTTCGTCGCCCGGGGCGTCCCGGGCGAGACGAGCGGGCAGATCCGCGCGCGCTTCCTGCGGGATACGGCCGGCGCCCGGGCCGTGCACCTGATGTGCGGGATCAACGACATCGCGGAGATCGGCGGCCCGGTGCCGGACCGGGCGATCGCCGGGAACATCATGGCCATGGGGCGGATGGCCTTCGCGGCCGGGCTGCCGCTCACGATCGGCACCGTGATGCCGAGCGACTTCTGGGGCTGGCGCCCCGAGCTGCGGCCGGTGGCGCGGATCCGCGCCCTGAACGGGTGGCTGCGCGCCTACTGCGCGGCGGGCCCGGCCCGCCTCGTCGATTACGGGCCGCCGCTCGCCACGGAGGCGGGCGCGCTCCGGCGGGACTTCACCGACGACGGCATCCACCTGAACGGCGCGGGCTACGCGGCCGTGGAGCCGGCGATGCTGCGGGCCCTCGACGCCGTTCCGGACTGAGAGCGGCCGCGAGGCGCCGCCTGCGGATCCACGGCGCTCACGCGCCCAGCGCCAGCCAGTAGGTCGGCACCGACCCGACCCCCGCCACCGCGCCCGCCGTCGCGCGGCGGGTGCGGAGCGTGAACCCGGTGGCCGCCACGTCGCTGACCTGCGCGGCGTGGAGCGCGTCGCCGGCGCCGGCGACCGGCTGCGCCCAGACGCCGAGGCAGCTCCCCGGGAAGGCGATGCCGAACGCCACCGCGACATCCGCCTCGGCGGCGGTGACGAGCCCCCATTGCGCGATCAGGCCGCCCGGGAGCCGGATCGACCCGTTCGCGCCGAGCACCTGCGCGCCGGTCGCGAGCGGCGTCCCGTCGGCGCGCTGGTAGTGGCGCACGCGCCAGCGGCCCGCCGCGTCCGAGGTGGCGATGCAGGTGTCGTCGGCGGCCGTCACGAGATCGGCGCGGGTCGGCAGCACCAGCGCCTCGGGATCGTGGACCAGGGTCGCGGCGCCCGAGAAGCGCACGAACCGCTCCCGGTCGGCGGCGACGCCGAAGCTCGCGATCCGGGCCGCGCCGGTGACGAGCACCCGCCGGGTACCGGCCGCGCCGAGGTCGGTGGTGGGGGCGGCCGCGAGGGCGGTCTCGGCCGAGGCGAAGTCGATCCCGCCGGTCCGCGCCGAGGCGGTGAGCGCCGTGGCGAAGGCGGCGCCGTCGGGCGAGACCTTCAGGGTGAAGTCGTCGCTCCCGAGCGTGCCCAGCAGCGCCCGCGCCGCGTAGCCGGTCTCGAAGACCAGGGCGGCGTCGCGGGCGGCGGATTTCCGGTTGACTAAGATCCGCATGTCGCCGGTGCCCGGCGTGGCGTCGTCCCAGGTCAGGAGCGCGGAGTCGGACTTCACCGCGAGACGGTTGGTGGCGTCGGCCGCCGTGTTGATCCCGAGGCGGCCGACGCTCTGGAGCGCGGTCAGCGCGCGACGGAGGCTCGTCCAGGCCGCGCCGTCGAAGACGTAGAGGTCGGCCTCGTCGATCAGCCAGGCGAGCCAGCCGGCCCGCGGCGCGGCGCCGGTCCAGACCCCGTCGGCGTAGCGCACCACTTGGCCCGCGAGCCCCGCCCAGGCCCCCCCGGGCTCGGCGGCGGCCACGAGGTAACGGTCGCCCTCCGCGGGGCCCGGCGGCGGCGCGGCGAGGTCCTTGTCCAGGCACGCCAGTTGGACCAGCGCGTCGAGAAGGCCGAGCGCCTCGTTGTGGGTGACGTGCTTCTGCGCCTGGCTGGCGGCGATCAGCGGCAGGCCGAGATGGGGCGTGGCGTCGGACATGGGGCGGCTCCCGGGCGGTCAGGTCGAGCGGTCAGGCCGAGCGGACGGGGATACGGGCGCGGCAGGCGGGTCCGGACCCGGCGACGAGACCGATCTGCGCCACCGCGACGTCGACATGCGTCTGGGCGCCGCCGAAATCGGCCGCCTCGTCCGCGTAGAGACAGTGCTGGGCCTCGGCCCGGAGCGTGCGCAGGGCCGTACCGGCGTCCGAGAACACCGTCACGGCGTAGGTTTCCGGCTCGTCGAGCGGGATCTCGGCCGGCTCCCAGGCGTCGCCGTCGCGGCGGGCCCGCCGGATCCAAGAGAGCCGCACCCCGTCCGCCGCGCGCCGCGCCCGCAGGTGGACCGGCCGCAGCGGCGTCAGCGCCGCGAGGCCGGCCGTGGCGGTGATCTCGGCGAAGGCCGGGTCGGCCGGATCGCGATCCGCCGGCCCGATCCGGTAGCGGAACGCGCGGCCGACCTCGTCCAGCCGGTCGACCAGGGGCGTCACGGCGCCGTCGTCGAGGCGCACGATCAGGCTCCCCGCCGGGCAGACCCGCCCCGCCGCCGCCTCGCTGCCCGCGAGCCCGCGCAGGAAGCCGGACAGCCGGTAGGTGTCGGGCCCGGTCAGGACCGCGGACGCGGCGCAGAGCAGTTCCACGGTCCCGTCCGCGCCGAGCAGGGCGAACAGGTTGCCCCCGGCCAGCATCGCGCCCGCCCCGATCGAGGCCAGCGTCGCGCCGCGCCGCAGGGCGACGTCGAGATGCGCGCCCCGCTGAATCCGCCAGAGCGGGCCGGGCGGCAGCGCCGACAGGGTGCGCCCGAGGCAGGCCGGGTAGTCGACGAGGCGGTGCAGGGCGAGCGGCCCGTCGCCCGCGGCGCGCCAGATCGCGACCGCGCCGGGCCAGGGCTCGGCCGCCACCGCGCAGGACTGAAGGACCGTGGGCTCGCCGCGATCGATCGGCAGGTCGAGGGCGACGGCGAGCGGCGGTCCGGGAAAGGCGGGCGGCGCCACCGCCGCCTGGGCCATCGCGCGGGGCAGCCCGCGCCCGGGCCCCGCCCGGGGCGGCACGCCGCTCGCCTCGATCCGGCGGCCCGTGGGCGCGTCGTCGATCCGGTCGATCCGGCGCAGGACCGCGCCGCCGGGCACGTCGGCCGGGACCGCCAGGAGGTCGCCGGGCTCCAGCTCGACCCGGCGCGGGCTCAGCGTGAACACCGCGGTGTCGCGGGCCGCGATCAGCCGGTCGAGCAGCGCCTCGGCCAGGCCGTCGGCGGTCTCCCGGCGGGTGACGATCGCCGCCTCGATCCGGGTCTCGCGCCGCCGCAGGCCGGCGGGCCGCACGGCCGAGGCCGCGGCGCGCCGGTAATCCGGGCTCTCGGAATCGGTGATCCCGAGCTCCACGGAGCGCGGCAGGGCGCTCTCCTCGGCCCGGACCTGGTGCAGGACCGGCCGCTCCTCCGACAGCCGGACGAGGTCGGCCTCGGCCAGGATTACGGGCCGGTCGCGCCGGGGACCGCGCAGCCGCAGGGTGCCGGCCACCGCCGAGACGTCGAGACCGTAGACCTCCGCCAGGGTCTCCAGGGCGCCCCGCGCCGTGAGCGGCCGGTCGATCACGTAGCCGTCGAGATAGGCGGCGGCCTCCACGGAGACCGGCGCGTCGAACCCGAAATCCGCGAGGATCCGCTGGACCAGCAGGTCGAGGTCGCAGCCCTCGATCCGGCCGGTGATCCAGTGGCCGACCCGCCAGTTGGCGGCGTCGGCCCAGACGCCCCGCACCGTCGGGAAGGCCGGGAAGGGCCGCGCGTCCCAGGCCCAGACGAAGATCCCGTCGGGATCGACCATGCGGCCGCCGTAGACCGGCGAGACCGGGTTGTCGGCCTCCCGGAAGCCCGGCACGGCCGGGTCGAACCGCGCGATCACGGCCTCCAGCCCGCGGAGCTGGATCAGCTCGTCGCGCAGGGCGCGGGATTCCGGCGGGAAGGCGCTCTCGGACGATTTCGGGTCCGGGAAGACGTTGGGGCCGTTGGTGCCCTTGTCCACCGCCGGAACGCCGATCTCGGTGAGCCAGATCGGCTTGCCGGCCGGCACCCAGGTGGTGGTGCAGGTCTCGACGCCGCCGTCGCGCTCCACGTGCGGGCTCGACCACCACGCGACGAGGTCCTTGGCCCGGTAGATCCAGGGCTTGCCGGCGGTGCCGTCGGTGATCGGCCGGCGGGCCTGGGCGGCGCGGTCGGCCGCGTCGGCGTAGTACCAGTCGAAGGCCTCGCCGGACGCGCCCCGGGCCTTCAGATAGGCCCGGTCGGCGATGTCGCCCGTCACCGCGAGGTCGGCGTGGTCCGGGTCGTCGCGCCAGTCGGAGACGGGCGGGTACCAGTCGATCCCGACGGCGCCGATATGCGGGTCGGCGAACAGGTCGTCGAGGGGGAAGCGGACGGTGGCGCCGCCGTCGCCCACATGGGCGCCGTACTCGGTCCAGTCCGCCGCGTAGACCAGGGTGACGGCCGGGCCGAGGCGGTCGCGGAGCGCGGCGGCGAGGTCGCGCAGGGCCCGCACCGCCGGGTAGCCGGCCGCGCCGCGCACCCGGGTCAGGCCGACGAGCTCGCTGCCGATCACGAAGGCCGCGAGGGGCGTGCCCGAGGCCGCCCAGCCGGCCGCGAGGTCTGCGTAGTGCAGGACCGCGTCGCGGTAGCCACCCGCGAAGAAGGCCGCGACCTGCGCGTCGGCCGCGGCGGTCCCGTCCGGGCTCCCCGGAAGGCCCGGGGCCGGATCGCAGGTGATGCGGCCGCGCCAGGGATAGGCGGGCTGCGCGGCGCCGGGGGCGTGCGGATCGGGGAGCACGTTGCCGGCCGGCACGTCCATCATGACGAACGGGTAGAGCGACACCGCCAGCCCCCGGCGCGCCAGCTCGGCGATCAGCCGGGTCAGGCCCGCATCCGCCGGCGTGCCGCCGTAGGCCGGGCTGCCGTCCGGCAGGGTCGAGACCGTCTCGGCCCGGTCGCGGGCGATCCCGGCGACGCGCCAATCCTCCGGCCGGGCGCGCTTGTCGGCGGCCTCGACCTTGGGCACGACCCGGCAGGATCCCGCCCGCAGGTCGGTGCCGAACCACGTCGCCACCACGGCGACCCGGCGCAGATTCGGACACAGCGCCTGGAGCGCGTCGAGGGAGGCGATCACGTCGGTGCCGCGCTGGAGCTGGTGCCGGTTGGCGGCCTCGGTGCGGCCGAGCCCGAGATCGACGGTGACGCGGTCCGGATCGAGGCCGAACTCGCTGGCGCCGGGGATCAGGTCGACGGCGCGCACGCGGTCGAACAGGCCGTTGACCGGGCGGATCACCTCGAAGGCGAATTGCGGGACGCGGTTGCCGAAGGCCGCGAGGGCGAGGTTCTCGAACACCGCGTAGGCGAGGCCGCGATAGGCGGGTGCGTTCTCCGCGCCCTCCTTGGCGACGATCAGCGGGTCCGGCTCCTGGCCGGGGCCGCCGGTATGGACCCGCAGGGTCAGGCCGGCCTGGTCGATCTCCCGCCCGTCCGCCCAGATCCGGCGGACGCAGGCGATCTCGCCCTCGCACAGGCCGACCGCGAGGTTGGCGAAGTAGCTGTAGCGGGTGGTGACGGTCCTCGGGCCGCCCGCGAGCCCGCCCGTAGACCCGCGGGATCGGATCGCCCTCGGTGGAGGTGAGCCCGGCGACGTCGGCGAGCCGCGGCCCCTCGACGAAGCGCGCGTGCCGCCCGGCCCCCGACAGGGCGCCGCCGAGGGCCGCGCCCGCGACGGAGCCGAGCGCGCGCCCGACCAGGCCGCCGATCGGGCCTCCGAGGGCGGTGCCGACCGCCGCGCCTGCCGAGGACAGGATCAGCGTCGCCATGGCGGGGCTCCGGATCTGATGGCGGTATCGCGTGGACGGGTTGCCGGTCCGTATCCGATCGGATACGTTCGACCTGTGACGACGATCCTGCTGTCCGACACCTTCCGGACTTGGCTCACGGGCCTGAAGGATCACCGCGCCAGGGCGCGCATCGCGGCACGTATCCGCAGCGCGGGGCTCGGCAATTTCGGGGATGCCAAACCGGTCGGGGCAGGTGTGTTCGAGATGCGGATCCCGTATGGCCCGGGCTTTCGCGTCTACTATGTCCGACGCGGCGAGGTAACGTACCTGCTCCTGTGCGGAAGCGATAAGTCCAGCCAGACCCGGGACATTCAGAGGGCCAAATCCATGGCCGCCTCTCTCGACGGAATCACCTGATGCGTTTCACACCGTTCGACGCCTCGGAATTCCTCGACAGTGAGGAGGCGATTGCCGAATACCTGGCGGCGGCGCTCGACGCCCCCGACCCCGAGCTGTTCATCGCGGCCCTGGGCGATGTCGCGAAGGCACGCGGCATGGCGCAGATCGCCCGGGAAGCGGGTGTCGGTCGGGAGAGCCTCTACAAGGCGCTGACGCCGGGCTCGAAGCTCCGCTACGAGACGGTCCGCAAGATCATGGACGTGCTCGGCGTCAAGCTCACCGTATCGACGCGTTCCTCGTAGGCGCCGCAGCGCGCCGGAAACCGGAACACCCCCGTCGCGTGCCGCCGCCACCATCCGGTGAGCGCGACCTCGGTGACGGCGGCCCCGTCGTGGGCGTGGATCATCGCGCCGGCGCCGGTGGCGATGGCGCAGTGGCGGGCCGGCAGGTGGCGGCGGAAGGCGAAGAGCAGGACGTCGCCCGGCCGCGGCGCCAGGTCCGCCAGGGGTCCGGGCACCGGCACGAGGTGGCGGGCGGCCGCCTCGGTGAGCGGGTCGGTCCCGGGCGCGGCCGATTCCGCCCAGGTGCCGGAATAGGGCGGCGGCACCTCCGGCTCGGCGCCGTAGAGCCCGCGCCAGACCCCGCGCAGCAGGCCCAGGCAGTCGCAGCCCACGCCGCGCAGCGACGCCTGGTGGCGGTAGGGCGTGCCCAGCCAGAGCCGCGCCTCGCCGAGCGCCGCGACACCGATATCCCGGCCGATCTCGCGCCGCATCGCGCTCATCGGAAGAGGCTCCCGCCGTCGAGGATGGTGTCCGAGCCGGGGACCGCCCGCATGACCGCGTCGTTGCCGGGCATGTGCGGGAAGCCCTGGAAATTGACCGCGTTGGCGAAGCGGTCGCGGCAGGTGGCGAGGCGCTTGTCGCACCCGGCCGTCAGGCTGAACCCGTCGCCGGCGGCGACCGGCCGGGGCGGCACCGTCCAGAGCTCGATCAGCGGCCCGAGCTGGAGGCGCACGTCCGCCGCGAGCCCGGCATTGGCGCCCGTCGTCCAGGTCAGGCGCCCGCCGGTGAACAGGCCGTCCGCGAAGGACCCGGCGAGCGCCGCCGCGAGCGTGGCCGGCTCCGGGACGCCCGTCACGCGGCCGGCCGTCGTCCACGCGGCGCGGTCCACCCGGCATCGGGCATCGCCGAGATCGGCGCCGCAGGTCGCCCGGTAGGTGCGGCCCCGCTCGGCGCCGAGCCGGTGCGCGAGGCCGCGCAGCTCCGCCACGAAGGCGTCACCGTCCCGGCGCACCTCGCCGATCGTGGCGACGTCGAGGAGGAGCCGGGTCTCGGGGCTGCTCCAGTCGACCAGCCAGGTCTCCACGGCGGCGCCGTCGTAGAGGCCGCCGGCGATGTCCGCCTCGGTGAGCCCGAGGCCGCTGAGCGCTCCCGCCACGTCGCCGCCCGAGACCGCGAAGCCGAGCTCGGCGCTGGCCTCGGCCGCCTCCAGCCCGGTGCGGGCGGCGTGGACGAGGCCCGCGACGGTCAGGTCGCGGTCGTGGTCGGTGAAGCCGAGGGCGAGCCCGTCCCGCCGCCGCAGGGACCAGCAGCGGCACAGGGTGGTCACCCCGCCGGCGAGATGCGCCGCGAAGGCCTCCGGGATGTCGCGCATGGCGTCACGCCTCCTCAGGGCACGATCTCGACGAGCGGCACCTTCGGGATCTCCCCGGCCGTGAAGGCGGCGAGGTCGATGGTCAGCGCGTCGGTGTCGAACCGGACCGGCACGTCGAAGGCGAAGCCCGCCGTCACGGCGGCGCCGGGCGGCGGGACGCGGCCCGGCGCGAAGGTGACGAGGCCGGTCGTCGGGTCGCACGCGAAGGCGCCGGGCTCGACCTCCCGGCCCGCCACCGCGACCCGGACGCTGCCCGCCACCGGCTTGGCGATCCGGCGCCTGTAGGGCGCGAAGCCGGCCCCGTAGGTCTTGACCAGCGGGAAGGACGCGGTGGCGCCGTCGCCGGTGCCGAGCGGCTGGTCGAAGGGACCCGTCGGCCGGCCGGGCGGCCCGGAGCGGTCGTCGACCCGGTCGCGGAACCGGAATCCGTAGAGCCGCCCGCGCCGCTCCTCGAAGAAGGCCAGCACGGCGTGCAGGGCGTCGAGGCCGCGCATCCCGAACCCGGCCTCGTAGCGGCGGCGGGAATCGGCCCAGCGGCCGTTCCGGTGCTCCCGGCCCGAGGCCAGGGTCACGATCTCGGTGAGCCGCTGCGGGCCGCCGCCGGCGCGCAGCGAGACGTCGAGTGGGAACAGCACCTCGTGGAAATCGTCGGCCATGACGGGCCTCTCCGGTTCGGGTGGCGACAGGGCCGCGCCGGTCTTCCGGGGCGTCCTCGCGAGCGCAGCGACGCGACTCAGGGCAGCGCGACATCCGTGACCGTGGCGCTCCGGGATCGCTTCGCTCCGCTCGCGAGGACGGAGGCCGGGCCGCAGATCCCGCGCGACGCCCGGGGAACGGTATCGCTGCCAGATCGGAGCAGCTCAAAAAAGTCTTCCGAGAGACGCCGGAAAATCAAAAGCGCCGTTCATCGACACGGGACGGCAGGTGATCGAAGATCGCCGCACCGAAGCGGATGTTCTCCGAAGTCCTCTCGGTCCGCACATCTCGGTTCACCGCGCGATCCGCACGACGCGGCGCCGTTCTGCCAGGGAAACCTTCCGATGAGCGCCACCCCCCAGCCCCTCCACGCGTCCGCCCCCGTCCTCGACATCCGCCGCGTCGCCGGCCGCATCGGCGCGGAGATCCGCGGCGTCGCCCTCTCGGGAGACTTGGACGACGGGACGGTCGCGGCGATCCGGCAGGCGCTGAACACCCACAAGGTGGTGTTCTTCCGCGACCAGGACCTCGACGAGACCGGGCAGGAGGCGTTCGGCCGGCGCCTCGGCGACCTCGTCCCGCATCCGATCGTACCCTCCCTCGCCGGCACGGCGGGAATCCTCGACATCGACGGCAGCCGGGGCGAGCGGGCGAGTTCCTGGCACACCGACGTGACCTTCGTGCCGGCCTACCCGGCGCTCTCGATCCTGCGGGCCGTGACGCTGCCGCCCCACGGCGGCGACACGCTCTGGGCCAACACGGCGGCGGCCTACGCGGACCTGCCCGAGCCCCTGCGCGACCTCGCCGACAAGCTCTGGGTGCTGCACTCGAACGTCTACGACTATGTCGGCGGCCGGGTGAACGTGTCGGAGGCCGAGCGGCGGCGCTACGACGAGGTGTTCACCAGGACCGTGTTCGAGACCGAGCACCCGCTGGTCCACGTCCACCCGGAGACCGGGGAGCGCTCGCTGATCGTCGGCCACTTCATCCAGCGGATCCTGGGCCTGACCACCGCGGATTCGCAGCACCTGCTGGCGATCTTCCACGACCACGCGACCCGGCCCGAGAACACCGTGCGCTGGTCGTGGCGGACGGGCGACGTAGCGATCTGGGACAACCGCGCCACGGTCCACCGGGCGGTGGACGATTACGGCGAGGCGCCCCGCGTGGTCCGCCGCGTGACGATCCAGGGCGTCGCGCCGGTGAGCGTCGACGGCCGCACCAGCCGGGCGCGGGAGACGGAGGCGCGCAGGGCGGCGTGAGCTGTGGCCGCGCGCGCCTCAGGTCGCCCGCTGGCCGCGCGCCACCGCCCGGGCGAGGCTCGCGGTCACCTGCGCCTCGGAGCGGCGGAAGGCGCCTGGATCGGGGGTCGCGATGTTGACCGTCACGGAGACGGGCCGCGCCGCGGCGCCGCCCGCGGCCACGCCGAGGCGGCCGTCCGGCCCGCGGCCGAGGGGGAGGATCGCCTCCGGGCCGGCCTCGCCCATCAGGCCGGCGCCGCCCGCCATGGGGAAGTAGGTCGGCGCGGCCACGACGCCGCCGGCGGCGAAGGGCTGGACGCGGCCGCCCCGGAACACGCCCCCGCGGGCGAAGCCCGTCTCCGCGCCGGAGCCCAGCATCGCGCCGATCAGGCCCGTGAGGCCCGCCTGAATCGGCCCGGCCGCCGCCCGCGCCGCCACGCCGGCGAGGCGCGCCCCGATGGTGCCGAGCACGCCGTCGAGGCTGCGGCCGGACGCGGCCCCGCGGGTCAGGGCGGTGTCGAGGCTGCGGCCGAAGCTCTGCGCCAGCCGGTCCAGGGTCTCGAGCTGCCGGATCCGGTCGTCGGACAGCGGGTCCCCCTGCGGGTCGGTCTCGGCCATGGCGGTGCCTCAGGGTGGGTCGGGATGCGCGGCGAGGAGCCGCGCGAAGGCGGCGCGGGACAGCGGCTCCGAGCCGGCGCGCCGGCCGAGCGCCGCGGCGAACTCCCGCGGCGTCGCCGACCAGAAATCGCGGGGCCGCCAGCCCAGCGCGCCGAGGCCGAGGGAGAGGGCGTCGTCCCAGGGGAAGCGGCCCGGGGCCGGACGCGGCGGCGGGGCCGCGTCCGGCCCTAGGGAGGGTTTGCCGGGCCCGGTGCCTCCCCGCCCGGCGCTTCCCCGAAGGCCGCCGCCAGGACGTCGCCCAGGGCGGCCGAGACGGCGTCGAGCCCGCCCGCCAGCGGCAGCCGCGCCACCGCCGCGTCGTCGAGGTCGTGGCCGCCGCCCCGCAGGGCGACGCCCAGGAGGGCGATCAGGTCGCGGGCCGAGACGCGCCCGCCGGCGAAGCGCGCGGCGAGGCCCGCGAGGTCGCCGGCCTGGAGCGCGGTCTCCAGCTCGGCGAGCGCGCCGAGGGTGAGGCAGAGCGTGTAGCGCCGCCCGCCGAGGGTGAGCGGCACCTCGCCGCGGATCCGGTTGGCCACGGCGCTCAGACCGCCGCGAAGGCGAGCGCGCCGCCGGATTCGAGGCTCATGTCGAAGGTGACCTCACCGGCATGGTCGCCCCGGTACTCCAGGCTCGCGATCTGGAACGGCCCCTCCAGGATCCCGAAGGCCGGGATCACGATCTGGAACACCTCGACCGCGCCCTCGAAGAACAGCAGGCGCAGGCGCGCGTCCGAGGCCTGGTCGCGGAACACGCCCGAGCCGGCGATCGCGGCCCGCCGCACCCCGGCCCCGGCGAGCAGCTCGCGCCAGCGCCCGGCGGAATCGGCGTTGGTGACGTCGACGGTCTCGGCGTTGAGGGTGATCTGGCGGCTGCGCAGGCCCGCCACCGCCACGAAGCCGCCCGCACCGTCGCCGGCCCGGATCAGCAGGTCCTTGCCCTTCTGCGCGCCCATCGGCACCCTCCTCACAGGTTCTCGGTGACGGCCTCGACCGTCAGGGTCGCCCTGGCCTCGCCGGTCCGGGCGTCGCGCCGGGCGCGGACGGCCCGCACCCGGAGGGTCACGAGCCGGCAGCCGGCCAGCGGCAGGACGAGGGGCGTCGGGGCGTCCCGGAGGAGCGCCGCCATGCGCGAAGCGGCGTCGAGGGCGGTGCGCACCGAGCCCGCCTGGGCGATCACCGCGATCGCGTGGCTGTGCCGGTGGCGCTCGGCACCGTCGACGGATTCGTCCGCGATCTCGGCGTCGCCGAACAGCGCGTAGACCGGGAGCGTGCCCCGCGGCGGCTCGTCGTAGAGCCGGACGCGGCCGCCCAGCAGCGCGGCCAGGGCGGCGTCGGCGGCGAAGCGGGCGATCAGGCCGGCGCGGAGCGCCAGGAGCGGGCCCGGATCGCTCACGACCGCCCCTCCCCGGGCAGCTCCTCGACGTGGCAGATCAGGTCGCGGCCCCGCGCGTCGGGCTCGGCGACGGCGCGGATCGCGAAGCGGCGCGGCCCGGCGGCGAGCCGCATGGTCGGGTCGAGCGCGGCCCGGCTCCGCAGAGTGACGCGGTAGGCGGGCCGCGTGTCGGTGCGGCCGCCGGCCGTTCGGTCGGCGAGTCCCGCCGGGGCGATCGCGCCCCACAGGACCGGGCCGGCCACGTAGCGGCGCAGCACGCCCCCGAACCCGTCGGGCTCCTCCAGGGGCCGCTCGAGCACGAAGCGGCGCCGCCGCGCGCCGAGGGGCGGGCGTTGGAACGAGGTCGCCATCGGGGAAGCTCCGGGTGCGAGGATCACAGCCGCAGGCGCCGGAACGGCGCGCCGAGCGCGGCGGCGTCGGTGCGGGCGGCGTCGGGCTCGTCGCCGCGACGCTCGTAGCGGGCGGCGGCGAGGCGCAGGATCGCGAGGCGCAGGGGCTCGGGGAGCGGCGGCCCGTCGCCGCCGTACCCGGCCGCGACCTCGATCAGGATCGTGCGGCCGGCGGGATCCGGCGCGGCCGGATCCACCTGCAGGGACGGTGCCCCGTCCGGGTCGGGGCCGAGGCGCACCAGCCCGGCGTCGAGGTCGGTGACGCCTCCGGACGGGTCCGCGAGGCCGGCGCGGAGGATCGCGACCAGCGGGCTCAGGGGCAGCGGCACCTGCCCGTCCGGCGGCCAGGCCGTCAGGGCGATCCGGTACCGGCCCGGGACCAGGATCCGCCGGGTCTCGATCTCCAGGCTCGCGCGGGCCGCCGCGATCAGGGCCTGGAGCAGGCCGTCCTCGTCGGCGCCCGCGTCGGAGTCGACGCGCAGATAGGCGCGCAGGTCGGGCACGCCCACCGGCTCGACGGCGGCGGCGGCGATGCGTAACGGGATCATCGCGCGTCTCTCTGCAGGTGGTCCGATGCCGATCTCGAAGCGCCGCCCGGCGGCCCGCACCGCGCGGGTAGCGACCGTCACCGCGATCCTGATGGCGATCCCGGCGCTCGCGGCCGTCCCGGCGCGGGCGGTGGTCGGCGGCACCGAGGCGCCGGCCGGCGGGGCCGTGATGGTCCTGTCGTCGAAGGGCGGTGTCTGCACCGGCGTGGTGCTCGCCCCCGACACGGTGCTGACCGCCGGCCACTGCCTCGCCGGCGCCAAGGAGCACCGCGTCCATTTCCGCGACGCCGCCGGGGCGCCGGTGCTCGTCGACGTCACCGCCCAGGCGGTCCATCCGGGCTACGACGCCGGCGCGGCCGCTTCCCGGCGGCGCTCCGTCGATCTCGCGCTGCTGCGCACCGAGACGCCGCTGCCGCCGCGCTTCGCGCCCGTGACCCTGAGCGCCGCCCCGGCGCGGGCGGGCGAGACCCTGACCCTGTCGGGCTACGGCGCGGCCAAGCCCGGCGACCCGCGCTCCACCGGCACCTACCGCAGCCTCGGCCTGCCGGTGATCGAGCCCTACGGGCCGAGCCGCATCCTGGTCTGGCTGAAGGGCGCGGGCGGCGGCGCCTGCCAGGGCGATTCCGGCGGCCCGATCGCGGGACCGGACGGGGCGGTGCTCGCCCTGTCGGCCTGGATCGGGGGCGCCTGCGGCGGCCTCACCCAGGGCGTCCTGGTGGGGCCGCAGCGGGGCTGGATCGACCGCGTGCTCGATAGCTGGGACCGGACGGCGCGCTGGGCGCAGTAGCGGCGCGGCGCCGCGTGCGCAGGGAACCTCAGCTTGGCCGGGCTATTGCCTTGCTCTAGGCTCACTCGATCTGGGGCCCCTCGCCCCAGGCTCCCTCGGCGCCGCCTCCGGCGTCCCCCACCCGCGCCCGCGCGCGCCCGGAGTTCCCGATGTCCCCTCGCCCGATCCGAAAGGCCGGCCCCCGCGAGCGCAGCCTGCGCGGCGGCCTGTGGGGCGGGTTCCTGGGCCTGTCGCTGCTCGGCGCCCTCGGCGGCCTGCTGCCCACGCCCGCGGCGGCGGTGATCAACGGCACGACGACGCGGGACCCGAACGGGGCGCGCAGCTTCGTGGTGCGGATCGAGAGCACCGAGGGCGAGATCTGCTCGGGCACCCTGATCGCCCCGGACCTCGTGCTGAGCGCGGCCCACTGCGTGATGCGGCCCGCCGGCTACACGGTGATCAGCGTCGACCGGAACTTCCGCCAGCACCGGACCGCGGTGATCACCGCCTCCATGCACCCGGACTTCGTGCCCGGGACGACCCCCGAGGACCAGCCCGGCGTCGACCTGGCGCTGCTCAAGCTCGAGCGCCCGCTCGGCGACGACTACGTGCCCCTCGATCCCCGGAGCGCGGGCTCGATCACCGACGGGCAGCCCGTGGACATCGCGGGCTTCGGCGTGGTGGCCGAGAACCGGCGGAACTCGGCGCGGATCCTGCGGCTCGCCCACCTCGTGTCGATCGGCTCGCTCCAGGTCGCCAACCGGGTGACCGTCGTCACCGACCGGCGGCGCATGGCCGAGACCTCGGGCGCCGGTGCCTGCCTGGGCGATTCCGGTGGCCCGATCCTGACCGGCGGCCCTGGCGGCTACCGGATCGTCGGCGTGGTGAGCTGGTCGAGCGGCGCCCTGCAGCAGGGCGCGCGCCGGACCGCCTGCGGCGGCTTCACCGCCGTGACCCCGGTGGCCGAGCATGCCGGCTGGATCGCCGCGCGCACGGCGGAGCTGTCGCGCATCCAGGTCGGCGACGCCCTGCCCCGCGGCAACCGGTCCGACTGGATGGCCCGCCCAGGCCGCCGCCGCTGAGGGGCTTGACCGCGGCCCGACCGCGGCAAAGCCGCTGCCCGCCCCCGGATCCTTCGCGCCTGCGGGAACCCGGGGGCCGATCGGCACTTTTCGCATCCGAACCTTCCCGGCTCACGGAGCGAGAGCATGGCCGACACCGGCACCAGCAACACCCCGCGGACGCACAAGACCCGCAACAACACCGACTCGAACGCCAAGAAGGTCTCGATCGAGGCGCTCAACGCCCGGCTCGCGGACGGCATCGACCTCGCCCTGGCGATCAAGCAGGCCCACTGGAACCTCAAGGGCCCGCAGTTCATCGGCGTCCACGAGATGCTCGACGGGTTCCGCACCCAGCTCGACGAGCTGAACGACAGCGTCGCCGAGCGCGCGGTCCAGCTCGGCGCCACGGCCTTCGGCTCGACCCAGGCGGTCGCCGAGCGCACCAAGCTGCCGGCCTACCCGACCGGCATCTACGCCATCGCCGACCACATCGCCGCGCTGATCGACAGCTACGCCGCCTACGCCAACGCGGTCCGGCAGAACATCGACGAGACCGACGAGGCGGGCGACCCCGACACGGCCGACCTGTTCACCGAGATCTCGCGGGCGGTCGACAAGCACCTCTGGTTCCTCGAGGCGCACGTGCAGGAGCCGACCGGCACCCTGCGCGACGGCAACGCGGGCCGCTGAGCGCGGCGCCCCGCCTTCGGGCGGGGCGCGACCCGACGCGATCGGGGAAACGAAAATGCCCGGCCGCGAGGCCGGGCTCAGTGGGGTCCCTTTGCACGGGGACATCAGGACCGGGAAGCTTTGGAGGGCGAACCGGTCCCGATCGGGGATCAGAAGTCGCGCTGGACGCGGAAGCGGAAGGTGGAGACGCTGTCCGCCGTCGTGGTCCGCGGCACGAAGGTGCCGTTGTTGATGCCGGCGACGTTCGCGTAGGCCGTCGGGCTCTTGTCGCGGTCGATCACGCGGCCGTTCTTGACGCCGATCTGGGTGTAGAAGCCCTCGACACCGATATCGAGGTCCTTGACCGGCGACCAGATGATGCTGCCGCCCGCCACGAACTGGTAGGTGTCGCGCAGCGCCTCGCTGAGCTGGTAGAACCGGGTGCCCGGCACGCCGACGGCGTTCACGCCGAAGGAGTTGGCACCGGCCGGGTTGGCGAGCGCGAAGGCCGCGCCCTGGGCCAGACGGGCGCCGCTGCTGTAGTTCATCTCACCGTACGACCCGAAGAAGGCCGAGCGCCACTCCGGCGTCCAGTAGTGGAGGTACGAGGCCGTCGCGGTGAAGCTCGTCGACTGCTCGATTTGGCCCGTGAACGGGTTGATCGTGGCGTCGTTGATGTACTGCGCGAACTTCTGGCCCTGGATGGTCGTCGGGTTCTGCGAGTAGCAGCCGCTGAACGCGCAGTAGCCGGTGTACATCTGCGAGCCGGAGCCGTAGGCGCCCTGCAGGTAGAGGGCGTCGCCCGGCGCGATGAACGGCGTGTTGATCTTCAGGCCGCCTTGGACCGCCCAGCCGTACGAGTTGCTGGTGTGGGGGATGCTGATGTTCGAGCCGGTGCCGGTGCCGGCGCCGTTGTGCACGTTGCCGACGTTCAGCTCGTGGACGGCGGCCGAGAGCTGCGCCGAGCCCCAGGCCTGGTCGAGGCGCAGGGCGCCGACGACGTCGGGCATGCGCGAGCGCTGGATCACGTCGACGAAGCTGTACCGGGTCGGCACGCCGCCGGTGTAGCCGATGAACACCTCGGCGGGCGCGTTCGTCTGAGCGAAGTTGTGGATGTTGGCGTTGTTGGTGGCGCCGGTCGGGTTGTTGGTCTGCGAGAAGATCGGGCTGCGGCGGAAGACCGGGTCTTCGGCCGAGATCGTGGCGGACAGGCCGTTGCCGAGCGTGGCCGTGTAGGCGAGCAGGTTGGTCGAGGCGATGTCGGAGCCGAGCGTGGCGCCGGCGAACTCGAAGTCGTGGGCGTAGAAGTCGAAGAACGACGAGGCGCGACCGGCGGTCATGCCGGCGAACTGGATGAAGGCCTTGTCGACGTTCACGAACTGCGAGGCGCGACCGAACTGGTCGATGCCGAGAGCCGGGAAGGCCTGGCCGATGCGCTGCTGGGTGCCCGACTGGCCGACGCCGGAATAGCCGGTGCGGGATCCGGCATCGAGGCGCACGAAGGCGCGCAGGGTGCCGTAGGCGGTCTGGGTGCGGGCATCGAGGTTGATGCGCATCCGGCCCTGGTAGCCCGACGTATCACCGACGTTCGAGCCGTTCTGCCGCGAGTAGCTGGTCATGTAGCCGCCCTCGAACCGGGCGCGGCCGGAGAGACGCAGGCAAGTGTCGGTGCCGGGGATGTAGAAGAAGCCGGCGCCGTACGCGCCGCAGACGCGGACGTACTCGATCGGGACAGCCTTCTTGACCGGCAGATCAGCCGCCTGCGCTGCGCTCGCCGCGGACAGAGCCGCGGCGGAACAGAGGAGCGTGTGCTTCAAGATCCTCATCGATTTCCCCAAAACGTCGAGACCCATATTGGAGACAGCATTCAGCCACGCAGGCCGCGCTGCTATTATTTGTTTCGGCCGAATTGATTCGTCTTGCCGATGAGCTCTGGTTCTTTCGAGCTCTTGTTCGAATAAGTTCCCGCAAATGGCCGCAGCCATCAATCCCAAATCGGAACGGCCACCCGTGCCGATGTATTCGGTGGCCACGCGGCCACATAAAAATGATCTTGTTTGTCCGACGGAAACAGACACAGCACAAGCGTTTCGGCTGGAAAGCGTACTAACAGACCATGTTTCTATCAGAAACACTGTACTTCCCTGACAGATCGTATTGATCTACCGGAAACGAAGGGGTATTCGGCCGTCGAGCCCTCACGGGCCGGCTCGGACGCGGATCCGATCGCCCTGCAGGATGGCGCCGCGCCGGGCGGTGCGCGGGCCCCGCAGCGACGGACGTCTGCCGACGGGACCGGACCCGGACTGCTCGGTATCGAGAGGCGGCGCCGGGGTCCCGGTCCCCTCTCACCCCATCGGGTCGACCGGCACGGCCGATCGGCCCTAGGCGAGCCGCCCATGCGCAGCGCTTCGTTTCATGCCGTCCCACGCCCGAGTCGTCCGCGTACCGTTTCAGCGTTTCCATGATTTCCGCGCGTCCGCCCGAGCGGATCCGCGTCATGCAGCCCTTGAAATTGTGAGACGTCAGTGGAAATCGATGTTGAGACATATTATCAGGCGGCCAGACCCGGCAGTCTGGCCTGTATTCGCTCGCTCGACCCGATCTACGGCGAGCGCTTCTTCTTCCTGCGCGTCCGCGAGGTGCGGAACGGCCGCATCGCCACCGCGCGCGGGATCTTCTGGGCGGTCAACGGCGAGAAATGCGATCCGGGCTGGGGCGGGGACGCGCACGCGCTGGTCGTCCCGACCCTGGCGCTCCTCGAGATGATCGAGCCGAACCTGGAGCGGATGGCGCAGTTCGGCGTCGACCGGCGGTTCGAGATCGCCGTGGCGCGGGCCGTGCTGGAGGGCCGCCTCACCGAGATGCCGGAGATGCCGCAGCCGCCGGTTCCGACCCTCAAGGAGGCGCAGGCCGAGCTGCAGGCCGCGATGGCCTACTGGGAGGCCGTGGACGTCCGCGAGGCGAAGCCCGGCACCTCGGTGCGGATCCGCCGGGAGGCCAGCGAGCGGCTGGTCACCGCCCGCACCAATCTCGAGCGGGCCAAGCAGCAGGCCGGGCGGCTCGCGGGCTGCGGCGACCGCGCGGGCTGCCCCGGCTAGGGTCGCCGCCGCGCGTCAGGAAAACTTCAGGAGCTTGAGCGCGTCGAAATCCTGCACCCCGCCGCCGACGCGCTTGGTGGTGTAGAACAGCACGTAGGGCTTGGCCGAGTACGGGTCGCGCAGCACCCGCATCCCGGTCCGGTCGACCACGAGGTAGCCCCGGCGGAAGTCGCCGAAGGCCACCGACAGGCTGTCCTTGGCGAGGTCCGGCATCGCCTCGGCCTCGGTGACCGGGAAGCCGACCAGCGTCGCGGACCGGCCGGCGGCGAGGGGCGGCTGCTAGAGATAGTTGCCCTCCGAATCCTTGAACTTGCGGATCGCGCTCTGGGTGCGCCGGTTCATGACGAAGCCGGCATTCTGCCGGTAGGCCGCCCGGAGCCCGTAGATCAGGTCGAACAGCGCGTCCCCCGGGCTCGCCGACGGGAACGCACCCGCCGTCCCGGTGGCGACCGTGCCGATCTTGCCCGGCACCCAGGCGGCGTTGGCGACCGTGTCGTAGCTCAGGAAGCCCCGCGGGCGGCTCGCGCCGTTGCCGGACACGAAGGCGACGCCCTCCTGCTCGGCGAAGGCGGTCTCCACCTCGGCCGAGAGCCACGCGTCGAGATCGACCACGGAATCGTCGAGGAGCGTCTGGGTGGCGGCCGGCATCGCGTAGAGCTCCATGGCCGGGAACGCGATCTCCGACAGGGCCGGCGCGGCGGTCTCGGGGCGCGGCGCGGTCTCGGCGGCCCAGCCGGTGACCGGCGCGCCCACCGAGACGGCGCGCTTGTACTGGGCGCCCGAGATCGGCTGGACGCTGGCGATCGACCGGATCGGCGAGACCTGGCCGAGGCGCGCGAGCACGGTCCGCTCAATCGTGTCGGGGACGAGGTAGCCGCCGTCCGGCCCGGAGCCGGCCGAGAGCGCCTTGGCCTCCAGGCGCTTGAGCCCGGCGCTCTCGCCCGCCCGGACGTAGAGGTCGAAGGCGGCCTTGTGCTCGTGCGCGGCCCCCGTCTCCCGGACGTCCGGCTGCCCGAGGGGCGGCCGGGCCCGCTCCAGGGCGATGCGGTCGAGCCGGGTGCGGGCGGCGTCGAGGGCCGCGTCGATCCGGGCGAGCTTCTCCTCGGTGAGCACGTCGACGCCGAGGCGGCCCTCGATCCGGTCGATCCGCGCGTCGTTCGTCTCCTTGAAGGCCGCGAAGGCGGCGGCGAGCTCGTCCAGGGCGGAGCGGACCGGGCCGCCGTCGGAATGGGCGGCCTTGTTCTCCAGCGGCGGCAGGCCGCCCAGCGGGGCGGGATCGGCGATCGGGGTCTGGGCGTCCATGATGGGCCTCGTCGGGGGTGAAAGTCAGGACCGCGCGGCCGGCAGCGGCCAAGCGGCAGGTCTCGCGGCAGGTCTCGCGGCGGGTCTGGAGGCGGGTCTGGAGGCGGGTCTCGCGGCGGGTCCGAGGGCGCCCGGCGGCGCGATCAGGCCGGCGAGGCCGCGGATCGCGTCGGCCTCCGGGTCCGGAGCCGGGATCGACGCGGGGCTCGCCCTGGCCCCCGGCTGCAGCGGGAAGGTCACGAGCGAGATCTCCCAGAGGTCGACCTGCTGGAGCCGGCGCTCGCCGCCGGCGCCCTTCCGGGCGCGCAGCGTGCGGAAGCCGATCGAGAGCCCGTCGAGGCCGCCGCCGCGCATCAGGGCGTCGACCTCGCGGGCGCGCTGCACCGCGAGGTTGAGCGCGCCCTCCGCGAACAGGCCGCGGCCATCCTCGCGCAGGGCGAGCCAGCGGCCGATCGGCTCGGCGGGGTCGTGCTGGAACAGGAGCCGCACGCCCGCGGCCCCGCGGCGGGCGAGGCTCGCCGCGAAGGCGCCCGGCACCACCACGTCGCGGCCGAGATCGGGCACGCCGAACAGGCTGGCATAGCCGGAGAAGTGGCCGTCCATGGGGGGATCCTCGGATGGGACAGTGAGGGCGCGCCCCGCGCCTCAGGGTGTGCCCGGCGCCCCCGGCATCGCGGGCGGGTAGCCCACGGCCTCCCGCTTCTCCGCCACCGACAGGAAGTCCGCGGCCTGGACCCGGCGCCACAGGGATTCCCGCTCGCCGGCCAGCGCCTCGATCCGGTCGAGGTCGGGCTCCAGGTCGATCGCCCCGAAGGCGGGTTCCAGCCAGCCGGCCAGCGCCCGGGCGGTGCGGGCCGCGAGGGGGATCAGGGTCTGGCGGTAGAGGGCGCGATTGGCCTCGGCGTAGTTGGCGTGGGTGTTGTCGCCGGGGAGGCCGAGCAGCAGCGGCGGCACGCCGAAGGCCAGGGCGATCTCCCGGGCGGCCGCGTCCTTGGCCGCCACGAAGTCCATGTCGCGCGGCGAGAGCGCGAGCGGCTTCCAGTCGAGGCCGCCCTCCAGCAGCAGCGGCCGGCCGGCATTGGCGGAACCCTGGTAGTTCGCCTCCAGCTCCGCCTTCAGCCGGTCGAATTGCGGCTCGGACAGCGTCGCCCCGGCGAAGACCAGGGCGCCGGACGGCCGGGCGGCGTTGTCGAGCAGCGCCTTGTTCCAGGCGCTGGCGGCGTTGTGGATGTCGAGGGCGGCGGCGGCGGCCGCGATCGGGGCGAGCCCGCCGGTCTCGTCCTCCGGGTGGAACAGCGTCAGCGCCAGGATCGGCGCCACGGCGATCCCCGGCTCGGGCAGGTCGAACCGGCGGCTGCGCCCGCCCGCCGTGTAGAGATAGGCCGCCGGCCAGCCGTCCGGGCCCGGCAGCACCCGCATCCGTCCGGGACGCAGGGCCTGGAGCGCGGCGACCCGCCCGTCGAGGCTCACCGCCTCCAGGTAGGCCGTGCCGGTGAGGAGGAGGTCGGCGTAGAGCGTCTCCAGGAGGTGCGGCCCGCTCTCCCGGGGGTTCGGCCGCGCCAGCAGGGCGAGCAGGTCGCCCGCGCGCTCGGCACCGGGGCCGGTGGCGATCAGCGGCAGGCCGGCGGCGCTCTCGGCGACGAGCCGCACCGCCCGGTGGACCACTGGGTTGGCCTGATAGCCGGCCCGGGCGAGCGCCGCCGGATCGCGGGGCGTCCAGCTGGCCCGTCCCTCGGCGTAGAGGGCGAAGGCCGGGGCCGCGGCGGCCTTGGTGGCGAGGGCCGGGCCGCCGGCGGCGCGGCGCGCAACCCGCGCCAGGCGTTCGAGGAGGGTCGACATGCCGGTCCGTTCCTGAGCTATGGTCACACGATGCAGCCCCGGATCCCCACACGGCCCCAGGCGCGGCCCCAGGCGCGGTTCGGGGGACGGGTCCGGGCGGGGACCCGCGTCGCGGCGCGGGTCGCGGCTCTGGTCCCAGCGCTCGTCGCCGGGCTCCTGGCCGGGCCCCTGGCCGCGCCCCCGGCCGCGCCGGCCCGGGCCGTGGATGCGCCCGCGCCCCTGTGGCCGGAGCCCGACGGGACCCTGATCCTGGCGCGCCCCTTCGGCCGGTCCGAGATCAGCCTGCGCCTGTCCCGGCGGGTCGCCGGGGCGGTGGACACGCTGACCTGGGACGGCGT
Source organism: Methylobacterium sp. 190mf (assembly GCF_900107945.1). Lineage (NCBI taxonomy): Bacteria > Pseudomonadati > Pseudomonadota > Alphaproteobacteria > Hyphomicrobiales > Methylobacteriaceae > Methylobacterium > Methylobacterium sp. 190mf. Next base: position 331,201 of record NZ_FNVI01000001.1, on the reverse strand, counting down.
CACCTTCCTCGCCGACACCGAGCCGGGCGACGCCCTGCAGGCGCGGGCGGAGATCGGCTCCGGCGCCGCCTGCCGCCGGGCGAGCGAGGCCGGCACCCCGCAGGACGGGTCCGGCGCGCCCGCGGCCCGCCGGCTCCGCGCCCTGCGCGCCGGACGGAGCTGGGCCGAAACCGAGACCCGCATGGCCTGGGACGGCCCCGCCGACCCGGCCGACGAGCCGCCCGCGGACTGCCCGACCGCCTCCGCGAGCCCCGCGATCCCGGCCCCGGCCCCGCTCCTGCGCAAGCGGGTCGCCCTCGGCCTGCCGGGCCTCGGCAACGCCGTGGAGGTGCAGGCGAGCTTCAACCTGACCGAGCCCGCGGCGGCGCTGCGTCTCGAACCCCTCGCCGCCGCGGTGCCGGCGGAGTTCTCCGCGGCCTGGCGCTTCGACCCGTCGACCGGCGGGCTCGCGCCCCTCGGCCCCGGAGCGGGGGAGCGGCCGGACCCGGTGATCCTGGCGACGCCGGAGGGCTCGCACGCCCTCGCGGTCTGGGCCCCGGGTCCGCCGGAGCAGGAGCCCGACGCGCCGCGGCCCGGCTTCGCGGTCGCGCCCGAGGCCGGGGCGAACCGCCTGAGCTGCCGCTTCCGGCTGGCGAACGCCGCCGCCGGCGCGCACGATTTCGCCTGCTACGCCCTGGTCGGCACCCTCGCCGACGTCCGGGCCGCCCTGCGGAGCCTGACCACGCCGCCCTGACCGGCCCGGCGCCGACCTGTGCTAGACTGTCCGGACCGACGAACCGATGGAGGTTCCGATGGACAGGAAGCAGGCCCTCGAACTCGCGATCTTCGTCATCGCGCTCGTCCCCTTCCTCCGCTGCCTCATGCCCTCCGCGACGCGCTCCCGGGGGCCCCGCCGCTCCGGCTCCCTCAGCTACGATTCGGGCTCCGGCGGCGACGGCGGCGCGATCTTCGGCGATGGCGGCTGCCACGGCAGCGACGGCGGCAGCTGCGGCGACGGCGGCGGCGGCGGTGATGGCGGTGGCGGCGGCGATTGAGCGACCGCTCGGGCGTCCAGGAGCCCGGCACGCCCAGGAACCCGGCACGCCCAAGAACCCGGCATGCCGATGTGCCGGGGTCGGGCAGCGACGACGGTTCGGGAATCGGAGCCGGGCCGCGGCGCCCGGGAAGGACGGCGGGGATCAACCCGACAGATGCGCCCCTCAATCCGCCCGCCGTCGGCGCGCAATACGGAGAATTACGGTGGGGATTCCCAGCTCAGGACCGCGTGCCGTGGCCTGATCGCTACAGATTTGGCGCACGACATTGTGTATACAGCATGCAGTTCGTTCCAGAGACCACGAACCGACTCCGGCGCGCTTCACCCGAAGCGCGCCGAATTGTTTCCGGCGACCGCTGTCACAACCGCCGGATCCGGGGCTCGGCCCGGGGCTCCAGCATCAGGTGCGTGAGCGCCCAGACCAGGGCATCGAGACGGTCGGGCGAGGTCCCGCCGGACAGGCCGTCCGGACCGAAATCGCACAGCTCGTCCTCCAGCGCCGGGAAGGCGCCGACGTGGTGGACCAGCCCGCGGGCGTAGAGCAGCGAGACCGGCTCGGCGCGCAGGTACTTGCCCCGCGTGGCGTGGACCCGGGTCACCGGCACGGCGGGGTCGCACTGGCCCAGCACGGCGGCGGCCATCTCGCCGCCCTGGTTGACCTCGACCACGAGGGCGTCGGCCCGGAGCCGGTGGTAGAGCGCCAGCGCCGCGGCCGCCCAGGCCTGCGGGGTGGCGCGGGCGAGGCTCGCGTCGGCCAGCACGTAGGCGTGCCCGCCCGCGCGCCCGGCCGCCACGATCCCGCAGGCGTCCGAGCGCGCGCCCGAGGCGGCGGGGGGATCCACCGCCACGACGATCCGCCCGAGATCGGGCGCCGCGGCGAGGCGGCCGGCCTCCAGGGCCGCGCGCGTCCACAGGCCGTCGTCCCGGTCGGCGATGAGCTCGCCGTCGAGTTCCTGCCGGCCGAGCCGCGTGCCGGCGTAGCGCCCGACCACCTGCTGGAGGAAGTCGGGCGCGAGATGCGCGGCGTTGTCGTGGGTCCGGGCACGGCTCACCACCGTGCGCGGGTCGGCGAGCAGGCGGCGGATCAGCGGCACCGGCCGGGGCGTCGTCGTCACGAGGTTGCGCGGCCGGGCGCCGAGGCGCAGGCCGAACTGCAGCATGTCGAAGGCCACCTCGGGCCGGCGCCACTTGGCGGCCTCGTCGCACCACGCGGCGCCGAATTGCGGGCCGCGCAGCGCGTCGGGCTCCTCCGCCGAGAAGGCGAGCGCGACGGCGCCGTTGCTCCACTCCACCCGGCGGCGGCTCGGCGACCAGGCGGGCCGGGCCCGTCCCCGCGCCGGCAGGCCGAGGAGGCCGGAGGGTCCCTCGACCATCACGTCGCGCACGTCGAGATGGGTCTCGCCTACCAGGGCGATCCGCCCGACCGGCGCGCCCGCGAAGGCCGGGTCGCCGCGCGCGAGGGCGTCGACCCACTCGGCCCCGGTGCGGGTCTTGCCGCTGCCGCGGCCGCCGATCACCGCCCAGGTGGTCCAGGGCGCCGCGTCGGGCGGCGGCAGCTGGTCCGGCCGGGCCTGGTGCATCCAGTCGCCCGCGAGCGCCCGGAGGAGGTCCGGCGGCAGCGTCTCGAGGAAGTCAGGCAGCCGCCCGGCCGCCGACAAAGCCAGCAACGCGTCGCGCGATCTCCGCGCGCAGGGCGGGCAGGTCGGGCTCGGTGTCGGGTTCGGTGTCGCGTCCGGTGCCATCGCCCCCCTCCCCCGCGGCGCCGCGCGCGCCCTCCGCATCCACCGTGTCGAGGAGCCGCTTGAGGCCGCCGAGGTCGCGCAGGATTCGGGCGGAGTCGCCCGCGCCCGCCCCGGCCCCGCTCAGAGCCGCGTCGAAGGCGGCGATCTGCCGGGCGATGTGGGCGCGCAGACGCGCCCGCAGGGTCGCCGGGTCGGCCGCGGGGTCGCCGCGCCCGGTGACCGCCGGCGGCAGGTCAGCCCCGAAGGCCGTGGCCATCATCGCCGGGTCGAGCCGGCCGAGACCGAGGATCTCGGTGACGTCGCCGGGATCGGCGCCAGGCGTGCACAGCAGGCGGATCAGGGCGGCCCGGCGCGCCGCCGGCCAGCGCCCCGTCAGGAGCCGCGGCCGGTGCTGCCGCGGCCTCGGCCAGCCGGCCCGGGCGTTCCAGGTGTGCACGGTCTTCGGGTGGACGCCGAGAAGGGCCGCGATCGCGTCGCACGTCAGGTCGGTCTCGCGCAGGAGCGTCAGGGCCTCGGCGCGGCTGTCCGCCCTGCTGGGAGGGGGTGGCCACATCGGGGGCTCTCCGCACACGTCTCGACCGTGCCTGGTTGATACCCCGGCAGCGCGCCGGTGTCAAGCGTTAATTCCTATTTCTCGACTGATCTAGGACTTAAGGCATCGTTCGGTCTCAGCCCGCCCAGTGCGCCACGCCGCCGTGACCCGAGCAGGTGCCTCGACGGGTGTGGCTGAAGCTCCACGTGCCGTCCCGGCACTTGGCCGTGGCGCCCGCGGGCTTCCTGCCGTCGAGGCTCTTGGCCGGCCGGTGGACGTCGGACCCGTCCCGGCTGCGGTAGTGGCCGTGGCGGTCGAGGTTCCGGTCGTCGGGCTCCGAGAACGGCCGGGCGACGGCGCCGCCCGACAGGCCGAGGAGGACGAGGCCGGCGAGCACCGGCCAGCGGGCGGCGTTCGTCGCGGTCGGGACAGGCAGCACGGCACCCTCAAGGTTGTATCATCTGCCAAGAGACACAACCGGATCGGGGCGTCACGAACTATCTGTGGTTATCCAGAAGCCAGCTACAGGTTGTGCGCGTGGGTCACGGGGTGCGCGCGGGCCGGACCTCGGCCGGGGTCGTCCGACCGGCTCTCCGCCGCGTCCGCGCGCCCGGTGCGGCCCCGCATGTCGGCGGGATGCTGAACGGGCTCGAAAGGTATTGCCGCTAATGTCCCGGTGAATGGCAGATCTGAACGCGGTTCAGGACCGGAACGGCCGTCCGGTCGACACGTTGACCGGCGCCATCCGCACGCAGGCGTCGCCTTTCACGCAGTTCGTCAGAGTGAATCGGGTACAGAATGGTCGGTGAGCCACCAGGGTCCGGCGCGGAAGACCCGCTGGGCAACGGCCCCGCGGGGGATCCTGGTCGGGGCCCGGCGCAGGGCACCGCGGAAGCCGCCGCCCTCAGCGACAGCTTCAGGCGATTCGCCGACGTGGTGCCGCTGATGATGTGGCGCTCGGACGAGGCCGGTCAGGCGATCCACCACAACGAGTGCTGGCTGGAATTCACCGGGCGCCCCCTGGAGGCGGAGCTCGGCCTGGGCTGGCGCAGCGGGCTGCATCCCGAGGATTTCGAGCGGCACGCCCGGATCGTCGCCGAGGCGTTCGAGGCGCGGGCGCCCTTCACCGTCGAGTTCCGCCTCCGGCGACACGACGGCGAGTACCGCTGGCTGCTCGACACCGCCCGCCCCCTCGTGGAGGACGGCCGGTTCCAGGGCTATCTCGGCTCCTGCTTCGACATCACCGACCGCAAGCACGCGGAGGAGCACATCGAGCACGCGCTGGCCGAGAAGGAGGCGCTGCTGGCCGAGGTCTACCACCGGGTCCGCAACAACCTCCAGGTGATGGTTAGCCTGATCGGCCTCTACGGGCGGGCGGCCCCCGACCCCTGCCGCGGCAGCTTCGAGGCGCTGGGCCAGCGGGTCCGGGCGATCGCGCTGGTGCAGCAGCACCTGCACGAGGCGCCGCACATCGCGTCGATCGACCTCAAGGACTACCTGCACCGCCTCGCCTCCGGGCTCGGGCAGCTCCGGCGGGCCGGGCGGATCGGCGTCCAGGTCGGCGGCTCGGGGAACGGTCTCGTGGAGCCGCGCACCGCCAACGCCCTGGGCATGATCGTCGCGGAGATCGTGGCCGAGTGCCTGGACGCCACCGCCGAGCACGTCGCCTGCGCCATCGCCATCGACATCGAGGCCGCCGCGCCGCTGCGCCTCTCGATCGTCTCGAAGGTGAGCGACACGGCCGAGTCGGGCCGACCGAACGTCCCGAAGCTCGGCCCCCGCCTCATCGCCGCCTACGCGGCCCAGGCGGAGATCAGCGTCGCGGGCGATGCCAGCCCGGGCGCCCCCCTGTGGCTGACCCTGCCGGCGGCGCGCCCAGGCCCGCAATGAGCGCCCGCGGCGCCGGACCCCGTCGCCACAACGGCGCGGCCGGCCTATAGCGGCCCAGACCTTTCCGGACCCGGCCGAGCATGCTCCCTCCCATCGACACCATCATCGAGAATTTCGAGATCGTCGAAGACGACGACATGCGGCTCGAATACCTGATCGAGCTCGGCCGCGCCCTGCCGCCGATGCCCGAATCGGAGCGGACCGAGGCGAACCGCGTCCACGGCTGCGAGAGCCAGGTCTGGATCGACACGCGGGCGGAGCCGGCGGACGGCACGCCGCGCCTCGTCCTGCACGGCTTCAGCGACTCGTTCATCGTCCGCGGCTTCGTGGCGCTGATGATCGCGCTCTACACCGGCAAGACGCCCCAGGAGGCCGCCGAGACCGACGGCCTCGACCTGTTCCGGCAGCTCCGCTTCGGCGCCCACGTCACGTCGAAGCGCTCCAACGGCGTCCGGGCGATGGCGGAGCGCATCCACCGCGACGCGGTCCGGCTCGCCGCCGAGGCCTGAGCGGCCTCACCCGCGCCAGAGGCGCAGGCGGGCTCGGTCCGGACCGGTCGCCTCCCGCTCCAGCCCGTAATGCTCGGCCAGCCGCCCCAGGGCGATGCGGGCCACGACCTTGGCGGAGCGGGCCGGCCAGCGGCGCTCGGCCTCGATCCGCTCCAGGCCCTTCAGGAATCCGCAGAGGTCGATCAGCAGGCCCGAGAGGTCGCTCCCGACCGCGTCGAGGGCGCCGCGCACCCGCTGCCGGGCCGCGATCACGTGGTCGGCCGCGGAGGCCGGGTCGCGCGGGCCGCCGCCGTCGATCCGGGGCGCCCCGAGATCCGCGCCCATCCGCGGCAGCAGGGCGGCGGTGGTCATGTCCCGCCGCAGCCGCTCCCCGGCCTCGAAGGCGGCCGCGTCGATGAGCGGCGCGCCGTCCCGGTCGCGCCGCCGCACCATCCAGGCCAGGGGGTTCTCGGCAGCGTTGCGCAGGGTCGGCCCGGCGCCGCCCTCCACGACGGCGAGGTCGCGGTGCTGGTCCGCGAAGGCCAAGTCGCCCGGCCGGGCCTCCCGGCGCAGGCGCGCCCGCCCGGCCTCGCTGATCGTCAGGCGCGTGCCGGCCGCGTTCCACGTCGCCAGATCGGCCGCCGCCAGGGCGCGCCCGGAGGCGGCCGCGAAGCGGCCGCTCCCCACCGAGATCCCGTCGCCGCCGCGCCGGGCGACCAGCGCGTCCTCGACCAGGGGGTCGGGCCGCGCGTAGGCGCCGGGCTCCCCGAGCCGCGCCAGCAGGCGCCCCGCCTCCGACGGGAGATCCCCCGGAGCGGCGCCGCGGCGACGCGTCCCCGCGGAGGCGGAACGGCCGCCCTTCACTCGCATGTTCATGTTTTGTTCCGTGTGTGCGACGACGGACGTGCGAAGCCTCCAGTTTCTCAGGAAAAATCAGAAGGTCAAGGCTTTTTTACCTACAACCCACAGCTATCTAGCGACGGCCGCGCGCGTCGGCGGCCGGTGCAGGATGTCGGCGATCTCACCCTCCGACTTGCCGCGGACTTCGTAGCCCATCGCCTCGAACCGGTCGATCAGCGCGGCGCTCTCGGTGGCGGAGCGCGCCGCCCAGGCGGCGAGGATGTCGTTCACCCGCTCCAGGTCCGCGGCGGGGTGATCGTCCTGCGGATCCGGCTGCGGATCGGGGGTCGCGTCCATGTCGGCACCTCGGGATTGAACCGGCGACCGTGGTCGAAGCCACGGCCCGCGGTTCAACGCCCCAGGCCGGAACCGGCTCCCGGCCGAGCCGGCATCGCCGCCAGCCCTCTTGGATCACCCCGGATCCGCAGCCGCCCTCAGAAGTCCCGCTGCACGCGCGCGCGCACCTGGATGACGTCGACGTGGCGGGCGGTCGAGACCGGGTTGGCGAGGTTGTTGACGTAGGCCGCGTTCTGGTTGGGATACCGGCCCAGGTCGAGGATGCGGCCGCTCTGCGGCCCGTAGCGCGTGTAGATCGCCTCGACGCCGATATCGAACTCCTTCACCGGCGACCAGATCAGGTTGCCGCCGACCACGAAGCGGTAGCTGTCCCGCAGGACCTGGCTCAGGTCGAAGAACCGCGTGCCGGGGGTGCCCGGCCCGGTCCCGGTCACGCCGAAATAGGCGCCCTGCGCCGCGCGGGCGCCGCGGGCGAAGCTCAGGGCGCCGTAGGAGCCGAAGAAGGCGGAGCGGACCGCGGGCGTCCAGTAGTGCAGCATCGCCGCCGTGAACGAGTAGCTCGTCGACAGCTCCAGGCGCTGCGTGAAGGGGTTGATCACGCCGTCGCTGAAGAACTGGGAGAAGGCCGCCCCCTGCACCGCGGTGGCCGATTGCGCCCAGGGGCCGTTATAGGCCGGCAGGCCGGTATACAGGGCGGTGCCCTCCCCGTAGGCGCCCTGCAGGTAGAGCGTGTCGCCGGTCGCTATCGCTGGCAGGTTGATCTTCACGCCCCCCTGCACGGCCCAGCCGAGGGCGGAGGCCGCGCCGCCCGGGGTGCGGTTGTTGCCCACCGAGACGGGCGCCCCCAGGTTGGTGCCGGCGAACGAGACGCTGCTGAGCAGGCCGTGGTTGACCTCGTGCACGGCCCCCGAGAGCTGCGCGGAGCCCCAGGACTGGTCGGAGCGCAGGACGCCGACGATGTCGGGCATGCGGCTGCGCTGGACCGTGTCCACGAAGCCCACCCCGGTCGGGCGGCCGGCGGCGTCGTAGCCGACGAAGACCGGGGCGACGGGGTTCCCGGGCGAGAGGATCGCGCCGGGATTCGGGAACGCCGAGGCCGCGGCGTTCTGGGACGCGTAGACCGGCGTGCGGCGGAATACCGGGTCCTCCATCGACAGCGAGGCGGACAGGCCCTTGCCCAGCGTCGCCGTGTAGGCGGCGAGGTTGGTCGAGGGATTGTCCGAGCCGATGGAGGCGACGATGAACTCGAAGTCGTGAGCGTAGAAATCGAAGAACGAGGAGGCGCGGCCGGCGGTGATGCCGGCGAACTGGATGAAGGCCTTGTCGACGTTGAACTGCTGCTGGGCCCGCCCGAACTGGTCGACGCCCAGGGCCGGGAAGGCGCCGCCGATCCGGTTCAGCGCGCCGGCATGCATGGTGGCGAAACCGGTCCGGCTCCCGGCGTCGAGGCGGAGGAAGGCGCGCAGGGTGCCGTAGGACGTCTGGGACCGGGCGTCGAGGTTGATCCGGAGGCGGCCCTGGTAGCCGCTGTAATCCCCCGGGGTGGCGGTCGCACTCCCCGAACGGCTGTAGGAAGGTTGGTAGGCGTACTCGTAGCGCGCGCGGCCGGAGAGGCGCAGGCAGGTATCGGTGCCGGGGATGAAGAAGAAGGCCTGGCCGTAGGCCGAGCAGATCCGCACGTGCTCGATGAGCTGCGATTTTCGCCGATCGGGAAGTTCCGCCGCCTCCGCCGGCAGACTCAGCAACCCCGCAACACCCGCCAGTACGCCCGTTGTCCCCCGCTTCGCACGATGTTTCCGGTACTCCGCACACACAACATGCATCGAATCGGCCATTCCACCATCCGCAAGTCCCCCTTCATGTCGGACGGATCGCGGAGCCGGATAATCCCAGAGCGATTTTCTCGGGCCTGTGCTCGGCTCGACTTGTCAGGATCTGTGGCGCACCCGCGGCGTTCCGGTGCCGCGTTGAGGCCGAAATCGGCCGCTGCGCCAAGTCCCTGGCGGGTTCGGGACCTTCGCCGAGACCGCACGATCGGGCCGCCCCGGCGCGGCTCCAGACGCCGCTCCGGCGCGGAACCGCGCCGGCGGATCGCGTCGTCGGCCGGACCGTTTCCCGCGCCACCGATGCCGGAAAGCAACGGATCGGCCCCGGTCCCGTGGCCGCGCCGTCCCGGCCGGCGATACGCGCCGCCCGCCCCGGCCGCGCCCCCGGACGCCTTGCATCCGCGCGCCCGGCGGGACACATCCCCTCACCCGGACGCGACACCCGCGCGCGACGGGACCCGACGGGAGAGACGATGACGGAGATCGGCCACGGCTTGCTCGCTCACAGGACCGGCGCGCCGGTGGCCGAGGCCCGGCCGCGACGCTTCAGCGTCCACGGGCAGGAGATCACCGACGACTACGCGTGGCTGAAGGCCGAGAACTGGCAGACGGTCCTGAAGGACCCGGCCGCGCTGCCGGAGGACATCGCCGCCTACCTGAACGCCGAGAACGCCTTCGCCGAGGCGGCGCTCGCCGGGAGCGCGGAGCTCCGGCGGCAGCTCGTCGCCGAGATGCGCGGGCGGATCCAGGAGGACGAGAGCGGCGTCCCCGAGCCGGACGGGCCCTTCGCCTACTACACCCGCCACCGCGAGGGCGGGCAGCACCCGCTGATCTGCCGGCGGCCGGCCACATCACCCGACGTGCCCGAGTCGGGCTTGGACCCGGACGAGACGATCCTCATCGACGGCGACCGCGAGGGTGAGGGCCTGCCGTTCTTCGAGATCGCCGCCGCGGTGCATTCCGACGACCACGCCCGGCTCGCCTGGAGCGCCGACACCAAGGGCTCGGAACTCTACACGATCCGGGTGCGCGACGTCGCCACCGGCCTCGATCTCGACGACCGGGTCGAGGCGACCTCCGGCGAGGCGGTCTGGGCCGCGGACGGCGCGAGCTTCTGGTACGTGGCGGTGGACGCCAACCACCGCCCCGCCAAGGTGATGCGCCACCGCATCGGCACGGGGCAGAGCGAGGACGAGACCGTCTACACGGAGGCCGATGCCGGCTACTTCGTCCACATCGGCAAGACGCAGTCCGGCGCCTTCCTCGACGTGACGGTGAGCGACCACGAGACCTCCGAGGTCCGGCTGCTCGACCGGCACGCGGAAGACGCCCCCCTGCGCCTCGTCGAGCCGCGCACGCCGCTGCTGATCTACGGCGTCGAGCACCGCGGCGACCGCCTGTTCATCCGCACCAACGCGGACGGCGCCGAGGACTTCAAGATCGTCACCGCGCCGCTCGACGATCCGGGCCGCGCCAACTGGACCGACCTCGTGCCGCACCGGCCCGGGGTGATGATCCGCCACCTGCACCTGCTGGCCGGCCACCTGGTCCGGCTGGAGATCGAGAACGCCAAGCCGCGGATCGTCGTGAGAGACCTCGCTGACGGCACCGAGCACAGCGTCGCCTTCGCCGAGGAGGCCTACTCCCTCGGCCTGCGGGCCGGGCTCGCCTTCGACACGGCCACGATCCGCTTCGTCTACTCGTCGATGACGACCCCGTCGGAGACCTGGGACTACGACTGCGCGGCCCGCACCCGGCTCCTGCGCAAGCGGCAGGCGGTGCCGAGCGGGCACGACCCGGCCGCCTACGTGACCCGGCGGCTCTTCGCCACCGCGCCCGACGGCGAGCAGGTGCCGATCTCGCTGCTGCACCGGCGGGACCTCGCCCTCGACGGCAGCGCGCCGCTGCTGCTCTACGGCTACGGCTCCTACGGCACGCTGATGCCGGCGGCGTTCCGCAGGAACCTGCTGAGCCTCGTCGACCGCGGCTTCGTCTACGCCATCGCGCATATCCGCGGCGGCACCGAGAAGGGCTGGCGCTGGTACCTCGACGGCAAGCGCGAGAAGAAGCCCAACACCTTCACGGACTTCATCGCCTGCGCCCGCGCCCTGATCGCGGCGCGCTACACCGCCGAGAAACGCATCGTCGCCCATGGCGGGTCGGCGGGCGGGATGCTGATGGGGGCTGTGGCCAACCTCGCGCCCGAGCTGTTCGCCGGCATCGTCGCCGACGTGCCCTTCGTCGACGTGCTCAACACCATGCTCGACGCGGAGCTGCCGCTGACGCCGCCGGAATGGCCCGAATGGGGCAACCCGGGCGAGAGCGAGGCCGCCTTCCGGACGATCCTGTCCTACTCGCCCTACGACAACGTCGCCGCCAAGGACTACCCGGCGATCCTGGCGCTCGGCGGGCTGACCGACCCGCGGGTGACCTACTGGGAGCCGGCCAAGTGGGTCGCGCGGCTGCGCGCCACCATGACGGGCGGCGGGCCGGTGCTCCTGCGGATCAACATGGAGGCCGGCCACGGCGGCGCCGCCGGCCGGTTCGACCGGCTGGAGGAGGTGGCGCTGATCTACGCCTTCGCGCTCATGGCGGTGGGGAAGGCGTAGAGCCGCCGCCCGTGCGGGCGCGGCGCTCCAAGGGGTGCTGCGCCTGAGGCCGTCACGCTGGCCAGCCCCACCCCCGCCCTCAGGACGCGGCCGGCCTCACGGCCGGGCCTCGGCCGGCGCCGGTGGCTGGGCAGCACCCTCCTCCGGGTTGCGCGGCCGCCTCGCCGCCTCCTCGGCGGCCTTGTCGGCGGCAGTCCTGTCCGCAGCGGCCTTCTCGGCCGCGGCCTTGAGGGCCGCCGCGCGGGCCCGATCCATCTCGATCCGGGCGCGGCGGCGCTGCCGCTCCACCTGGTCGGCCTCGGTCAGCTCGATCGTCTCCAGCTCGCGCTGCAGCACGAAGGCCGCGAGGCCGTTCGACAGGGTGCCGACGTCGAGCACCCGCTCGGGCGCGCCGAGCGGCCCGGTCAGGCCGAACTGGACCGCGGGCGGCCCGGCATTCCAGCCGCGGGGCACCGGGCCGCCCGCGAGCGTGCCGCGGGCGTCGAGGCGCCCGGCGCGCAGGTCGTAGCCGACGGTGCCGACCCAGCGGGCCGGCCCGAGATCGAGGTCGAACGGCCCGGCCCGCAGCACGCCCCCCACGATCGTGGCGGCGGCCCGGGCGGATCCGCGCGCCTGCGCGCCGCCCCGGGCGAGTTCCTCGGTGACGAGCGCCTGGAGCCGGCCCTCGCGGAGCGGGTCGTCCATCTCGGCCGCGCGGGCGAGAGCGCGGCCGAGCGCCGCGGGATCGGCCGCGGGCAGGCTCAGGTCCGTCAGGGTGAGCGCGCCGCTGCCCGAGAGGCTGTCGGCGAGGCCCGGCAGGGTCTCGGCCGTGGCGGCGAAGCGCAGGTCGGCACTCAGGCGGCCGCCGAACGGGCCGCCGGCCAGGGTGGGGAGCGCCGCGCCGTCGAGGCTGCCCGAGCCCGAGACCGAGGCGCCGGCCCCGAGCCGGGCGATCGTCACCGAGCCCGCGAGGCGGCCGCCGGCGAGCTTGCCGGTCAGGTCGCGCAGGGTCAGGCCCGCGTCGGCGAGGCCGAGGGCAGCGGTCGCGTCGGTGGCGACGAGGCCGCGGCCGAGATCCAGGCTGGCCACGCGGGCGTCGAGCGACAGGGCCGGGTGGGCGGTCGGCGGGCCGAACGCGCCGTTCGCCCCCGGCGGGATCACCAGGGCGGCCGCGAGCTGCGGGATCGACAGCCGGTCGAGGGCGAGGCGGCCGTGCAGGGCACCGCCTGCCGACCGCAGCAGCGTCCCGTTCACCCCCGCGCCCGCGACCGTGCCGGCGAGCGCGGCGGCGGCCTCGCCCTGCTGCCGCGACAGCGTGACGGTGAGGTCGGCCGGCCACGCGCCCGGTGCCAGGGTCGCGGCGCCGGCCAGCGTCAGGAACGGCGCCAGATCGGCCGTCTCGCCGCGGAGCGTGCCGCCGGTGGGGACGAAGTCGGGACCGACCAGGATCGGGCGGCCCGTGGCGAGGCGCAGGCCCGCGACCGTGCCGCTCGCCGTCAGGGCAAGGGACTGGCCGTCCGGCCGCTCGGCGGTCAGCCGAAGCTCGGCAGGTTGCTGCAGGCCGGCGAGGTCGGCGCGGCCGAACCACGGTCCGGCCCGCGGCGCCGTGAGGGTGGCGGTGCCGCCCTCGATCCGCGTGCCACGGCTCGCGAGCGTCAGGTCGAGGGTGCCGCCGCCGGCGCTGCCCCGGGCCTGGGTCCGCAGGGCCGCGGCCGCGCCGCCCTCCCGGTCGAGGGTGACGGCGAGGTCGAGGGGCGCGTCCCGCAGGAAGGCGGGCAGCAGGCGGATCTCGCCCACCCAGACCCGCTCGAGCAGGCCAAGCAGCGGCGCCGCCGCCGGCGCCTTGAGGCGCCCGGAGACGCGGCCGGTCCCGTCCGCGCCGATCTGCCCGGACAGCCGGGCGCTGGCGCCGGCGAGGTCGGTGACGTCGAGGCTGTCGACCGCCAGGCCGGCGCCGTCCGACTGGATCCGCGCCGCGATCGTGCCGGTACCGGAGCCCGCGGTGCCGAACCGGACGTCCTTCGCCTCGAGCGTCAGGGCGAGGTCGGTGTCGCGCAGGGTGCCGAGGGTCGTCCCGAGGGGCGGCAGGCCGGCGATGTCGAGGCCGGTGGCGCGGATCTGGGCCTCGAACCGCCCGCGCTCGGCGCCCTCGGCGGCGGTGTAGCGGGCGTTCCCGGTGATCCGCGCCGGCCCGAGGCCGAGGCGCATGTTGCGCAGGGATAGGCCGGTCCCGGCGGCCGACAGGTCGGCGGCGGCCTCGATCTTCCGCCCGTCGAGGAGCGCGACGAGCGGCCCCTCGGCGCCGAGGCGGCGCAGGTAGCGGCCGAGCGCCTCCGAGTCGGGGGCGGCGAGCGCCACCGGGCCGGAGAAGCGCAGCGGCGCCGTCTCGACCTGCCCGCTCGCCGTGACGGTGGACTCGGCCGGGCCGGTCACCGCGAAGCGGCGCAGCAGCAGGCCGCCGGCCCGCTCCAGGGTGCCGGTGAGGGCGAGGTTCGACCATTCCTCGCCGCCCAGCACGGCGCTGCCCACCGTGAGGTCGAGGTCGAGCATCGCCGGCAGGCTGCCCGTCGAGCGCGGCAGGCCGCGGGCGATCAGGTTCTGCCCCTCCGCCGAGGCCAGGAAGGCGTCGAGGTCGAGGCGGCGGGCGTCCAGGGTCAGGCCGGCGCGCCACTGGCGCAGGTCGAGCCGTCCGGTGCCGCCGAGCCGCAGGGCCCGGCCGCCGGGGTCGATGGCGAGGTCGACGGCCTCGAAGCGCACCTGCGTGCCCCGGGCCTTGAAGGTGCCGGCCAGCGAGAACGGCAGGTAGGCGCCGGCCGCCTGGGTCGGCGGCCCGACGACGAGGCGGGCGGAGCCCTCGGCCTCGACCTGGGCGCCGCCGGATTCGGCGGGGACGAGGCCGAACCGCGCGTCCGCCTCGAAGCGCGGCGTCGCGTCGCCGCCGCCGGAGATCTTGGCGGCGAGGCGCCCGTCCGGTCCCGGCGTGCCGCTGACCGCCCGGAACGGGACGCCGCCGCTCGTCCCCTCGATCCGCCAGGGCCCGACCAGGGCCGGCGCCTGCAGGCGCAGGTCCTGGACGTAGAGCTGGTCGGTCCGCCCGGTGGCGGGGACCTGCGTGGTGACGAGGAACTGCTGGATGTGCAGGTTCTCGATGGCGAGGTCGCGGTCGCGCAGGGCCCCGCCGAAATCGGGCGGCAGCTTCAGCGTGTCCGGGCCGGCGACCGGGAGCTTGATCTCGGCCCGGCCGATCCGGGTCTCGGTGAAGCGGAACTCGCCCTTGAGGAGCGGCGCCAGGGCGATCTCGGCCTTGACGAACCGGGCATCGAGGCTGGGGCGGTCCGGATCGGCGCCGAGGTGGAGGCGGTCGACGCGCAGCCGCGGCGACGGCAGCAGGCGGACCTCGATCCGGCCGTCGGTCCGGACCGGAACGCCCAGGGACCGGGCGAGCGCCCGCTCGACGAGCCCGCGATGGGCCTGCCAGTCGACGAAGGGCGGGACCGCGAGCGCCGCCACGAGAACCAGGATGACGGCGCACGCCAGCGCGGTCAGAAGATCACGCAATGGTCCCGTTCCGCACCATCTCTGCGCGAGGCCGCGACCTCACCGGGCCGCCGTGCCCCGCGTGCCCCCGCGAGTCAGTCGCCACGGCCATAGCACGATAAGCCGCCGGGGGCGCCAGCGGCGATGCCACGGTCCCGAGCGGCGGTCGGGGCACGCGCGAGGTTCCTCGGGCATCCCGGGCCCGCGGCCTATGGATCGCGCGATCGGCCGCGGAACGCGACCAGCCCGAAGGACGCGGATCACCCCGGCGCGGACAGCCGCGCTTCATGGCTCCGCGCCCCCGCCGCGGCGCGAACGGCCTCGACGCCGTTCGCGATTTGGTCCAGGGAAGCGGGATGCAGAACCGCCCGCATCCGCAACCCACCGGGGACGGCGCGCCCGCCACGTCCATCGCCGCCCGCGCCATGGGCGCCCTCCGGCGCGACGCGGCCGGCTACCTCGAGGGGCTCAACCCCGAGCAGCGCCGCGCCGTCGAGACCACGGAGGGCCCGGTCCTGGTGCTGGCCGGCGCCGGCACCGGCAAGACCCGGGTGCTGACCACCCGCATCGCCCACCTGATCGCCACCAACCGGGCGCGCCCCTTCGACATCCTGGCGGTGACCTTCACCAACAAGGCCGCCCGGGAGATGAAGCACCGGATCGGCGCGCTGATCGGGCCGGCCGGAGAGGGCATGCCGTGGCTCGGCACCTTCCACGCCATCGGCACCAAGATCCTGCGCCGCCACGCCGAGCTGGTCGGGCTGAAATCCGACTTCACCATCCTCGGCACCGACGACCAGCTCCGGCTGATGAAGCAGGTCATCGCCGACCAGAACGTCGACGAGAAGCGCTGGCCGGCCCGGGCCCTGTCCCACGCCATCGACGGCTGGAAGAACCGCGGCCTCGGCCCCGAGCAGGTGCCCCCGGGCGAGGCCTCGGCCTTCGCGTTCGGCAAGGGCGGCGCCCTCTACACCGCCTACCAGGCCCGGCTGGCGACGCTGAACGCCGTCGATTTCGGCGATCTCCTGCTGCTCTGCCTCAAGCTCTGGCGGGAGAACCCCGACGTCCTGGCCAATTACCAGGACCGGTTCCGCTACATCCTGGTCGACGAGTACCAGGACACCAACGTCGCCCAGTACCTGTGGCTGCGCCTCCTGGCGCAGTCCCGGAAGAACATCGCCTGCGTCGGCGACGACGACCAGTCGATCTACGGCTGGCGCGGGGCCGAGGTCGACAACATCCTGCGCTTCGAGCACGACTTCCCGGGCGCGGTGGTGGTGCGCCTGGAGCGCAACTACCGCTCCACGGGCCACATCCTGGCCGCCGCCTCCGGGCTGATCGCCAGGAACGAGAGCCGCCTCGGCAAGACTCTGCGCACCGACGACGAGCCGGGCGAGCGCGTCACCGTGACGGGCGCGTGGGATTCCGAGGAGGAGGCGCGGATGCTCGCCGAGTCGATCGAGTCCCTCCAGTCGAAGCAGCATCCCCTGTCGGAGATCGCCGTGCTGGTGCGGATCTCGGCGCAGATGCGCGAGATCGAGGACCGGTTCGTCCAGCTCGGGCTGCCCTACCGGGTCATCGGCGGCCCGCGTTTCTACGAGCGCGCCGAGATCCGCGACGCGCTGGCCTACCTGCGCGCCACCGTGAACGTCAGCGACGACCTCGCCTTCGAGCGGATCGTGAACACGCCCAAGCGCGGCCTGGGCGACGCCACCCTGCAGCAGCTCCACACCTACGGCCGCGCCAACCGGCTGCCTCTGCGCATCGCCGCCGCGCGCCTGTGCGAGACCGACGAGCTGAAGCCCCGGGTCCGCTCGACCCTGCGGGCGCTGACCGAGAGTTTCTCGCGATGGGCGCGGCTCGCGGAGACGCAGCCGCACAGCGAGGTCGCGCAGACCATCCTTGAGGAGTCCGGCTACACTGAGATGTGGCAGAAGGACCGCTCCGCCGACGCCGCCGGCCGGCTGGAGAACCTGAAGGAATTCGTCCGCTCCATGGAGGAGTTCCCCGACCTCGCGGCCTTCCTGGAGCACGTCTCCCTGGTGATGGAGGCCTCGGAGGCGGAGGGCGCCGAGCGGGTCTCGCTGATGACGCTCCACGCCGCCAAGGGGCTCGAGTTCGACACCGTGTTCCTCCCCGGCTGGGAGGACGGCCTGTTCCCGAACCAGCGCGCGCTCGACGAGAGCGGCCGGGCGGGCCTGGAGGAGGAGCGGCGCCTCGCCCATGTCGGGCTGACCCGGGCGCGCAAGCGCGCGAAGCTGTCCTTCGCGGTCAACCGGCGCATCCACGGCCTCTGGTCCTCGACCATCCCGTCCCGGTTCATCGACGAGTTGCCCGAGACGGCGGTCGACGTGGTCGAAGCCCCGGCGCACTTCTCCGCCGGCGCCTCGCGGTTCGACCGCAACCCGACGCCGTTCGGATCGAGCTACGGCACGCCGGGCTGGCAGCGCGCGCAGGCCAACACCGCGCCGGGCGGCCGGTCCGGGTTCGGATCGGGGTCCGGAGGCGGCTTCCGCTCGGCGGGCCCTGGGGGCCGGTCCGGGGGCCAGTCCGGCGGTCCCCGCCAGATCGAGGGCGAGCTGATCGCCAAGTCGACGGGTGCGCCCTCGGCCTTCCAGGGCGGCCAGCGGGTCTTCCACACCAAGTTCGGCCCCGGAACGGTCGCGGCGGTCGACGGCAACAAGCTGACCGTTGACTTCGACAAGGCCGGCCGGAAGATGGTCCTCGACAGCTTCGTCCAGGCCGGATCGAGCTAGTCCCGCCGACCAAGCCCGGACGTGTCAGGGCGGCAGGGTCGGCCGGCTTCGCCCGCGCGGGCGGGGAGGATCGCGACCGTGCCGGATGCCGCGTTACCGCGACACCACCGTCCCGAACCTGATGCATCCGCGCCAGCCGCGCGGCTTTTTCGAAGCCTCGCCACCGACCGTCACCCCTTAGTCACACCCGGCGCGCAATCGTCGGGCGCGAATCGCACTGGTGCGCCAGTTGCATCGCGTATTCGGCCGCGCACGGAACGTCGTGACGCTCTCCACAGGCGGACGAGCGCGGGGCGGAACCTTCGGCCGTGGGCCGGTATTAAGTTCCGCAAGCGAGTAGAACCGGGAGCAAGCAGGTAAACGGCAGTTCAGAGACAGATCCAGGTTGGCAAGTCCCGTTGGAGTGTACATCCATGAAGAGACGCCGCGCACGACTTGAACTGGTTGAAGACCGCACGTCCCGCATTCATCGCACACGCTTCGACGAAGAACGCAATCTCGCTCCCATCCAGCCGCTCACCGAACGCCAAGCCGAGTACCTCGACGCCCTCGCCCGCTCGCCGCAGGTCATCGTCCTGGGGCCCGCCGGCACCGGCAAGACCTTCATCGCCGGCACCCGCGCGGCGGACCAGCTCCGCCAGCGCCGCATCGCCAAGGTGGTCATCACCCGCCCGAACGTGCCCTCGGGCCGGTCGCTGGGCTACTTCCCCGGCACCCTGGAAGAGAAGATCGCCCCCTGGGTCGCCCCGCTCACCGAGGCCATGAAGGAGCGCATGGGCGCCGCCGCCTTCGAGATCGCTCTGAAGACCGGCGACATCGAGATCGTCCCCTTCGAGGTGATGCGCGGCCGGACCTTCAAGAACTGCCTCGTGATCCTCGACGAGGCGCAGAACACCACGATCAACGAGATCAAGATGTTCCTGACCCGCATCGGCGACGATTGCCAGGTCATCATCAACGGCGACGTCTCGCAGACGGATCTCCGCGAGACCTCGGGCCTGCGGACCGTCATGCACATGGTCAAGAGCCGGATGATGCCGATCCCAGTGGTGGAGTTCACCCGCAACGACATCGTCCGCTCCGGCATCTGCGCCGAGTGGGTGAAGGCGTTCGAGGAAACGAATCTCTAAATCGGAAGTTGATGGCGGCGGGTCCTCGCAGACCCGCCGTGCCGTCCCCCGGCACGAGACGACTCTCCGCACCTCCCATTCGGGAGGATGAACCGGGCGCCGAGCCCGGCCTTCAGAGAACTGGAGTCTCCTCGTGAGGAAACTGACCTTCGCCTTCGCCGTGCTGGCCTCGCTCGGCGGCGCCGCCCTCGTCCAGCCGGCCTCGGCCGCGCCCGCGATGCCCGGCGCCGTGTCGGCGCCCGACGCGGTGACGCATGCCCGGATGACTCCCATGGAGCGGCGCATGATGCATCGCCGCATGGAGCGGCGCATGATGCACCGCCGCATGGAGCGCCGGATGATGCATCACCGCATGCACCGCCGCATGCATCGCATGTGATTGAACGGCGGAGTGGGGTCTTCCGGCCCCGCTCCGCTCGCCCGGCCGGAACCGGGCGTTGCTCCCCGTTCCGAAGATTCCTATCTCGTCGTCTCGAATCGCGCCGTCAGGCGGCCGCTGCGGCAGCCGGCCGATCCGGGAGACCCCGATGCCCCCCTCAAATCGACTGTTCGACGACCTCGCCCGCCTCATGACGGACGCCGCCGGCGCCGCCCAGGGCGTCCGCCGCGAGGCCGAGACCGTGGTCCGGGCGCAGCTCGAGCGCGTCGTCCGCGACCTCGACATCGCCTCCCGCGAAGAGCTCGACGTGCTCCGCGACCTCGTGACCCAGCTCCAGGCGCAGAACGAGGCCCTGACGGCCCGCGTGGCGGCCCTGGAGGCGCGATCCGGGAGCGCCGGAGCGGGCGCCGCGGGCCTGAGCGAGGTGGTCTGAGTCGCCGCGGCAACGCCGCGGGCTTTTACACAGGAAGCGGCGTCGACGATCCGGTTTCCTGTTCACTGAATGTGACCTGCACTTTGTGTCGCGAGTCACGGCCGGTCTATAGTCGGGCATAGGGTGATTCGGGGGCTGCGGGGCGATGTCCGCAGAGCTTCGACAGTCGATCGCGTCACCGCCGGCCTAGATCTGCCGGTCGTTCCAGTTCTCGGAGTGTTCTCGCGCTCCGGTTTCGCGTCACCGCCACGTCGGGCCGGATCTCGTCCGGGTCGTCCTTTTGGATCGTCATGCCGCTTCTCAACGTCGACTTCCACGACCCGGACCGGAACGAGCATCCGCTCGACGTCGTCGAGCGGCTGGCCTCCCTGCGCGACTGGATCTTCGACCGGGCCGAGACCGACGAGATGTCGGTCACGAGCCCCGGTCGCTGGACCGACTACAACGTCGCCTTCACGTGGATCGAGGACGTCGAGGCGCTCCACGTCGCCTGCGCCTTCGACCTCAAGGTGCCGGAGCGGCAGCGCACCGAGGTGATGCGCCTGATCGCGCTGATCAACGAGCAGCTCTGGGTCGGCCATTTCGACCTCTGGACGACCGACAGCGTGGTGATGTTCCGGCACGCGCTCCTGCTGACCGGCGGCGCCGTCCCGACCCACCCGCAATGCGCCACGATGATGAAGACGGCGGTCGACGCCTGCGAGCGCTACTTCCAGGCGTTCCAGTTCGTCCTCTGGGCCGGCAAGAGCGCCCGCGAGGCCCTCGACGCCGTCCTGTTCGAGACCGAAGGCGAGGCGTGACCGCCCCCGGCGCCTCCACGGCGCGGATGCCCGCCTCCCTGGTCCTGGCCGGGGCCGGCAAGATGGGCGGCGCGATGCTGGCGGGCTGGCTAAAGGCGGGCCTCGATCCCCGCCGCACCACCATCATCGACCCGGTGCCCGTGCGCCCGATCGTGGATCTCTGCGCCGAGCGGGGCATCGCCCTGAACCCGTCCGATCCCGAGCCCGGCGACGTTCTGGTCCTCGGGATCAAGCCTCAGGGCCTGGACACGGCGGCCCCCGGGCTCGATCGGCTCATCGGCCGCGACACGCTCCTCGTCTCGATCCTGGCGGGCAAGACCGTCGCGGATCTCCGCGGCCGGCTGCCGCGGGCGCGGGCGATCGTCCGGGCGATGCCCAACCTGCCGGCGAGCATCGGCCGGGGCGCCACCGGTGCCTGTGCGAGCTCGGAGGTCACCCCCGCGCAGCGGGCGGCCGCCGAGGCCCTGTTCGCGGCCAACGGCGCCGTGGCGTGGCTCGCCGACGAGGCGCAGATCGACGCCGTGACGGCGGTCTCGGGCTCCGGACCGGCCTACGTCTTCCTCCTGGCCGAGACCCTGGCGGAGGCCGGCATCGCGGCCGGCCTGGAGCCCGACGTCGCCCGCCGCCTCGCCCGGGCGACCGTGGCGGGAGCCGGCGCGCTCCTCGATGCCAGCCCGGCCGAGGCGGCGGAGTTGCGCCGCAACGTCACGTCGCCCGGCGGCACCACCGCGGCGGCCCTCGACGTGCTGATGCGGGAGGACGGCCTCAGCGCGCTGATGCGCGAGGCCGTGGCCGCGGCCCGTCGGCGGGCGGGGGAACTGTCCGGCTGACATCGGGCGTTGGCATCAAGGGCTGACATCGGGCGGCGTCCGTGCGGCATGGCCGCGCGACGGACCTGCCCTTCGCGGCCCGCCCGCCTACATGAGGCCACACGACCGATCAGACCGGGCGACCGATCCATGACCGACAGCAAAGCCCCCTCGAAGCGGCCCCGCAAGGCCGCGAGCCCCGCCAAGGCGGGCGACGCGCAGGAAGGCGCTGCCCGAGAGAGCGCTGCCCACGCGAGCGTCGCGCAGGAGAGCGGGGCGGGGGGGAGCGGCCAGACCGGGACAGCCGATTCGGGGGTGCAGGGCGGGGCGCCGAAGCTGTCGCCCCGGGAGGCCGCCGTCGAGGCCCTGATGCGCCTCGCCGCCGAGCAGCCCTGGAACGACATCGAGGTCAGCGACATCGCCCGGGAGGCGGGCCTGACGCTCGCCGAGTTGCGCGACCTGTTCCCGTCGAAGGGGGCGGTCCTCGGCGGGCTGACACGCATCATCGACCGCAAGGTTCTGGAGGGCGATCTCACGGGTCTCGAGGAGGAGCCGACCCGCGAGCGGCTGTTCGACGTGCTGATGCGCCGCCTCGACGCCATGGAGCCCTACAAGCCGGCGCTGCGCCGGATCGCCTACGCGCTCCGGGGCGAGCCGCTCTCGATGCTGGCGCTGAACGGCGTGATGCTGAACTCGCACCGCTACATGCTGGCGGCGGCCGGGATCGACACCGAGGGGTCGCTCGGGCAGCTCAAGCTGCAGGGCGTGGTCATCGCCTTCGCCCGCGTGACCCAGGTCTGGCTGGACGACGACGATCCGGCGCTCGCCCGGACGATGGCGCGGCTCGACAAGGAGATCCGCAACGGCGAGCGCATCATGGAGCGGGCCGAGGACGTTCGCCGCCTGACGGCGCCCCTGCGCGCCATCGGCCGCTCGTTCCTGGACCGGCGGCCGCGCGACCGGCGGAGCCGCGACGGCGACGGTGACGAGAGCGACTCCGCTGCCGCCATCTAGCCCGGTCGCTCACGCGGCCTGGATGTCGCTGAGGAAGCTGTCGACCTCGCGCTTGACCGTCAGGGACTGCGTCGCCAGTTCGGCCGCCGCGCTCTGAACCTGCGCGGCGGCGCTCCCGGCCTCCCGGGCGGCGGCCAGCACGCGCGCCACGTTGGCCGAGACGCCCTCCGTCCCCCGCGCCGCTTCGCCGGCATTGCGCGAGATCTCGCCGGTGGCCGCCGTCTGCTGCACCACCGTCGCCGCGATGGCGCCGCTGATCTCGTTCACGGAGGCGATCGTGCGGGCGATCTGCGCCATCGCCTCCGCGGCCTGCCCGGAGGCCGCCTGGATCGCGGCGATCTGGCCGCCGATCTCCTCGGTCGCCCGCGCCGTCTGGGCGGCGAGCTCCTTCACTTCGGAGGCCACGACGGCGAAGCCGCGTCCCGCCTCGCCGGCCCGCGCCGCTTCGATGGTGGCGTTGAGGGCGAGCAGGTTGGTCTGGTTCGCGATGCCGGAGATCATCATCACGGCGGCCCCAATCTGCTCGGCGGCGGCGTGCAGGCTCGCCATGGCGGCGTTGGTCGCCTCGGCCTCATGGGCGGCGTGACCGGCCACCGCGTTCGAGCGCACGACCTGCCGCTCGATCTCCTGGAGCGAGGAGACCATCTCCTCGGCCGCGGCCGCGACGGTCTGGACGTTGGCCGAGGTCTGGGCAGCGGCCGAACTCGACGTCACGGCCTGGCTGTTGGTGTTGTCGGCCACCCGGGTCATCGCCTGCGCGGTCGCGTCGAGTTCGCTGGTCGCCGCCGTGACGATGTCGAGCGAGGCGGCGATCTTCGCCTGGAAGGCGTGGACGCGCTGCTCGACCCGCTCGGCCCGGCGCAGGCGGGCCTCCCGCTCGGCGGCCTGCGCCGCCTCGAGCTCCGCCCGCGCGACCGCGTTCTGGCGGAAGACGTCGACGGCCTTGGCCATCGCGCCCATCTCGTCGGTCGCCGCGCGGTACGGCACCGCGACGTGAAGATCGCCCTCGGCCAGCCGCGTCATCGCCTCCGTCATGCCGGCGACCGGTCGGATGACGCTGCGGGCCAGCACGAAGGCCAGGACGCCCCCGAGGAGCAGGGCCGCGGCGACGAGGCCGATCAGGATGTACCGGGCCCGCCTCGCCGCCAGGGCGGTCTCCCGGGAAATCGTCTCGCCGGCGGCCACGATCCGGTCGCGCAGCGCGATGCCGAGCCGGTCGATCGCGTCGGCGTGGGGCTTGATCCCGGTCTCGAACGTCGCCTTCGCCGACGCCACCGCCCGATCGTACGTGCGGAAGCCGGCCGCGGCGGCGATCAGCGCGTCGCGGACGGCCCTGACCTGCTGCCCGAAGACCGCGCCGCCCTGCGCGTCCTTGAACGCATCCAGGGCCGCAAGAGCCTGCTCGACCCGCTGCTCGAAGGCGTCGCGGTCATGGGCGTCCAGGCCGATCACGAAGCGGGCCGACGCGATGCGGGACCGCAGGACGGCGTTCTCGACGTGCTCGACCCGCGCGAGCATCGCCTCGCCGGCCCGGGCGCGCACGTCCGCGAGCAGGCTCGCGAGAAGGTTGGTGAGCGCGTTGCCGGTCTCGTAGAGCTTCGTCCTGGCCTCGCGCAGGCTCGCCCCCGACGCCGCGAGGCGTTCCAGCTCCGGCTTCATGGCGCGGGCGGCCTCCCGCACGTCGTCGTAGAGCTTCCGCCCCCCGTCCGTCATGGCCAGCGAGAAGTACCGGTCGCAGGTCTGCTCGATCGCCTGCCGGGCCTGCTCCATCGCGGCGATCAGGTCGGGATCCGGCTGGAGCCGGTACCGTTCGGCCGTCCCGACGAGGCGTGCGGCGTGACCGTCGATCATCAGGACCGATTGCGCCCCCCGCTCCACGCGCTCCTGAAGCGCGTGGTCCGCGCCGATGACAGCCTGCTGGTAGATCGCGAATGCGCCGATGATGCCCGTGATCATGACGAGCATCGCAAATCCCGCGTAGAGACGAGCGCGTATCCCAGTTCTCACGGACGTATCTTCCACAGAAGAGGCCAGACTTTCGGCCTTACGATAGACGATACGATCATGACAACATCGTGTCGCGCGATCAAGTTCAACTTGTATTATAGATGATAGACGACAATACTTAGAGACAGACCCGATATCTCGGGCGCTCGAGGTGACCAAACCTGCCGGGCTGCGCGCGCAAACGGCAATCGGTGCGTTCTCGTCGCGATGGATCAGTTCTGACGGCGCCTCCCGGTCCGCCCGGAAGCTTCGCCCTGCGCGTGTCCGCTGCCGAGCGGCGTCGAGACTTCGCGCGGTACACGCTCGCGCTGGATCACGCGGGCGATGCACTTGCATTGCGGCACGGTCCGGCCCGCGTTGCTGACATCGGGCAGGAAGACCCGCGCTACAGTCCCGACCTTCGGGGAGACATGGCGACGGCCTGAAGCGCGTCGGCCGCGATTCGATCGACGGGTCGCGCAGACCCCCGGCTCGCGGGCCGTCCGGGTCGATCAGGCCTCGCGCCGGAGTTCAGGCGGCGCGGCTCGCCAGCGCCTCGCGCATGGTCGTGGCGATCATCCCGTTCTGGAACTGGTCGCGCGGGACCAGCAGCGCGTCGGGCACGCGGACCGACGCCTCCGGCCCCATGGCGTCGACCGGGTCGCTGGCGAGGATGATGCGCAGGGCCGGGCGCAGGGCCCGGGCCTCGACGGCCAGCTGCGCGCAGCACAGGCCGCCCTGGAGCGCGGTATCGACCACCAGCACGTCCACCGGCAGGCCCAGGGCCAGCACCGTCATGGCGTCGACGCCGCGGTCGCAGGCGGTGACCTGGTAGCCCAGCATCCGGACCTGGGCCGAGACCTCGTCGCGCCAGCGCTTGTGGCGGCCGACGACCAGAACCTGGATCCGGTAGCAGCTGCCCTGGGGAAGGCTGCTCGAGGCAGTCTCGTCGTCGGCTGGGGGCATTCCGCACTCGACTTCGCGCTGGCTTTGCGATGCAGCATGCTAAGCTGGGATGCAATCCACACGCAAGCCCGGCGCCGTCATCACGCCGCATTCGGCGCCGCCGTTGCACAATGGCGAAGCACTCCGGCGGCCTGATCATAGGCTGGGCACGGAGTTGACGCCGGCGGGGTCGCGCGGGCAACACCGGGCCGCCGCGGGACCTGAGCCGCGCGCTGCCGGAGCCCGAGCCGATGTCGTCCGCGAAAGCCCCTCCCGTCTCCCCGCTGGCGCCCACCGCGATGCCCGATCTGCCGCCCCTGCCGGGCGTGCGAATCGCGACCGCCCAGGCGGGGATCCGCTACAGCGGCCGCACCGACGTGCTCTACGTGGCGCTGGAGGCCGGGACCCGGGCAGCGGGGGTGTTCACCCGGTCGAAGTGTCCCTCGGCGCCGGTGGATTGGTGCCGCGACGCCCTGGCCGACGGGTCGGCGC
The DNA here is from genome assembly GCF_900107945.1 of Methylobacterium sp. 190mf. Classification (NCBI taxonomy): domain Bacteria; kingdom Pseudomonadati; phylum Pseudomonadota; class Alphaproteobacteria; order Hyphomicrobiales; family Methylobacteriaceae; genus Methylobacterium; species Methylobacterium sp. 190mf. The sequence goes on along the minus strand of NZ_FNVI01000001.1, from coordinate 305,621 downwards.
GGGCGCTCGTGGTCAATTCCGGCAACGCCAACGCCTTCACGGGCCGGCTCGGGCGCGACGCGGTGGCGCGCACCGTCGAGATCGCCGCGGAGGCGGCGGGCTGCGGCGCGCGCGAGGTCTACGTCGCCTCGACCGGCGTGATCGGCGAGCCGCTCCCGGCGGAGCGGTTCGCGGGCGTGCTGGCGGACTGCGCGGCCCGCGCCGAGGACGGGCCGGCCGCCTGGACCGAGGCGGCCCGGGCGATCATGACCACCGACACCTTCCCGAAGCTCGCGACGCGCACGGCCGAGATCGACGGCGTGCGCGTGACGATCAACGGCATCGCCAAGGGCGCCGGCATGATCGCCCCCGACATGGCGACGATGCTGTCCTTCGTCTTCACCGACGCGGCCCTGCCGCAGGACGTGCTGCAGGCGCTCCTCTCGGCCGGGACGAAGACGAGCTTCAACTGCGTGACCGTGGACGGCGACACCTCCACCTCCGACACGCTGATGCTGTTCGCCACCGCCAGGGCCGGCAACCCGGCGATCAGCGATCCCGCCGACCCGCGCCTCGCCGGCTTCCGGGAGGCGCTCGACGACCTGCTGGTCGAGTTGGCCCAGCTCGTCGCCAAGGACGGCGAGGGCGCGCGCAAGTTCGTCACCGTGCGGGTCACCGGCGCCGAGAGCGACGCCTCCGCGCACCGCATCGCGATGTCGATCGCCAACTCGCCACTGGTGAAGACCGCGGTGGCCGGCGAGGACGCCAACTGGGGCCGTGTGGTGATGGCCGTGGGCAAGGCCGGCGAGCCCGCCGACCGCGACCGGCTCGCGATCTGGTTCGGCGACGTGCGGGTGGCGGTCCAGGGCGCCCGCGACCCCGATTACAGCGAGGCGGCGGCGAGCGCCGTGATGCGCGCGCCGGAGATCACGGTCCGGGTCGATCTCGGCCTGGGCGACGGCACGGCCCGCGTCTGGACCTGCGACCTGACCAAGGCCTACGTCGAGATCAACGGGGATTACCGCTCGTGAGGGCGGTCCTGTCCGGCGCCCTCCTCGTCCTGAGCCTGGCGACCGCGGCGCGGGCCGACGACGCGGCGTGCAAGCGCCACATCAGCGTCGTCGGGCGCGCGTCGGAGACGCGGGCGCCGGACTTCGCCGAGGTGACCGTCGGGATCGAGGCGCGTGGGGCGAGTGCGGCGGCCGCCCTCGACGCGGCCTCGAAGGCGGTGGCCGGGGTCTCGGCGCAGGCCCGCGCCCTCGGGGTCCCGCCCGCCGATCTCGGCACGGCCGCCGTCACCCTGCAGACCGCGACCCGCACCGTCGCCCGGCCGGGGGGCGCCGTCACCGAGGAGCCCGACGGCTACCGCGCCAGCAACCTCGTCACCGTCCGGCTCGCCGACATGGACCGCCTCGGCGACCTGCTCCGGCAGGCCCTCGAATCCGGCGCGAACCGAATCGACGGCGTGAGCTTCGGGCTGCGCGACCCGGACAAGAGCGAGGCGGCCCTCCAGGTGGCGGCGACCCGGGACGCGCGGAGCCGCGCCGAGGCCCTCGCGGAGGCGGTCGGCGCCAAGCTCGGCCCGCTCTGCACGCTGAGCACAGCCGCGGCCGGCACGCCGTACCGCCCGGCGCTGGAGATGGCCCGGGCGGCGCCGATGGCGGCCAAAGGACGGCGGGTGCCGCTGGAGGCGGGCACGATCCCGATGTCCTCCGAGGTCTCGGCCACCTTCGCGGTGGCGCAGTGAGCGCGCCCGAGAACGCCCCCGACGGCGCCCCCGCTGCCGCGCCCCTGCGCCTGCTCCTCGTGGTCGCCGTCGCCCTCGTCGACGTCGACGGCCGCGTCCTCGTGAGCGAGCGCCCGGCGGGCAAGCAGCTCGCCGGCCTGTGGGAGTTCCCAGGCGGCAAGGTCGAGCCCGGCGAGCGCCCCGAGCAGACGCTGATCCGCGAGCTGGCGGAGGAGCTCGGCATCCGGGTCGAGGAGCCCTGCCTCGCGCCGCTGACCTTCGCGAGCCACGCCTACCCGGACTTCCACCTGCTGATGCCGCTCTACATCTGCCGGCGCTGGACGGGGACGCCGCGGTCGATGGAGGGGCAGGCGCTCAAGTGGGTGCGCCCCAAGGCCCTGCGCGACCTCGCGATGCCGCCCGCCGACGCGCCGCTGATCCCGTTCCTGATCGACCTGCTGGATTCCTGACCCCGTCGCGGGCCGCCCTCACAGGGTCAGGATCGACTCGACGACCTCCTGCACGTCGAGCGCCTCCGCGAAGGTGGCGAGGTGGTGGGGCTCGCCGCGCGCCATGCGGACGACGCCCTCGAGCTGGCGCCGGAGCGTGATCGGCCGCAGCTTCTCGTTCGGGATCGCGTCGGGCTCCGGCTCGAAGCGCCCGTCGGCGCCCCGCCGCTCGGCGATGGCCCAGTCGCGCAGCCGGACGGCGCCCGCGTCGCCCTCCAGCGTCCACGTGTTGTGGTCGTCGGCCGCGACGCCGCCAACGCGGCCGGTCAGGGTGACGGGGATCCCGCCCGCCGTGAGCGTCACGTCGATCGCGCGCTCGGACCGGCCCGGTTCCGGGAAGGCGATCCGTCCGGCGAGCCCGGCGAGCGGGCCGAGCTGGCGGCGGGCCAGGAACAGGAAGTGCGAGACCACCTCGCGGGTGAAGCCGCCCTCGCCCCGCGCGTCGAGCCAGCGGGCGGCGTCGGCCTGCCAGGGCCGGGGCCAGCGGGCGAACGCCACCGCGACGGTGAGCGCCCGTGGCGTGCCGACCGCGCCGGCCGCGATCCAGCGCTCGATCGTCGCCACGCCCGGCGACGAGGCGAACGGGAAATTGACCGTGCCCGCGCCCCTCGCCTCCGCCACGAAGGCGCGGGCATCGGCGCGATCGATGGCCAGCGGCTTCTCGCAGAAGACGCTCCGGCCGGCGGCCAGGGCGGCGCGGGCGTAGCCGAGATGCGAGGCGGGCGGCGAGGCGACGTAGACGCAGTCGCTCGCCGCCACGACGGCGGCGGAATCGGCCACCCGCGGCACCGCCGGGAAGGCCGCGCCGATCCGGTCCAGGGCCGCCGGGGCCGGATCCCAGATCGCCGCGACCCGCACGGGCGAGTCCGTCGCCCCGTGGATCGCGCCGAGCAGGCGCTCGGCCATGATTCCCGCGCCGATGATCCCGATGGTGAGCGGTGCGTCGGAGGTCGGCATGCGGGGATCCGTGCGGCTTCTGGCGTCTGACGAGCCGCGGCGCGGCCCGTCGCAGGCTTTAGGAGCCCGAACCGGCGCGGGGAAGGCCGCCGGTCAACGCGACCCGGGATCTCAGCCCTGGATGAAGGCGAGCAGGTCGGCGTTGAGCCGGTCCTTGTGGGTGGCGGCCAGCCCGTGCGGGGCGCCCGGATACTCCTTCAGCACGGCGCCCGGCACGAGCTTGACGGCGGCGCGCGCGGTGGCGTCGATCGGCACGATCTGGTCGTCGTCGCCGTGCACGAGCAGGGTCGGCACGTCGATGCGCTTCAGGTCCTCGGTGAAGTCGGTCTCCGAGAAGGCCGCCACGCAGGCGTGCACGTTCCGCAGGCCCGCCATCATGCCCTGCATCCAGAACGTGTCCCGCAGGCCTTCGCTGACCGCGGCGCCGGCGCGGTTCGCGCCGTAGAACGGGCCGCTCAGGTCCTTGAAGAACTGGGACCGGTCGCGCAGGACCGAGTCTCGGATGCGGTCGAACACGTCCCGGGGCAGGCCGCCCGGATTCGCGTCGGTCCGGACCATCTGGGGCGTCACGGCCCCGACCAGCACCGCCTTGGCGATGCGCGCCGTCCCGTGCCGCCCGATGGTGCGGGCGACCTCGCCGCCGCCGGTGGAGTGGCCGACCAGCACCGCGTCGCGCAGGTCGAGATGGGCGATCAGCCCGGCGAGGTCGTCCGCGAAGGTGTCCATGTCGTTGCCCGACCAGGGCTGCCCGGAGCGACCGTGCCCGCGCCGGTCATGGGCGATGACCCGGAACCGGCGCTCCGCGAGGAACAGCATCTGGTCCTCCCAGGCGTCGCCGTTGAGCGGCCAGCCGTGGCTGAAGACCACCGGCTGCCCGGCGCCCCAGTCCTTGTAGTAGATCTGGGTGCCGTCCTGCGCGGTGAAGTAGGGCATCGTGGTCTCCCGAGGGTCGAGAAGGCAGAGGGCGAGAAGGAGGGGTCGCGCGGACCGACGGACCGGTCAGGCTCGGCCCTGCCGCGCGTCGAGGCTGAGCGGGCCGGCCCCGAAGGCCGCGACCTGAAGCAAGCCGCCGGCCATGGCGAGGTTCTTCAGGAAGTGGAACATCTGGTTCTGGTCGCCGAGGGCCGCGTGGAAGGTCACCGCGGTGGCCACCGCGAAGAGCGCGAGGGCCAGGGCGACCAGCCGCGTGCGGTAGCCGGCGACGAGCAGCAGCCCGCCGACGACCTCCACGGAGGTCGCCGCCGCGTAGGCGAGCGGCGGCAGCGGCAGGTGGGCGGCCTCGATGGTGGCGAGCGTCGCGGCCGGGGCCGCGAGCTTGCCGGCGCCGCTCACGAGGAAGATCGCGCTCATCAGGACCCGGCCGGTCACCGGCAACAGGGCGGTCGCGCTGGAAGAATAGATCGGGGGCATCGTCGAACGCTCCGTCCTGTCGTGCGCGGCCGGCTCAGGCCGCTTCGGGAAGTGTGAGGCCGCGAAGCCAGTTCAGCGCCAGGCCGATATCGGCCTGCGACAGGCCGTGGCCCGTCGGCAGGATGCGGTGCTCGACGCGAACTCCGGCCGCGGTGAGCTGCTGCGCGAGGCGCCGCGCGTTCTCGACGGGCACGATCGGGTCCATCGCCCCGGAGAGGATCAGGACCGGCCGGCCGGCGAGATCCGCGGCCGGGGGCTCGGCGAACGGCACCATCGGGCGGATCAGGACCGCGCCCGCCAGGGTCTCCGGCCGCAGCAGCAGCAGCGACGCGGCGATATTGGCGCCGTTCGAGAAGCCCAGCGCCACCGGCGTCCCGAGCCCGTACCGCGTCCGGGCGGCCGCCACGAAGGCCGCGAGGTCGCCGGTGCGGCGGCGCAGGTCCGCCTCGTCGAAGACGCCCTCCGCCAGGCGCCGGAAGAATCGCGGCATGCCGTTCTCGCTGACGGCGCCGCGGGGCGCCAGCAGGGCGGCCTCCGGCGCGACCGTGCGGCCGAGGGGCAGGAGGTCGGTCTCGTCGCCACCGGTCCCGTGCAGGAGCAGCAGGGGACGGGCGGTGTCGGGACCGGGCTCGAAGCGGTGGATGAAGCCGGCGGTGTCCTGGGTCATGATGGCCTCACGGGTGACGGGGAGAGGTCCCGCCCCGCGCGGGCGCGGGGCGGGCATGGTGGTGTCGCGGCTCAGGCGACCTTCGGCAGGACGGCCTCGATCTCGGCCCGGTGCGGCTCGAGGCCGGCGGGGAGCTTGAGGGCCTGGCCGAGGGCCTCGATCGGCTCGTCCACCGCGAAGCCGGGCGCGTCGGTGGCGATCTCGAACAGCACGCCGCCGGGCTCGCGGAAGTAGATCGAGCGGAAGTACTGGCGGTCGCGCTGCTCGGTGACGTGGAGCCCCCGCGCCGCGAGCGCCCGGCCCATCGCGGCCTGCGCGGCGTCGTCCGCCGCCCGGAACGCGATGTGGTGGACCGAGCCCGCCCCCGGGCGGCCGGGCAGGAACCCGCCGACGGCCCGCAGGGTGACGAGACCGCCGAGCTCGGCGCTGCCCGCGAAGCGGATCAGGTTGCCCTCGCGGCCGACCTCTTCCAGCCCGAGCACCTCCGTGAGGATCGCGGCGGTCGCCTCGGCCCTGTCGAGGAGGAGCGTGACGCCGTGCAGGCCGCGGATCGCGTGCTCGGCCGGCACCTCGCTCGACGCCCAGCCCTCCGCGTCGCCGACATCGACGCCCACCAGCGCGAGCATCATGCCGTCCGGGTCGCGGAAGCGCAGCGTCGGCGCGCCGAAGACCTGGACCAGCGGCTCGTGGGCCACGCCCTTCTCGATGAGCCGGTGGGTCCACCAGCCGATGGAGGCGCGGGGAACCCGGAAGGCCGTCTCCTGGGTCTCGCCGATCCCGACCCGGCCCGGCGCGGCGTGCTCGACGGGGAAGAAGGTCAGGATCGTGCCGGGCCGCCCGGCCGCGTCGCCGTAGTACAGGTGGTAGGTGCCCGGATCGTCGAAATTGACGGTCTTCTTCACCAGACGCAGCCCGAGGATTCGGGTGTGGAAGTCGAGGTTGCGCAGGGCCGGCCCGGAAAAGGCCGTGACGTGGTGGAGGCCGGTCTGAACCATGGCGATGTCTCCCGACGGAAGGCCGCGGCGGGCGGCCTGTTGCGATGACGGGAATGTGCCCCTTGCCATGGGCGGCGAAAATAGAAACGGTGGAAACCTATCGTTTCCGGATCTGATCGATGAGACTGCCCGATTTCGAGGCCTGGGCCGTGTTCGCCAAGGTGGTGGAGACCGGCTCCTTCGGCCGCGCCGCCGCGGAACTGGGCCTGTCGAAGGCCACGGTCTCGAAGGCAGTGAGCCGGCTCGAATTGCGGATCGGCGCCCGCCTGTTCAACCGCACGTCGCGGAAGCTCGCCCTCACCGAGGCCGGGCAGGCCGCCAAGGACGGTGCCGCGCGCATCCTCGCCGAGGGCGAGGCCGCGGAGGCGCTGGCGACGGCGGGCGCCGCGGAGCCGCGCGGGCTGGTGCGGCTCGCGGCGCCGATGACCTTCGGGGTGATGCACGTGGCCCCGATCCTGCCGGCCTTCCTCCGGGAGTACCCGGCCGTCTCGGTGGATCTCCACCTGTCGGACGCGGTCGTCGACCTCGTCGGCGGCGGGTTCGACATCGGGCTGCGCATCGCGGCCCTGCCGGATTCCTCCCTGCGCGCGCGCCGGCTCTGCGAGATCCGCCGCTCGCTGGTCGCCACGCCCGTCTATCTCGACCGGCACGGCCGGCCCGAGCACCCGGACGACCTCGTTCACCACACCTGCCTCGGCTACGCCTACCTGCCGACGCCGGACCGCTGGCGCTTCGTGGACGGGAGCGGCGCGGAGGCCGTCGTGGTGCCGGCGGGCCAGCTCCGGGCGAACAACGCCGAGGCGCTGGCGCCGGCGCTGCGGGCCGGCCTCGGACTCGCCCTGCAGCCCGACTTCATGATCTGGGACGACCTCGAAGCCGGGCGCCTCGAGCGGGTGCTGCCGGCCTGGTCGCCGCCGCCGATCGCCCTGCACCTCGTCACGCCGCCGGGCGATCCGCGGCCGGCGCGGGTGACGGCGCTGATCGCCCATCTCGCCCAGACCCTCGGCCAGGCGCCCTGGGCCGCGCCGCCGCCGCGAGGCCACGCGGCGGACCGGTGAGTCCCGCGCCGGCGCGCGCGTCATTCACCTGGATCAATGCCGTCTACGCGAACGTGCGTTACCGGCGAGCAGCGTGCCTCCGAAGACGGCCTGCTCCTTGCGGGTGCATCTGTCGGAGAACGGCCGAGACTTGCCGCTCGGCCGGGAATCTCGGCCAAGCAAACTTCAGGTTTATCCAGGACAATCTGGCATTGGACAGCGGCGCATTTTCGGGTCAGTAAGGCGCGTTGTATACATGTATACGATTCTGTTGAGGCGTCGATGTCTCCTCTGATTCCCGGACGCCCCGCACCCGACCGGTTGCGGCACAAGACTGTGGCGGCGGCCGTGGCGGACTCGCTCCGCGAGCAGATCCTGAACGGTGAACTGCCGCCGGGAGTGCAGCTCCGCCAGGACGCCCTGGCGGAGGAGTTCGGGATCAGCCGGATCCCGGTGCGCGAGGCCCTGCTGCAGCTGGAAGCCAGCAAGCTCGTGCGGATCGTGCCGCACCGCGGGGCGGTCGTGACGGGCCTCTCGCTGCAGGAGGTCGAGGACATCTTCCAGCTGCGCGTCCAGCTCGAGCCGGAACTGCTCCTGCTCTCGGCCCCGCACCTGACCCCCGACGACATCCGCGATCTCGACGCCCTCTCGAAGGAGTACGGCGCGGCGCTGGAGACCGGTCAGGTCCTCCGGTGGGGCGACCTGAACAGCCGCTTCCACCTCGACCTGATCCGGCACGCCGGCCGGCCGCGGTCGCTGGCGATCGTCTCCGCGCTGCTGCAGGATTGCGAGCGGCCGACGCGGCTGCAGATCGCGACCTCCGAGGACGCGACCCGCGCGGTCAGCGAGCACGCGCAGATCCTGGCCCTGTGCGAGGCCCGCACGTTCGACGCGGCGGCCGCCTGCCTGCGGCGCCACATCGAGCATGTCGGCGCCTCGCTCATCGCCCTCTACCGGGGGGCGCTCGCCGAGGCCTGATCGTCCGCGAGGCGGCTCAGTCCGGCTTGGCCGACCGGCCGCCGATCCGGCCCGGCAGGCGGCTCAGGCGATCCTTCATCTCCAGGACCTTCTGGACCTTCGAGCCGAGGGTCAGGAGCTGGACGAGGCGCTCGGTATCGAGGCGGCGCACGTCCGCGTACCAGCCGGCGAACAGCTCGAAGAGGTCGTGCATCTCCCGCAGGCGCGCCTGGGCGTGCCGCTCCTCCTCGGTCGCCGGCTCCTGCATCAGGAGTTCGCGCAGGAGGGTCAAGGTCGGGTCGACCTCGCGCTTCTTGCGCTCCTCGACCAGCGTGCGGACGATCTGCCAGATGTCCTCGGGCGTCGTGAAGTAGTCGCGCCGGTCGCCGGGCCGATGCTGGAGCCGGACGAGGTTCCAAGCCTGGAGCTCCTTCAGGCCCATGCTGACGTTGGAGCGCGACACGCCGAGCCGCTCGACGATCTCGTCGGCGTTGAGCGGCCGCTCGGCCACGAACAGCAGGGCGTAGATCTGCCCCACGGTCCGGTTGATGCCCCAGCGCGAGCCCATCTCGCCGAAATGCAGCACGAAGGTCTGGACGAGCGGGGGCAGCTGCACGGCAGGGATCCGACGCGGCGAGAGGTCAGGCGGGCGCCCCCCGGTCTATCAGCTCTTGAGCCAATACCGCAGGACCGTCGCGACGAAGCCGAGGCCGACGATGCTGGAGGCCCAGAGCCCCGCGAACCACGCGAGGCGCTTCCAGAGGGGCTGTGCTGCTGCGGGTGCCATCAGTGATATCCGTGCGCGTCGACCTTGCCGCGGAAGACCCAGTACGCGTACGCGGTGTAGGCCAGTATGATCGGGATCAAAACCGACGCGCCGGCCAGCAGGAAGATCTGGCTCGCCTCGGGGGCGGCCGCCTGCCAGATCGTGATCCGGCCCGGCACGATGTCGGGGAAGATGCTGATGCCGAGCCCCAGGAAGGTCAGGGCGAACAGCCCCAGCGCGATCAGGAAGGGCGCCCGCTCGGCGCCGCCCCGCAGGGTGCGCCACAGGGCGTAGGCCGCGAGCGCCACGAGCAGCGGCACCTGCGCGGTGACGAGCACGTTCGGCATCGCCAGCCAGCGCTCGTAGTAGCGGCCCTGGAGGAACGGCGTCACCGCGCTGACGAGGGCGATGGCCGCCACCGTCGCCGCGGTGAGGCGCAGGGCCAGGCGCCGGGCCCGCAGCTGGAGCAGGCCCTCGGTGCGCATCACCAGCCACGTCGCCCCGAGCAGCGCGTAGGCGACGACCAGGCTCGCTCCGACGAGGAGGCTGAAGGGCGTGAGCCAGTCCCACCAGCCGCCGGCATAGGCCCGCCCCTCGACCGCGATGCCTTGCAGGAGCGCGCCCAGCGTGATGCCCTGGGCGAGGGCCGCCACCAGCGAGCCGCCCGCGAAGGCCACGTCCCAGGCGGCGCGGTGGCGGGGGTCGCGCCAGCGGAACTCGAAGGCGACGCCGCGGAAGATCAGCCCGAGCAGCATCGCGATGATCGGCGCGTAGAGCGCCGGCAGGATCACCGCGTAGGCCAGCGGGAAGACGGCGAACAGGCCGCCGCCGCCCAGCACCAGCCAGGTCTCGTTGCCGTCCCAGACCGGCGCGACCGAGTTCATGGCGGTGTCGCGCTCCGCGCCCGGCCGCAGGACCGGGAACAGGAGGCCGATGCCGAGGTCGAAGCCGTCCATGACGATGTAGGCGAAGACCGCGAAGGCGATCACGAGCGCCCAGACCACCGTGAGATCGACGCTGTAGGCCATGGGTCCCTCACTCGGCCGGCTGGAGGTGGCGGTCGGGGTCGATCGCCGGGGCGGGCGTGATGCCCGCCGTCCGGATCGGCGCGCCGGGCTCGATCCCGCTCTCGCCGGCATGCGGGGGCTGGCCCATCAGGCGCAGCATGTAGCCGGTGCCCATGGCGAAGACCGCGAAGTAGATCACCACGAAGGCGGTGAGCGAGGCCGCCACCGCCGGCGCGTGCAGCGGCGAGGCCGACTGCGCCGTGCGCAGCAGTCCGTAGACCGTGTAGGGCTGGCGCCCGACCTCAGTGGTGATCCAGCCGGCCAGCACCGCCACGAAGCCCGCCGGGCCCATGGCCACCGCGAAGCGGTGCAGGGGGCGCCACGCGTAGAGGGTGCCGCGCCAGCGGGCGAGGAGGCTGAGGGCGCCCAGGAGCAGCATCAGCATGCCGAGGCCGACCATGATGCGGAACGACCAGAACACGATCGGCACGGGCGGCCATTCCGACCGCGGCAGGCTGTCGAGCCCCTTCAGGGGCGCGTCGAGGGCGTGCTTCAGCACCAGCGACGACAGCTTCGGGATCTCGACCGCGTAGCGCACGGTGCCGGCCTCCTGGTCGGGCAGGCCGAACAGCACCAGCGGCGCGCCGTCCGGGTGACTCTGGAAGTGCCCCTCCATGGCCATGACCTTGGCGGGCTGGTGCTCCAGCGTGTTGAGGCCGTGCGCGTCGCCCGCGAGGATCTGGACCGGCGCGACCAGGGCGGCCATCCACATCGCCATCGAGAACATCGTCCGGGCGGCCGGGTTGGCCCGGTCGCGCAGCAGGTGCCACGCGCCGACCGCGCCCACCACCAGGGCCGTCGTCAGGTAGGCGGCCAGGACCATGTGCACGAGGCGGTACGGGAAGGACGGGTTGAACACGATCGCCCACCAGTCCAGCGGCACGAACTGGCCCTCGGCATTCGTGCCGTAGCCCGCCGGCGTCTGCATCCACGAGTTCACCGCCAGGATCCAGAACGCCGAGAAGCAGGTCCCGACCGCCACCATCAGCGTCGCCGCGAAGTGCAGCCGCGGCCCGACCTTGCGCATCCCGAACAGCATCACGCCGAGGAAGCCCGCCTCCAGGAAGAAGGCCGAGAGCACCTCGTAGGCCATCATCGGCCCCAGCACCGGGCCGGTCTTGTCGGAGAAGACCGACCAGTTCGTGCCGAACTGGTAGGACATCACCAGGCCGGACACGACGCCCATCGCGAAGGCGATGGCGAAGATTTTGAGCCAGTACTTGAACAGATCCATGAAGACCTGGCGCCCGGTGGCGAGCCAGAGCCCTTCCAGAACGGCGAGGAAGCTCGCGAGGCCGATCGAGAAAGCCGGGAACACGATGTGGAAGGCGACCGTGAACCCGAACTGGATGCGGGCGAGGATCAAGGGATCGAGGTTGGCGAGCACGTCGTGCCTCCGGCTCTGTGCGCGACTCGGCGTATAGCAATTTCAGAAATTTCTGAAAAGTCAAAACATCCTGTGTCGCCGGTGTGGCGCCCTGGCCATGCGCCGGCGTCCGGGGTCGATCCGGCCTCGGGGTCTGGACGTCCGCGCCCGAACGCGTCAGGGTCGCCGGATTCCTCACAGGTCGGGACCACGCGGGCCCCTGGACGCGCGCCGCGCGACGGGACGCCGCGTCCCGACGCACGGAGAGCACGCGCCGCCATGGCCGACACCCTCGTCTCCGCCGCGCCCGTCGATCTCGCCGCCGCGCTGTCGGCGCGCATCCGCGGCATCGGCACGAGCCAGATCGGCCTCGTGGCGGATCGCGGGCGGGACGACCCGGAGGTGGTGAAGCTGTGGATCGGCGAGGGCGACCTGCCGACGCCGCCCTTCATCGTCGAGGCCGCGCACCGGGCGATGCTCGACGGGCACACCCGCTACACCACGTCGCTGGGGCTGCCGGCGCTGAGGGCGGCGCTCGGCGCCTACCATGCCCGCCACTGGGGCGTGGAGATTCCGCCGGACCGGTTCGGCGTCACGGCGGGCGGCATGAACGCGATCATGCAGGCGGCCCAGGTGCTGCTGGAGCCGGGCGACGAGATGATCATCCCCTCCCCGGCCTGGCCCAACCTCGGCGAGGCGGTCCGCATCGCCGGCGGCGTGCCCGTGACGGTGCCGTACCGCCGCCTGTCGGACGGGCGCTTCGCGCTGCCGCTCACCGACATCGCGGCGGCGATCACGCCGCGCACCCGGGTGATCATGGTGAACTCGCCCTCGAACCCGACGGGCTGGACCATGCCGCTCGCCGAGATGACGGCCCTGCGCGACCTCGCCCGGGAGCGCGGCCTCTGGATCCTCTCGGACGAGGTCTACGCCCACTTCACCTACGGCAACCGGATCGCGCCGTCCTTCCTGCAGATCTGCACGGAGGACGACCGGCTGATCGTGACCAACACCTTCTCGAAGAACTGGGCGATGACCGGCTGGCGGGCCGGCTGGGTGATCTATCCCCGCGGCCTCGCCCCGACCTTCGCCAAGCTCGGGCAGTACAGCACCACCTCGATCCCGACCTTCGTCCAGCACGCCTGCATCGCGGCCCTCGAGGAGGGCGACGGCTTCATCCGCACGATGGTGGACCGCTGCGCCGAGGCCCGGGCGATCCTGGTGGAGGGGCTGTCGCGCCTCCCGGGCGTCACGGTCGCGCCGCCGGACGGGGCCTTCTACCTCATGGCCCGGATGGGCGGCGACGAGCCGAGTCTCGACCTGGCGCTGCGCCTGCTGCGGGAGGCCAAGGTCGGCGTGGCGCCCGGCACCGCCTTCGGACCCGAGGGCGAGGGCTTGGTGCGGATGTGCTTCGCCATCAGCCCGGACCTGGCGCGGGAGGCGGTGCGCCGGCTCGCGGGCGCGCTCGGGACCCGGGCGCCGGCCGCGGCGGCGCACTGAGTCGGGCGGAAGCGGCTCAGCGGCCCCAGCGCAGGACCAGCGCGTCGTTCCGCCGGGCGAGCTCGATCAGGCCGGCCCGCGTCGCCGGGTGCAGGGGCTGGATCGGCAGCCGCGCGGTCTCGCTCGCGATCACGCCGCCCTCGGCCATGAGCGCCTTGCAGGCGAGTAGGCCGCACTGCCGGTTCTCGTAGTTGATCAGCGGCAGCCAGCGCGCGTAGGCGTCCATCGCCTCGTCGCGACGCCCGGCCGCGTAGGCGTCGGTGATCTGGCGGATGCCGTCCGGGTAGCCGCCGCCGGTCATCGCACCCGTCGCGCCGGCGTCGAGGTCGGCCAACAGGGTGATCGCCTCCTCGCCGTCCCAGGGGCCCACGACCGCGTCGCCGCCGAGCGCGATCAGCTCGCGGAGCTTGGCCGCGGCGCCCGCGGTCTCGATCTTGAAGTAGGCGACGTTCGCGATCTCCCGGGCCATGCGCGCCAGGAGCGGTGCCGACAGCGGCGTGCCGGCCACCGGCGCGTCCTGGATCATGATCGGGATGGAGATCGCGTCCGAGACCGCGCGGAAGAAGTCGACGATGCCGAGCTCCGGTACCCGGATCGTGGCGCCGTGATAGGGCGGCATGACCATCACCATCGCGGCGCCGGCCTCCTGGGCGCGGCGCGAGCGCTCGGCGCAGACCTGCGTGGCGAAGTGCGTCGTCGTCACGATCACCGGCACGCGGCCGGCCACGTGGTCTAGCACGGCGTCCATCACCCGCTCGCGCTCGTCGTCGGTGAGGACGAACTGCTCGGAGAAGTTCGCCAGGATGCACAGCCCCTGGCTGCCGGCGTCGATCATGAAGTCGACGGCCCGGCGCTGCCCGTCGAGGTCGAGGGCGCCCGCGGCGTCGAAGACCGTGGGGGCGACCGGGAAGACGCCGCGATAGGCGGGGACGGACGAGGTCATGCGCGGTCCTTCTGCCGGGATCGCGCATCCCGGCGGACGACCGTGTCCGCGGGCGGGATCCGGCCGCCTCTTAGCACGCGGCCTCGGTCCTGGCGCGTTCCGGACCGCGCGCACCGCGCTGTCGACAAGCCCACCGGCTTTCCTGTACGGCCGAGATCTTCTTTGCTTTGTCCATCGACAGCCGAGATCGGGCGCGGCGGCCGCACGAGAACGGCGTTTTCTTTTCGGAGCTACTGTAATGCGATTCTTCTCTGCGAGCCGCGTCGCGGCGCTCGTCGCGGCGACGCTCCTCGGCGCAATCGCCGGCGCGCCCGCGCGGGCCGACGATCTCGACGCGATTCGCGCCGCCAAGACCCTGCGCATCGGCACCGAGGGCACCTACGCGCCCTTCACGTTCCACGACGCGTCCGGGCAGCTCGTCGGCTTCGACGTCGAGATCGGCCGTAAGGTCGCCGAGCAGCTGGGCGTCGCGCCGCAATTCCTCGAGGGCAAGTGGGACGGGCTGATCGCCGGGCTCGACGGCAAGCGCTACGACGTGGTGATCAACCAGGTCGGCATCACCAAGGAGCGGCAGGCGAAGTTCGACTTCTCCGAGCCCTACATCCGCGCGCGGGCCGTGCTGATCACCCGGGCGGACCGGTCCGACATCAAGTCCTTCGCGGATCTCAAGGGCAAGAAGGCCGCCCAGAGCCTCTCCAGCAACTTCGCGCGCCTCGCCGAGCAGTCCGGCGCCGAGCTCGTCGGGACGGACGGCTTCGACCAGTCGATCCAGCTCGTACTCACCGGCCGCGCCGACGCCACCGTCAACGACAGCCTGTCGTTCCTGGACTTCCACAAGCAGAAGCCGAACGCCCCCGTGAAGATCGCCGCCGAGCAGGCCGACGCGGACGCCTCCGGGATCATCATGCGCAAGAACAACCCGGCGCTGAAGGCGGCGATCGACAAGGCGCTGGAGGCGATCAAGGCCGACGGCAGCTACGCGGCGATCGCCCAGAAGTACTTCGGGGCCGACGTCTCCAAGTAGACCGTCCGCAGAGGGCCCGCCCGGACGGATCTCGCCCGGGCGCCGCCCCGTACAGCCCCACGCTTCGATCGCCCGGTAGGAGACGCCGCCCCGTGCCGCACTGGCTCGACCTCATGCTCCAGTCGCTGGGGCCGCTGCTCGCGGCCGGCCTGCGCTTCACCGTGCCGCTGACGCTCATCGCCTTCGCGCTGGGCCTCGCGCTCGGGCTCGGGACCGCCCTCGTGCGCCTGTTCGCGCCCCGGCCGCTGGCCGCGCTGGCGTGGCTCTACGTGTGGATCTTCCGGGGCACGCCGCTCCTCGTGCAGCTGTTCGTGATCTTCTACGGCCTGCCGAGCGCCGGCATCCTGATCGACGCCTTCCCGGCCGCCGTGATCGGGTTCACCCTCAACGTCGGCGCCTACACGTCGGAGATCGTCCGCGCGGCCATCGCCTCCATCCCGAAGGGGCAGTGGGAGGCGGCCTACGCCACCGGCATGAATCCGGTCCAGGCCCTGCGCCGCACGATCCTGCCCCAGGCGGCGCGGGTGGCGGTGCCGTCGCTCGCCAACTCCTTCATCGCCCTGGTGAAGGACACCTCGCTCGCGGCCGCCATCACGGTGCCGGAACTGTTCCAGGCGGCCCAGCGCATCGTCGCCGTCACCTACGAGCCGCTGATCCTCTACATCGAGGTGGCGCTGATCTACCTCGTCCTGTCGACGCTGCTGTCCTGGCTCCAGACGCTGCTGGAGCGACGCCTCGGGCGCTACGGCGGCTACCTGGAGGCCCGCGCGTGATCGCCCTGTCGGCCATCGAGAAGCGGTTCGGCGACAACCCGGTCCTGCGCGGCGTCGACCTCGCGGTGCCGGAGGGGCGGGTCACGGCGCTGATCGGCCCGTCGGGCTCGGGCAAGTCGACGCTCCTGCGCTGCGCGAACCTGCTGGAGGTCCCGCAGGCCGGGACGCTGACCCTCGGCGAGATCCGCCTCACCTTCCGGCCCGGCAGCCCGCCGGCGCGGCGGGACGTGCTCGCCGTGCGCCGGCAGACCGGGATGGTGTTCCAGAATTTCCAGCTCTTCCCCCACCGGACCGTGATGGAGAACGTCACCGAGGGGCTCGTCACCGTCGGCAAGTGGCCGCAGGCCCGGGCCCGGGCGCGCGCCCTGGAGCTGCTGGAGCGCGTCGGCCTCGCCCACAAGGCCGCGGACTGGCCCGCCAGCCTGTCGGGCGGCCAGCAGCAGCGGGTGGCGATCGCCCGGGCGCTGGCCCCGTCCCCGCGCCTGCTGCTCTGCGACGAGCCGACCTCGGCCCTCGATCCGGAACTCGCCGCCGAGGTGGTGGACGTGCTGGCCGGCCTCGCGGGCGAGGGCACGACCATGCTGATGGCGACCCACGACCTGCGCCTCGCGCGGCGCGTCGCCGACACGGTGGTGTTCCTGGAAGGGGGGCATATCGTCGAGCAGGGCGCGGCCGCCGACGTCTTCGCCCGGCCGGCCGACCCGCGCACCCGCCGGTTCGTCCGGACGCTGCTCGGCGAGGCGGCCGAAGGGGCGTGAGAAGGGGCCTACGGAACGGGCCGGGACGCGGGATTCAGCGCGTCAGGCAGCGGAGCGTGAGAAGATCCTCGACGGTGAGCGCGGTCCCGAAGACCAGGGGCCGCCAGGCCGGCAGGGTGGCGAGGATCAGGCCGGCCGCCAGGGCGAGCCAGGGCAGGACCGGGCGCAGGCCGGGACCGGCGGCCCTCACGCGGGATTCCGCGCCAGCGACGCCTCCTCGCCCTTGCCGACCACCACGAGGCCCAGACCCGCGGCCAGCATGGCGCCGCCCCAGAGCAGGAAGCCGATGTCCCAGTAGAGCCACTGCTCCGGCGGTGCCCGCTCGTTGACGTGGTGCACGCCGAGGATCTCGTGGTCGATCAGGCCCTCGACGAGGTTGAACAGGCCCCAGCCGATCAGGAGCGACCCGGCGAGCAGCTTGCTGGACCAGTAGAGGTGCGTGCGGTGCGCGGCGCGCCAGAGGAGGAACAGCCCGAGGACCACGAAGACGTAGGTCGCGCTGTGGAAGAAGCCGTCCCAGCGGGTGTTCAGCTCGAGGTTCGGGATCGTGTCGATCGGGTACCAGCTGCTCAGCATGTGGTGCCATTGCAGGATCTGGTGCAGCACGATCCCGTCGAAGAAGCCGCCGAGGCCGAGCCCGAACAGGATGCCGGCGCTCACGGGGAAGACGCGCTCCCGGGTGTCGGCCGCTCTCTCAACCGCCCTGTCAGCCGCTCTGTCAGCCGCTCTGTCAGCCGCTCTGTCAGCCGCTCTGTCAGCCGCTCTGTCAGCCGCTCTCATGCGCAACTCCGGCGTGGCGGAGGCCGCGGCCGCGCGGGCGACGGCGTCCTGCGGGGAACCCGCCCGGGGCGCCGGCGGATCCGTCACGCCTCCCGCGGGACCGCTTCCGGTCGCGAGACCATCCGCAGGTAGACGGCGAGCCCCGCCAGGAAGACCGCGAGGCCGAGCCCGGTGGCGTAGGGCGCGAAATCCTTGCCGGCCACGGCGATCGCCGAGCTGTGGCCCGCCAGGAGGTCGGTGCCGGCGAGCAGCACGCCCACGAAGCTCTCGCCGACGAGGAACCCGGACGCGAGGAGGACACCCCGGCGGCGGGCAGTGCCGACCGTCCTGTCAGCCTTCGCGTCGCCCTTCGCGCCGACCCGGGCGCGCAGCCGGCGCTCGGCGACCCAGCCGAGGATGCCGCCGATGGCGATCGTCATCTCCACCGAGAGCGGCAGGTACATGCCGATGCCGACCGTCAGCGCCGGGAAGGTGAGGTCGCGCCGCTTCAGCCACGTCTCGGCCGCCACCAGGACCACCCCGAGCCCGGCGCCGATCAGCACCATGGTCCAGGGCAACTCGCCGTGCGTGATGCCGTTGGCGATCTGGGTCATCAGGGCCGCCTGGGGCGCCGGCATGGCGCTCCCCGCGTCCTGCCCGTCCCGCGCGGGGGCACCGACGAAGCCGTAGGCCTCGTAGAGCAGCGACAGGAGCGGGGCGATCACCACGGCGCCGACCCCGACGCCGAGGATGAGCGCGACCTGCTGGTGCCAGGGCGTGGCGCCGAGCACCTGCCCGGTCTTCAGGTCCTGCAGGTTGTCGTTGGCGATCGACGAGGTGGTGATGATGACCGACGTCAGCAGCAGCGCCATGCCGGTGACGAACCGGTCTCCCTCGGGCCCGGCGGAATGCCCCAGGACCAGGGGCAGGAGCAGCGCGGTCGCCATCGTGGTCAGGATGCCGATCCCCGAGATCGGGCTCGACGAGGAGCCCAGCAGGCCCGCGAGGTAGCCGCAGGCCGCCGCCATCAGGAAGCCGAACAGGACGGTGAACAGGGTGGCGGCCACCGCCAGCACGATCGTCAGGCCGCCGAGGTCGGCGGCCCCGGCGAAGGCCCAGAACAGCAGCGCGAGCGGCACGCACAGGCCCAGGGTCGCGGCGGCCACCCAGGTGATCGGCAGGTCGCGGTCCTCGCGCGGGTGATCCTTGCCGAGACCGCCGCTGCCCGACAGGGCGGCGCGGATGCTCCCGAGGATCGGGCGCGCCAGCGAGCCCACGGTCCAGAGCCCGCCCACCGCGATGATCCCGGCGCCCATGAGGCGCACTTGGCCCGACCAGACCGCCTCGGCGGCCGCGCCCGCCGACTTGGCGGGATCGGGCGACAGGGCGGTGAGGATCGGGACCGCGATCCCCCAGGCGATCAGGACGCCGGTCAGCAGCGCGAGGCAGGCGCCGATGCCCACGAGGTAGCCGACGCCGACCAGCGCCAGCGAGAAGCCGGTCCCGGTGCGGAACACCGCGCCGCCGAGGCTGACCGCGCCGTTGAGCCCCTCGCCCAGGACCTTCAGCCCCGTGGTGGCGAGCCCGATCGTCCCGGCGGCCGCAGCGGCCCCGAGCAGGTCCCGCAGGCCGTGGCCGCCCTGCTCCTCGTGGCCGGTCCTGAGCACCTCCGCGGCGGCGATGCCCTCGGGATAGGGGAGATCGCTGCCCGACACGAGCGCGCGGCGGAGCGGGATCGAGAAGGCGACGCCGAGCAGGCCACCCAGCAGGCAGACCGCCGTGGTCTGCCAGAACGGGAAGCCGTGCCAGTGGCCGACGAGGACGAGCCCGGGAAGCGCCAGGATGACGTTGCACAGGGTGCCGGCCGCCGAGGCCTGCGTCTGCACGATGTTGTTCTCGAGGATGCCGGCGCCGCCCATCAGCCGGAACGCGCCCATCGAGATCATCGCGGCCGGGATCGAGGACGAGAACGTCATCCCGGTCTTCAGGCCCATGTAGAGGTTGGCGGCCATGAACACGACCGTGATGGCCGCGCCGAGCGCGATCCCCCGCAGGGTCAGCTCGGCCTGACGGTCCTGCGTCGTCGGCGTGATCGTCGGGCTGCGGGCGTCCATCGTCCACTCGGGCTGCCACAGGCACAGCACGCGAGGGGCCGGAAACGTTCCCGCGCCGCGCCCGGCCCGCCCGGCCTCACCCTGCCCCGCCCCGCCCTGGGGCGATGTGTCCCGGCGCCGACCAGGCCTGTGATGCAGTCACCCGGCGCGGCGGCGGGTTTGGCAGCAGACCGCCCCGTCCGGGTGCGATCCGCTCCTCGTCGGGAAGGCGCCGCCTTGTCCAAGTGGTATCTCTACGGCATCGCCCTCGTGGCCGGCGTCGCGAACGCCATCGAGCCGGGCCAGAACGCCACGCTGGCGAAGGTCACGGGGCAGCCGATGCTGGCCGGCCTGTTCTGCTTCGGCCTCGCGATCGCCTGCTTCCTCGCCGCGATGGCCGTCGCCCGGCTGCGCGGCCGCTCCCAGGCCGAAGCGGCCACGCCCGTGCCCTGGTGGGCTTGGCCGGGCGGCGTGCTCGGGGCGGCGGTCGTCCTGGCGCAGCTCTACATCTCCGAGAAAGTCGGCGCGGCGCCATTCCTGGGCTGCGTGATCACCGCGGGCGTGGTCGGCTCGATCATCCTCGACCATCACGGCCTCGTGGGCTTCGCGCGCCACCGCGCCGGGCGCTGGCGCATCCTCGGCGGCGCGCTGATGGTCGCGGGCGTCGCCCTCGTGGCGGCGTTCTGACGGACCCGTCGATCCGAACGCCTCGCACCCTCAGGATCCCAGCATGCTCTTCCTGTACGGCTTCGCGCTGCTCGCGGGCATCGCCACCGCGATCGAACCGGGCCAGAACGCGGGCCTCGCCAAGTCCCTCGCGCGGCCGCTGCTCGCCGGCGTGGTGAGCCTCGTCGTCAGCGTCGCGGCGATCTGCGTCGCCATGCTGGTGACGGGGCAGTACGGGTGGCCGACGCTGGACCGCCTCGCGCAGGTGCCCTGGTGGGCGTGGCTCGGCGGCGTGATGAGCGCGGGCCTGACGATGGCGCAGCTCTCCGTCTCCGCGCGGATCGGGGCCGCCACCTTTCTCGGACTGATCGTGACGGCGGGCGTCGTCACGTCGATCCTGCTCGACCATTTCGGCCTCGTGGGCTTCAAGGTCCACGAGGCCGGCCTGTGGCGCATCCTCGGCGGCGCCCTGATGATCGGCGGCGTGGCGCTGGTCGCCCGGTTCTGAGGCCCGCCCCGGCGGATCAGATCGTCCAGCCGCCGTCGATCACGACGGCCTGGCCGGTCGTGTAGGTCGCGCCCGCGAGGTAGACGGCGAGGTCGGCGATCTCCTCAGGCGTGCCGAGCCGGCCGATCGGCTGGCGCGCGATGAAGGCCGCGCGGGTCTGCTCGTAGTCGCCCTGCTGGCGGATGCGCTCCTGCAGCGACGGGCTCTCCACCGTGCCGGGGCAGATGGCGTTGCAGCGGACGTTGTGGCCGACATAGTCGGCGGCCACCGCCTTGGTCAGGCCGATCACCGCCGCCTTCGTCACCCCGTAGGCGAAGCGGTTGGGCACGCCCTTCACCGAGGAGGCCACCGAGGCCATGTTGACGATGGCGCCGTCGCGGCGCTCCAGCATGCCGGGCAGGACCGCCCGGATCGTGCGGATCATCGCCTTGACGTTGAGGTCGAGGGCGAAGTCGAGCTCGTCGTCGCGCATCTCCAGGATGGTGCCGGCGTGGACGGTGCCGGCGCAGTTGAACAGGATGTCGACCGCGCCGATGCGCGCGACCAGGGCCCCGACCGCCTCCGCGTCCAGCACGTCGAGGGTCGCGGTGCTGAGGTTGTCGGCGCGCAGGTCGGCGAGGGCGTCCGCGTTGATGTCGGTGGCGTGGACCCGCGCCCCGGCGCGGGCGAAGGCGAGCGCGCTGGCGCGCCCGATCCCCTGACCCGCCGCCGTGACCAGGACCGTCTTTCCGGAAAGATCTGCCATTGCTCGCTCCAGCAGGCTGCGCGGCGCCGCGCGGGCGTCCGGACCGGGCCGCGCCCGGCGGGGCCGCCGATCAGGCCCGGTGGGCCCGGCCGAGCGGCCCATCCTTGTAGGTTCTGACCGCGCCGGGCTCCAGGCCCGATCGCGTCGGATCCGCGGCCGCTGTTCCGGCGTTCTCCCGGCGTCACCGTACCTAAGGAGGATCGCCGTGGGGCTCGCCGCCTTCGTCTTCTTCGTCGTCCCGTGGATGGCCGTCGCGATCTGGATGTCGATGCGGCCGTCCGGCGCGCGCCTCGGCACTCCGTCCGCCCCCTGGCGCCCGCTGACGGATTACCCGCCGCCGGCCCGGGACCAGCGGCAGGCCGGCGAGACGCGGAGCATGGAGTCGGGCTCCGCCCACGACGGCAAGCACGCGCCGATCGAGGCCGTCTAGAGCGCCCGCCGCCGGATCAACTACTGGCCCGGCGCGCGCGAGCGTGTCGGGAGAAGAGTTCCGCGCCGAGTCAGGCCTCCGCCTGCAGCAGGTGGAGGTTGAAATCTCCGCCGTCCCCCGTCCACAGGGCGCGGGGCTGCCAGCCGCTCTCGGCCGCGAGCGCCCGGAAGGCGTCCGCCGGGTACTTGTGCGACGTGTCGGTCCGGACGCTCTCCCCCGCCGCGAACGCGATGGTCCGGTCGCCCAGCCGGTAGCTCGCCGGCCGGGTCGCGACGAGGTGGGCCTCGACCCGCAGCGGGTCCGGGCAGATCCGCACGGCGTGCCGAAAATTGTCGCTGTCGAAATCGGCGCCGAGTTCCCGGTTCAGCCGCATCAGGATGTTGCGGTGGAACGCGGCCATGAGGCCGTCGGCGCGCCCGTAGGCGCGCTGCAGGCGATCCGGGTCGGCGGTGCCGTCCGCGCCGACGAGGAAGAGGCTCGGCCCGAGCGTGGCGCGCGCGCGCTCGAGGAACTGCCGGGCCCCGCGCGGGTCGAAGTTGCCGATGCTCGTTCCCGGATAGAAGCCCAGGATGCCCCCCGGCCCGGCACCTCGCGGCAGCTGGACCGGCTGCGAGTAGTCGGCGCAGACCGGGATCATCGGGATGCCGGGGTAATCGGCGGCGAGCCGCCGGATCGCGGCCTCCAGGTACGCCCCGGAGATGTCGATCGCCACGTAGGCCGCCGGTTCGGGCAGCGCGTCGAGGAGCGTGCGGATCTTGCGGCTCGCGCCGCTGCCGAACTCGACGACGGTCACCCCCGGCGTCACCCGGCGCGCCACGTCTGCGGCGACCTGCGGCAGGACGGTCATCTCCTGCGCGGTCGGGTAGTAGTCGGCGCTGTGGCAGATCCTGTCGAACAGGTCCGAGCCGGTCTCGTCCCAGAGATACTTTCCCGGCAGCGTCTTCGGCTCGGCGGAGAGGCCCGCGAGGGCGTCCCGGAGGAAGGTGTCGGTCGAGCTGTCGGTCGAGCTGTCGGTCATGCTGTCGGTCATGGCCGGGTCACCGGGCGCGTGGCGGTCAGGACGACGAGGGCGAGCCGCTCGACCGCGTCGTAGGCGGGCGTCGCGAGTTCCTCGCCGTACGCGTCCGGATCGAACTCGCGGTAGGTCCAGTCCAGCCCGGCCCAGCCGCAGAGGTCGGCCACGGCGTCGCGGAACGGGTCCGCCCCGTCGACGATGGCCGCGCCGGTGAACAGGACGAGGCTGCCGCCGGGCGCGAGCCGCCCGGCCGCCTGCTCGGCCACCGCGAGCGGAAGCCCGGCCCCGAGGGGGCCGCCGCCGTGCCGGTAGGCCCGTTCCGCCGTGTCGATCATGAAGGGCGGGTTGGACACGATGAGGTCGAACGGGCCCTCGACGTCGCGCAGCAGGTCGCTGCGGCGGACATCGACCCCGTCGGTCCCGGCGAGCCGGGCGTTGACGCGCGCCGCCCGCATGGCCGCCGGGTTGATGTCCACGAGCACCACCTCGGCGCCCGGTGCCCGCTTGGCGACGCAGATCCCGGCCGCACCCGAGCCGCAGCCGATATCGACCGCGCGCCGCACCGGCCGCGACCGCGCCTCGAGATGCGCGATCACCCCCGCGGCGAAGCGCATCGTGTCGGGACCGAAGAACACCGCGTCGGCCGCGCTCGGGGGATACGCGGAATGGGCGAACAGCTCGCCGTCGAGGCTGGAGACGCGCAGCGTCGGCCGCAGCAGCGGGCCGTCCTCGATCACGGCGCCGGCCGCCCGCATCAGGCGCAGGATCGGCTCCGGGACCAGGTCGGCGCGGAACGGCCGGCTCCAACCGAACACGTCGCGCAGGCTGCGCGCCTCGGCGTGCCGCGGCCGGGCGTTGACGTGGGCGTGGGTGGCCGGAGTCACGGTGGTGAAGGTGTAGCCGGTCTCGCGCAGGGCGCGCGCCAGCGCCAGCACCGCCTCCTCGTCCGCGGGAAACGGAGCGGCAGTCGAAACGGAACGCGTCATCGGTCGGCCCTCAGCTGTCCATCCGGTGCATCACGAAGGCGCACGACGCGCGACCGGCGGCGACCTGGCGGACGTCCCCGGTCGAACAGCACCGCGAAGCTCCGGAACAGGCCCGGCTGCGCGCGGTACCGACAGAGGAAGGCGAGCAGGGCCAGGTAGATGCGGGCGTCGTCCAGGCCCGATGAAGTCCCGGAACCGCGCGGCGACGGGATGGTGATCGTCATACGTGGGAAGCTGCATCGGAGCGTCGGTTCACACCACCGGTAGCCGGCGCGCGCACCCCCGCCCGACCGGCCGCGGTGTCGTCCCGACTCGAATGCCCGGAGAACCGGAAGCCGCAGGCGTTGTTCCCTGCGCAATACGCGCAGATCGGCCCCTGATCTATGTTAATCCCGGATTTCAAACATCTTGTTTTGGTTTAATACTCACATGATGTAGATCGACACACGGAATGACCGATGATCGGGCCCACCGACATGTGGGCACGGCTGGTCGCCGCGCGGGACCGCGGTGCGGCGGCGCGGACACGCTCGCCGGGTCGCGATCGTCGCCGGAGGCGGCGTTAACCATCCGATTACCGGGCGATCCTAGCGCGATCGACTGAAACGGCGCCCCCGCGCCGGCCGGTCGCGCACGATGAACGCCGCATCATTCCTGTATTCCTGGTCCGCCGCCGCCGCGACGCACCTCGATCTGTTCGGGTCGCTGGGCCTGATCCTGGGCTTTACTGCGGGGGTGATGCCGCGGCGCGCCTGGATCCTCGCGGCCTCGGCGGCCTGTGCCGCCTGCTTCGGCGCGCATTACCTGACGCTCGGGGCGCTCACCGGGACGGCGATGTGCGCCATCTCGGTGCTGCAGAGCCTCGTCTCCCTCCGCTGCGTCGGCGCGCCCGGCCGGGGCGGCTGGGTGCCGCCGGTCTTCGCCGCGAGCACCCTCGCGGCGGCGTGCCTGACGGCGGCCACGTGGAACGGCTGGCCGTCGGCCTGCGCGGCCGCGGGCTCGCTGCTCGCCACCGGCGCGCGGCTCCAGGCGGCGCCGCAGGCGATGCGCCAGCTCTTCCTCGGCGCCTCCCTGTGCTGGGCCGGGCACAATCTCCTGGTCGGCTCGGTCTTCGGACTGACCTGCGACGTGCTGACGATCCTCGGTCTCGCGATCGCGCTGCTGCGCGCCGCCCCGGTTCCGCCGATGGAGCCGGTCGCGCCCGACTGCGCGCGGGCGTGAGACGCCCCGGGCCTGCGGCGATGGATCCGGGAAACCCGCCGCGGCCCCGCCGTTGCACGGGAGCGGGCGCGTGACGTCCCGCGGCCGAGGAAGAGAGCGGGATTTGCCGGACGCGACCTATCCACCCCTCGACGTGCTCAAGCCGGTGGCCGAGGGCGTCTGGATCGTCGACAGCGGGCCGCTCCGCGCCCTCGGCATCCCCCTGCCCGTCCGGATGACCGTCGTCCGTCTCGGGGACGGATCGGTCTGGCTGCACTCCCCCACGCGCTACGACGCGGGCCTGCACCGCGCGATCGCCGCGCTCGGACCGATCCGCCACCTGGTCGCGCCCAACATCGCCCACTGGACCTTCCTGAAGGACTGGCAGGCGCAGTGTCCGGAGGCCCTGACCTGGGCAGCCCCCAACCTCCGCGAGCGTCGCCAGGTCCGCCGCGCCGGCCTGCGCGTCGACCGGGTTCTGGAGGATGCGCCGCCGCCCGACTGGGCGGCGGACCTGCGCCAGGTCGTCGTGCCGGGCGGGTTCGGCTTCCGGGAAGTCGCGTTCTTCCACGGCGCGAGCCGCACGCTGATCCTGACCGACCTCGTCCTCAACCTGGAGCCCGCGAAGATGCCGGCGCTGCTGCGTCCGCTCCTGCGCCTCGCCCGCATGACGCCGCCGCACGGCGAGCCGCCGCCCTACCTGCGCCTCGTGATCAGGCTCCGGCGGCGCGACGCCGCGCGGGCGGCCGCGGATCTCGTCGGCTTGGCGCCGGAACGGGTCGTGTTCGCGCACGGACTCTGGTTCGCCGCGGACGGTGCGGCCCGGCTGAGACGCTCGCTCCGCTGGCTCGGGACGCCATCCTGAGGATCGCCCCGAGGATCGCCCCGAGTTTCGCCGTCGCCGCCGTCAGGCCGCGGCGATCAGCTGCCGCATGATCCAGGCCCGGGCCGCCGGAAGGTCCGCGAACAGCGGCGGCGCGAGGGGATCGATCGGGCCGAACCCGGCTTCGAGGAACCACTTCCCGGCATCGGCCCCGTGCTGCGCCGAGAGACGGACCAGGACCGCGACCAGGAACCCGTCGGCGAAGACGAGCTGACTCTCGGCATCGTCGCTGCCGGTCGCGACCTGCACGGCCTGCAGGCTCAGGATCATGCGGCCATCGCCTTCACGACGCGAGCGGGTTGAGGGCGTGCGACCGGAGGCGATCGTCGCACTGCGGCGACGGCGCGGATCTCCGTGCCGGCACACTGATCAATCAGCCCTTCGCCCCGAAGTTCCGGCCTCGCGGCGGTCCGGAACACGGCCGGAACCGCCCGGTTGGCCAACCATGGACCGGTGGCCGCGCGGAGCAGGATCGCAGATGGATGACAGGCAGATGGCCCGCGGGCTGGCTTGGTTCGGGATCGGGCTCGGCCTCGCCGAGACCTTCGCGCCCCGGCGCGTCGCCGCCGCGACTGGCCTCGACGGCCACGAGGGCCTGATCCAGCTCTACGGCCTGCGCGAGATCGCCTCGGGCGCGGCGATCCTGGCTGCCGCCGAGCCGGAGCGGCATCTCGGCCTGCGGGTGGGCGGGGATCTCCTCGATGCCGGCCTGCTGGCGGCCCGCGCCACGCCCTCGAACCCGCGGCGCAACCGCACCCTGGCCGCGGCCCTGGCGGTGGCGCCCGTCGTCATGCTGGATGCCGCCATCTGGCTGAGAGCGCGCGACAGGCGCGGCCCATCTCCGGGCGATCCCGGCCGGAGGTCCGGCGCGATCGCGCGATGACCGTTACAAGGGTGGCGACGGGGGTGGCGACGGGGGTGTGGCGACGGGAGCGGTGCGCTCAGGGCTGTCCGGGCGCGTCCTTCGCCGGGTCTCCCCCAGAATCGTCCGCCTCGCCTTCCGCGGCGGGTTCGGTCCCCTCGATCGCGCGGGCGAGCTCGGTCAGCACCTCCTCCACCATCGGCGGCCAGGGGGCCCTCTCCTCATCCATCAGGCGGGCCGCGCCGACCAGCGCGGAGATCTGCGGCTCGTAGACCGGCCGGCCTACCAGCTGCGCGTAGCGCACGCGCGCCGCGAGCGCCGTGGCCAGGCGCTGAACCTCCGCGATCTTCGCGCTCGGCGCGCCGCTGCCGTCGCCGTTGCCCATCCGTCCACCCCCTCGGGATCCTCACCGATCCTCATAGGCCATGGCCGGGACACAGTCAGGACCGGCTACCAGGCTTCGAGAATCCGGCCGCCGACGAGCGCGACGACGACACCGACGAGCAGCGCCATGCCGATGTCCCGGAGCGGCGCGGTGATCAAGCCGGCCTCGGGAGCCGGCGGCGACACGTAGCGGGTCAGGCTCTCGGGCAGCGCCGGCGCCGGCGGCACGGGGGCCCTCCGCCGAAGGGCCAGGCGGATGCGGTGCATGGGCGTGATCCCCGGACGACCTCAGGCGGTCTCGACCTGGCGGGGCCCGGCGGCCGCCTGGGCCTTCCGCGCGGACGTCTTCGGGCGGACGAAATCGCCGAGGGGCTTGCAGGTCGGCAGGCCGATCACCTCGACCGACCGGGTCGCGGCCTGCGGCGCCGCATGGCGCGGAACGAGAACCTCCGTCCCGTCCGCACTCTCCGTCTGCCCTTCGCCGAGATCCGGCAGCTCGACGCGATGCCCGACCAGGTACGCCTCGATATCGATGAGGCGGTGGCGCAGCCGCCAGATATCGTTCTCGACGCCGTTGATCTGCACGAGGAGGTCGGAGACGGTGCCCTGACGCGCCGCGATCGCCGAGAGCACAGAGGCCCGCTCGTTCAGCAGCACGGCCTTGACGGTCGGGTTCATGACGTACGCCTCCGAATGTTACAGCACCACGATTCCCCAATTCGGAAGCGAAGACAGTTCTCAAAATGGCTTAGCCGTTACGCCCGAAGGTGAACGGCCGCATTCAGCCGCCGAACGACTCGCGCCGGGGTGCCGATCGCGCGCGAAGGCGGGAACTTCTCGCGCGCGCGTGCGTCAGTTTCGCACAGACCGACGCACGCAGTGCTGGGAGCTTCACATGCGCAGATCCGCGACTCTCGCCATGGCCGCCGCCCTGACCCTGGCCTCCGTCACCGCCTGGGCTGACCCGGTGAGCCAGACGGGCACCGGCGGCGGGCCCGCCACCACCGCCAAGGCGCCCCATACCGCCGCGACCGGCCAGACGGTGCCCAATCCCGGCGCCCTCGGCCCGAACGAGACCGGCAGCATCGAGCGCCGCGACGCCGTCGAGGAGCGCAACGACGCGATCACCCGCGGCATCTGCATCGGCTGCAACCGCTGATAGCGGCGGGCCGGCGGCTGCAGGGCGTCGGCAACACCGCGCGCCTACGGCGTCCCGGCCATGACCGCGATTCATGGCCGGGGTGCGGTGGCCGCGGCCGGGGGTTGAAGCCCCGGCCGCCCTGGCCCAAATCGGCGCGCCTCACCGACCATGAACAGGAGTGAACACGTGGCAAACGAGTCTGTCGAACAGGCGGCAGAGAAGACCTATTTCGGCCTGACCCTCTCGCAGCACGCGGACCGGATCCGGAAGCTCGCGACGGAGCGGGGCCTGACCGGGGAGACGTTCGACCGCGTGACCGCGCAGGCCGTGGCGATGATCCCGACCATCAAGGTGACCGACGCCGCCCAGCGGTGAGCCGGGCCGGGCCGATCATCGCTCGGCCCGCAGCCCCTTGAGCATGCGCCGGGCGATGGTCCGCACGGCCTCATCGTCCCGCGCCTCGCCCTCGACCGTATCCCACAGGTGGACGAGACTGCCCTCGAGTTCGTCCAGCAGCTCCGGGTTCTGCCGCGCCAGGAACCGCATCGTCCCGAACAGAAGGTGCTCGGTCGCCATCTCGCGCCGGCGCGCCTCGGTGACGAGATCCGGGTGCGGCTTGGATGTCTGATCGCTCATGGCCGGCCAACGGTCCGCGCGGGCCGCGGTTCGCCGGGCCGTGCGCGGTGCGACGCCGCGGACGGCACCGAGCCTCGACGACGCACGCGACCGGGAACAGCGCCGGACCGACACGGTTTGCCGGTCAGGAACGAGCGTCCGGAGAGGGCTGACGATGGCCGAGGCGGATCCGCGCAAACCCGGGGACGAGGCCCCGCCCGGCACGCCGGGCACCGGCGAGAACCTGTGCCGGACCTGTGGCGGCACCGGCAAGGTCGCCGACGCGCAGTGCTCCGATTGCCGGGGCAGCGGCACGGTGACGACCGGCATCGGCGGCGCCTGACGCCGTATTACCCGGCACGATCGGCGCGGAGACCGCGACGCGCTCAGCGCCGCAGCGCGCCGAGCCACGCGGTGAGCGGCTCCACGAACGCCGCCCAGGTCCGTGACCACACCGTGCCGGTGCGGGCGTCCGCCGGGCGCGCGCCGGACATCAGGGCCGCCACCAGGGCATCCTCGCGGGCCTTGCACTCGTCGAGGGCGTTGCGCTCGTCGCCGGCGCGGCTCTGCCCCGTCGGCTGATGCCCCGTGGCGTCCCGCAGGCAGCGGTGCCACGCGCGCTCCAGCTCGGCCGGATCGGTGGCTCCGGCGGCCGGCCCCGCAACCGCAGGTCCGGTGGTCAGGAGGAGCATCGCGGACAAGCTGAGCACCGGCATGCGCATGCTCGCTCTATGCCCGATTCGTGCCCCCGAGAGATAGAACGTAGCAGCAACAGTGGCCACGGCTCGGCACGGCTGGGCTCGGCCGCCGGTCAGCCGGCCCGGCCGTGCCTGGCCACCCGGCAGCCGTGATCCATCAGGTATTCGGCACTGGCCTCAGGCTCCCGATAGGCGAGCAGGATCATCCCGCCCCGCGGATCCCCGGGATCGGCCTCCACCGCCGCGAAGCTCGCGTCGTGCAGGTGGCCCTGCCAGCCCGGCACGCGGGCCAGAGCGGCGAACGGGTTGAACGCCGCGACCGCGTCCGCCGGGACCCGCATGGCGAGGTAGGACACCTCCGCCAGCGGCACCGGGAACGGGGCCCAGCTGTCGCCGACGGCGTCGCCGTGGGCCTTCAGGGCCGCCGTGACGCTCCGGCGCATACAGTCGAGGTGGATGTGCAGCTGATCCTGGCTGCGGCCGCCCACGGAATTCACCTCCAGGCCTACCGCGGAGGGCGGCAGGCGGCCCTGCAGCGCGTCCGACACGTAGTGCCGGGCCGCGAGCGCCGCCCGCCAGTAGGCCGCTCCCAGCGGTCCCTGGAGCACGGGCGCCTCGATGCCCGAGACGCTGTCGGTGGGCATCACCACCGTGTGGGTGGGCTGGCCCGGCGCCCGCAGCACCGCCGTTCCCGGGCGCGCCGCGTCGCCGAGATCGACCGCGAGGCAGGGAAAGCTCCGGCCCGCGGCCTTCTTGGCGAGCACGCAGCCCTGCAGCGCCACCCAGAGCACGTCCCGCACCGGATTGGCCGCGATGGCGGCCGGCATCACCGAGAAGGCGAGAAGGGTCGCGACGACCAGAGTACCACGCATGATCAGATGTTCCGGTCCCCGCCCGACGTTATGATACGTCGGGCGGCGCGCCATCGTTGTACGCGGCCGCCGTCGCCGCGAGGTTACGTTTCCGCGATGCTGAGATCGAACGCGCAGTGGCACGGCCTGATACGGGTCGCGGCCTGGATCCTGGTGGTGCTGATCGCCGCGATCACGCTGGTGCCGATCGGCCTCCGCCCGGTGGTCACGGCCAATCCCAGCTACGAGCGCGTCGCGGCCTACGCTCTGGCCGGGCTGCTCATGACGGTGGCCTACCCGCGGCACTGGCTCTGGATCCTGGCGGGCAGCGTCGTCCTGGCCGGCGGCCTGGAAGCCGGCCAGACCCTCACCGGGACCCGCCACGGCCGGTTCGACGATTTCCTGATCAAGGCCGCCGCCGGGCTCGTCGGCGCCCTGGCCGGCCGCCCGCTCGCGATCCTGGCCGACCGCGCGCTTGCCGGCGGCACCGCGGCCGGCACCACCCTGGCCGGCCGCGATCTGGGCGACCGCACCTGCGGCTGAGCCGTGTCCGCCGTCGCGCCCATGCCGCCGGCGCATGGCCGCGGCGCCGGTCCGGTGCCGGACGACGGGCCGCGCGCGGAAACCGCCGAGCTTGACCCGCGTTGCTTTGAAGGGGCTCTCACGCGAGGTGCTGCATGTTCGGCGCGGCCAAGCTCACGGGACGGTTCTGGTTCCGCAAGACGTGGACGGGCAAGCTGGTCCTGCTCGTCGAGGAAGAGAGGCCGCGGTGGTTCAGCCGCACCGGCCTCACCAAGCTCCGCTGGCGCGACGCCCGCCTGCTCGATCTGGCCGAGGCGCCGATGCGCACCCTGATGACCCTCGAGCGCAGCTACCGCGCCGACTACGCGGCCGGGCCCGCGCGGGTCCTGCAGGCCGTCATCCCGCCCGGGACGCGCGGCGCGATCGCCACGCCGATCGGGACCGCGGCCAACGCCTGAGCGTCGCCGCGGCGCGAGGGCGCGGGCCGAGCATAGAGGGGCAGGGCTCGGCCCGCCTGTCGTTCGGCTTCTTACCCCCAAAGCCGGAGCGACCCTGTCAGTGACCACGGTCAGGGTTAACGCTTTGTGAAGAGCCCCGCCCGGTCCGGCCGGTCGGCTGCGGCCGGAGGCGCCCGAGGATCCGGCAGTCGGGGTGCCGGCGGGTGAAAGATCCGGCGCGAAATGCGCCACTGATCTATGTTGGTATTCGCCACTCCATTCGGTAGATAACAGGCATAATGGGTTATCTTCGTGCAGATAAGGACTTGACTGTCGAGAAGCGAATGCACGTTCATGGATCACTCACACGTGAGAGGCGCCCATGGAAGATAGCAATCCTGCACCGCATCAGGACCCGATCGATTTCGTCGAGCTGACCGCCGATATTGTTTCGGCTTATGTCGCCAACAACTCCGTTCCGGTTCCCGACCTACCGTCGCTGCTGTCCGGCGTCCACGCCGCGCTGGCCGGTCTCGGGCACACGACGGTCACGTCGGAGCCCGAATTCAAGAAGGCGACGCCCGCGCAGATCAAGAAGTCGATCACGCCCGACGCCCTGATCAGCTTCATCGACGGCAAGCCGTACAAGACGCTCAAGCGGCATCTCACCGGCAACGGCATGACGATCGAGCAGTACCGGCAGCGCTACGGGCTGCCGCCGGACTACCCGACGACCGCGTCCAACTACTCGGCGATGCGCGCCGAGTTCGCCCGCAACGCCGGCCTCGGCCACAAGCGCCGCGGCCCGGCCGCCAAGCGGAGCGAGCCCGCGGAGACCGTCGCGGCGGAGGCCGGCGCCGGCACGAAGGCTCCCAAGGGCCGCAAGACCCGGAAGGCCGCCGCGGAGGCGTGAGGCCCCCGGCCGCGTGCACCGGCGCGCACTGCCGGCGCCCCGCGCGCCAGGACCTGAGATGACGGGACCGGGTACGGCCTCGCCGGACCCACCCGTCACCTCCCGGCCGGTCCCGGACCGGCGCGCGTCGGAACGACCCCTGCGGCCAGCCGTTGGGCCGGTTGAACGCCCGACCGCGCGACGGAGCCACGCTTGACCCGATCGATCCCCGCCCTCGTCCTCGCCGCCGCCACGCTGGCCGCCCTTCCGGCCGCGGCCCGGGCGCAGGATCGGCCCGGCCCCGGGGCGGCGCCACCGGCCGAGACCGCGCCGAAGCCGGCGGCCGACACGAAGGATCCGGGCAAGACCGCGACGGAGGCCGTCACCCACCCGTCCGCCGTGCCGCCGACGGAGGGCGCGGTCGGCACCGGCAAGCCCCCGGCCACGGGCGACGCCCCGACGACCGGCCGGTAGAGTCCGCCCCCGCACCCCCAACCCTGTCCGCCCGCCGCCACCCCCGGCCGGCGGCCGCATCCCCGTCGCGGCCGAGCCTCGTCCCGGCCGCGCATCGGCCCTGTCGGGCGAGGTGAGCCGGATCATGCGTCCAGACCGGGCCGTTCACGCCGGCCGCGCGCCCATCGTCCGCGCTCGAAACCCGGCACGTCCCTGGTGGCGCCTGCTGCGCCGGCACAGCACCGGCATCGCCGCGCCGGACCCGCGTCTCTGGGCCCTGACCCTGGCGATCGTCGCGGTCGACGCCGTCTGGATGGCCGCGTCCGGCATCGCCGCCGCGCCCCTGGGCTTCGCGCTCGCGGGCCTCGCCGTCCTCGTCCTGCTGAGCGCCGCCGCCTGCCTGAGCACGGTGAAGTCCGACCCGCCCCTGCGCGGCATGGCCCTGGCGAGCGCGTTCCTCATCGCCTTCACGGTGCCGGTGGCGGTCCTGCACTTCCTCGCCGCCGGGATCGGGCTGCCCTTCATCGATCCCGCGCTGGCCCGCATCGAGGCCGCCCTCGGCTTCGACTGGACCGGTCACGTGGCGTTCCTGGCGCGGCACCCGACGCTGTCGTGGTGGCTGGCGCTCGCCTACCATTCGAGCGGCCCGCAGGTCGGGCTCGTGGTGATCGCGCTGAGCGCGACCCGCCGCCTCGGCCGGCTCTGGACCTACATCCGGCTGTTTTCCGCGACGCTGCTGTGCGTGATCGTCCTCGCCGCCCTGCTGCCAGCCCTCGGCCCCTACGCCCACTACGCCCCGCGGGTCGTCCCGTCCGAGCCCCTGGAGACGGTCGGCGCGCTCTGGCACTTGGAGCCGGTGGCGCGGCTGCGGGCCGGCAGCCTGCACACGCTGGCGCTCGGCGACCTGCGCGGCCTCGCGACCTTCCCATCCTTCCACGTGTGCCTCGCGGTCCTCACGGCCTGGGCGCTGGCGCCGGTGCCGCTCCTCGGCTCCCTGGCCGTCCTGCTGAACGCCGCCGTGATCGTCGCGACCGTCGGGTCGGGCGGTCATTACCTGCCGGACGTGCTGGCGGGCGGTCTCCTGGCCCTCGCGGCCCTGGCCTGCCGCGCCCGGCGGCGCGGGTCGACGGCCGATCCCGCCGCGCGCGATCCCGCCACCCGGAGGATCGAGGCGCTCGAAGCGATCCGGCCCGCCGACGCCTGAGAACGGGTCGGGCCGCGAACATTTTCCCGCTCGGTGGATGGGCCAGGGAGCGGGGAAGGCGCGACGATGACCCGGACGCGGTGGACGATCCGCGGTTCCGTCACCGCCGCGCGGCTCCGGTCGATGTCCGAGACGCCCACGGGCGCCGACGGCACCGCCCGATCCAGCAGCCCGACGGCCCCGCTTGCCCCCCGACCCCGCGCTCCATAGATCCCGACGATGACGGCACTCCCCTTCGACAACAGCTACGCCCGCCTGCCGGAGCGCTTCTACGCCCGCCGGCCGCCGACGCCCGTGGCGGCGCCGCGCCTCGTCCGGCTGAACCGCGCGCTCGCCGAGGAGCTCGGCCTCGATCCGGACTGGCTCGCCGGCCCGGACGGCGTCGCGGCGCTCGCGGGGAACGCCGTCCCGGACGGCGCCGACCCGATCGCCGCGGCCTATGCCGGGCACCAGTTCGGCCAGTTCGTGCCCCAGCTCGGCGACGGCCGCGCGGTCCTGCTCGGCGAGGTCGTCGACCGGAACGGGCGCCGCCGCGACATCCAGCTGAAGGGCGCGGGCCCGACGCCGTTCTCCCGGCGGGGCGACGGGCGGGCAGCGCTCGGCCCGGTCCTGCGCGAGTACCTCGTCAGCGAGGCCATGGCGGCGCTCGGCATCCCGACCACCCGGGCCCTCGCCGCCGTGACGACCGGCGAGCCGGTGGTGCGCGAGACGCTCCTGCCGGGCGCGGTCCTCACGCGCGTGGCGGCGAGCCACATCCGGGTCGGCACCTTCCAGTTCTTCGCGGCGCGGGGCGACGTCGAGGGCCTGCGGGCGCTCTCCGACCACGTCGTCG
Source organism: Methylobacterium sp. 190mf (assembly GCF_900107945.1). Classification (NCBI taxonomy): domain Bacteria; kingdom Pseudomonadati; phylum Pseudomonadota; class Alphaproteobacteria; order Hyphomicrobiales; family Methylobacteriaceae; genus Methylobacterium; species Methylobacterium sp. 190mf. Next base: position 271,011 of record NZ_FNVI01000001.1, on the reverse strand, counting down.
CCCGGCACCATCCGGACGCGGCCGGGGCCGGCAATCCCTACCGGGCGCTGCTGGAGGGCGTCGTCGCGGCCCAGGCGGCCCTCGTCGCCCGCTGGTTGCACGTCGGCTTCGTCCACGGGGTGATGAACACCGACAACATGTCGGTCGCGGGCGAGACGATCGATTACGGGCCCTGCGCGTTCCTCGACGCCTACGATCCCCGGACGGTCTACAGCTCCATCGACCGCAACGGCCGCTACGCCTACGGCCAGCAGCCGCGGATCGCGCTTTGGAACCTGACCCGCCTCGCCGAGACCCTGCTGCCGCTCCTCGCCGAGGGCGAGGACGCCGCCGTCGCCGAGGCCGAAGCGGCGCTGGCCACCTTCGCGCCGCGCTTCGAGGCGGCCTATCACGGCGGCCTCGCCCGCAAGCTCGGCCTCGCCGAGACCCGCGACGGCGACGCCGAGCTGGCGGGCGACCTCCTCAAGGGCATGGCCGAGAACCAGGCCGACTTCACCCTGACGTTCCGCCGGCTCTGCGACGCGGCGGCGCGGCCTGAGGCCGACGCCGCCGTGCGCGACCTGTTCGTCGACCCGACGCGCTACGATGCCTGGGCGGCCGCGTGGCGCGCGCGGCTGGCGCAGGAGGCACGCGACCCGGTCGAGACCGCCGCCGCGATGCGCCGGGAGAACCCGGCCTTCATCCCGCGCAACCACCGGGTCGAGGCGATGATCGAGGCCGCCGTGGAGCGGGACGACTTCGCGCCGTTCGCGACGCTCCTCGCCGTCCTGGCCCGCCCCTACGACGACCAGCCGGACCACGCCGCCTTCGCGGAGGCGCCCGCGGGCGGCGGCGTCGGCTACCGGACCTTCTGCGGCACCTGAGCCCGCGCGCCGCCGGTCAGGACCGCGGCCACGTGAAGATCTCGCGCAGCCCGCCCGCGTGGCGAAACCAGTGGACGCGGGTCGCTGGATTGAAACCGTGATCCTGGTACGAAGTGGCGATCACCGACACGAGAGTCTCGGCCGCCGAGCGGTCGCGAATGTCGTAGGCCAGAAGTTTGGGAGTACCGTCGGTCTCGCGGGTGAGATCGCGAACCAGAATCGAATACGACATATCCCCCCTCCTTTCGACACAAAGCATGTACTCAAGATTATATCGTCAAAGCCAGGATCGTTCGCGGAAGGATCGTGTAAAGGTTAAACAACGTTAACGGGAATGTGTTGATTTGATACGGCCCCGGTTGGACTCGCCGGGCGCGCAGGTCTTCGCGGGGGTCGCGCGGCCCGCGACGCCGGATCGGTCCGGTGCGGGAGACGCGGCTGTCGACCGGGTTCGGGCACCGAATCACGCCGCGGCGCCGGCCCGAGAGCCGTGCCCAATCGTGTCGCAGCGGTCTCGACGGACGACGATTCGGGCGGAGTCAGTCGCGCCATTCCCCTCTCCCGTGCGGCACAGGCTCGGTGCGCCTCCGCCTCAACTTGACCGGGACCGGCCCTAGATGTCGGAAAGCGGGCGCCCGACCGGACCGACGGGGCGCAGGGCAGAGCCGGAGGCCATGGTGAAGCGGATCCGGGCGGGGCTCGTCGCGGCAGGGCTCGCGCTGCTGACAGCCCAGTGCGCGCCCACGCCCGGCGCGCCGGCGGCCGGGATCGTCGTCGCCTCCAAGCTCGACACGGAGGGCGGGGTGCTCGGGAACATCATCCTGCAGGCGCTCCAGGCCCGAGGCCTGCCGACCGTCGACAAGATCCAGCTCGGCGCCACCGCGATCGTCCGCCAGGCCCTGATCGAGGGGCAGATCGACATCTATCCCGAATACACCGGCAACGCGGCGTTCTTCTTCGGGAAGGCCGATCTCCCGGTCTGGAAGGACCCGGAGGCGGCCTACCGCACGGCCCGGGACCTGGATCGCGCGGCCAACGACCTCGTCTGGCTGACGCCCGCCTCGGCCAACAACACCTGGGCGATCGCGGTGCGCGAGGAGGTCGCGCGGGCCGCGGGCCTGAGGACCATGAGCGACTTCGGCCGCTACGTGGCGGGCGGCGGCGCGATCAAGCTCGCCGCCTCGTCGGAATTCGTGACCAGCCCGGGGGCGCTGCCGGCCTTCGGCCGGGCCTACGGCTTCACCCTCCGGCCGGACCAGCTCGTCATCCTGGCCGGCGGCGACACGGCCGCGACGATCGCGGCGGCGGCGCGGGGCACCTCCGGCACGAACGCCGCCATGGTGTTCGGCACCGACGGCAGCATGGCGGTCGCGCGCCTCGTCATGCTGGACGACGACAAGGGCGTCCAGCCAGTCTACCAGCCGGCGCCGGTGGTCCGCGGCGCGGTCCTCAAGGCCCATCCGGAGATCGCCGCGGTGCTGGACCCGATCTTCCGCAAGCTCGATCTGGCCACGCTCCGGGATCTCAACGGCCGGGTCCAGATCGGCGGCGAGCCGGCCTCTGCGGTCGCGGCGGACTTCCTCCGGCAAAACGGGTTCGTGCGGTGAGCCGGCCGCGCGGACAGCGCGGCGCGACGCGCCCTCACCGGCGGAGCCGTCCGCGGCCCGCGGGATCCCGCGTCGACAAGCCGGGGCTCCGCCGGCAAGGATGCGCGGCGGGGCGCCCGAGAGCGTCGCGACGCCGGTGACCCGCCTCATGAGACCCGCCGCATTTCCGTCCATCGTCGCGCCCCCGGGCGCCGCCGCAGCGTGAGGATGGGGGAATCCCTCGCGACCGGGCGGTTTCGCCCGGGCGTCGATCCGCTGGGCGCGGCCTTCGCGGCCGTCCTGGCACTGAGCCTGCTCGCCCTGCCGCTGATGACGACCCGGCCGAACCGGATCGCGGCCGGCACCGCGCTGACGGCGTGGTCGGCGCTCCCTCCCGGCGCGGCGCTCCTCCTCGGGGGCGTCGTCGCCCTCGCGCTGCCGCCGCTGGTCCTGCGGTCGGCGCCGATCCTGCGGCTGGCTGCCGCCGCCGCGGTCCTGCTGCTGCTCGGCCTCGCGGCCGGCTGGGCGGCCGATCACCTGACCGCGCCGGGCGACCGGTACGGCCGGGTCTCGCCGGACGCGGGCTGGTGGCTCGCCTCCGGGACGGCGGCCCTCGCGGCCGGCGACGGGCTGGCGCGGCTGCGGCCGGGGCCGGTCCTGCGGATCGCCGCGCTCGCCCTGCTGGTCGCCGCGACGGGGCTCGCCCTGCGCACCGGCTTCTGGGACAACCTCTCGGTCCTGCGGGAATATGCCGGCCGCTCCGACACGTTCGGCCGGGAGCTGCGGACCCACGCCGCCCTCGCCCTCGCATCGGTGGCGGCCGCCGCCCTGGTCGGGATCCCGGCGGCCGTGCTGGCGCGCCCGGTCCAGCCCCTGCGGGCGGGCCTGCTCACGAGCCTCAACGTCGTGCAGACCGTCCCGTCCATGGCGCTGTTCGGCATGCTGATCGCGCCCCTGGCCTGGATCGGCCGGGAGGTGCCGGGCGCGGCCGCCCTCGGCATCGCGGGGATCGGCGCCGCGCCGGCCTTCGTGGCGCTGTTCGCCTACGCGCTCCTGCCCGTGGCCGCCGCGACCGTCGCGGGCCTCGACGCGGTGCCCCGGCCGGTGCGCGACGCCGCCCGGGGCGTCGGCATGACCGCGCGCCAGCGGCTGTTCCAGGTCGACCTGCCCCTCGCCCTGCCGGCGATCCTGACCGGGATCCGGATCGTCCTCGTCCAGAATATCGGCCTCGCGGTGATCGCGGGTCTCGTGGGCGGCGGCGGCCTCGGCGTGTTCGTCTTCCAGGGCATCAGCCAGAACGCGGGCGACCTCGTCCTGCTCGGCGCGCTGCCGACCGTCGCCATGGCGACCGGCGCCGCGGTGCTGCTCGACGCCGTCATCGACCTGAGCCGCGGCCGCGCGGCGGAGCGGATCCCATGATCGACCTCGCCGGGGTGAGCCGCGTCTTCGAGGGGCGCACGGTGGTGGCGGACGTCACCCTGCGGGTCGAGACCGGGACGATCCTGACGGTGGTCGGCACCTCGGGATCGGGCAAGACCACCCTGCTGCGCATGATCAACCGCCTGATCGAGCCGAGCGCCGGGACGATCCGGATCGCGGGCCGGGACGTCCGGGAGGTGCCGCCGCACCTGCTGCGGCGCGGGATCGGCTACGCCATCCAAGGCCACGGGCTGTTCCCCCACCGCACGGTCGCGGAGAACATCGCGGTGGTGCCGAGGCTCGTCGGCTGGGACCGCCGGCGGATCGCCGCGCGGGTCGACGAGCTCCTCGGCCTGTTCAACCTCGATCCGGCGATCTACCGGGACCGCCTGCCGGCGGCGCTCTCCGGCGGCGAGCAGCAGCGGATCGGCGTCGCCCGCGCGCTCGCGGCCGAGCCGCCGATCCTGCTCATGGACGAGCCCTTCGGCGCCCTCGATCCGATCATCCGCGGGCGGGCGCAGGCGGACCTTCTGGCGATCCAGGCGCGCTACGGCACCACGATCGTGCTGGTGACCCACGACATGACCGAGGCCCTGCATCTCGGCGACCGGGTCGCCGTGATGGATGGCGGGCGCCTCGTGCAGGAGGCCGCGCCGGCAGACCTCGTCGGCGCGCCCGCCACCGCCTTCGTCGGCGCCCTCCTCGGCAGCGGCGACCGGGCCTTCCAGCTCATGGCCCTGCGCGCCGTGGACGATCTGATCGAGCCCGGCCCGGCGCCGGGCCCGCCCATCCCGGCCGGGACCACGGTGCGGGCCGCCCTCGCCGAGAGCCTGTGGTCCCGGCGCCCGGCGCTGCCGGTCAGCCGCGACGGCGTCGTCCTGGGCCGGGTGACGCGGGAGGCCCTCGAGGCGCGGGGCGCCCGGCCGTGATCCGCGCCCCGCAGATCGCCCGGGCCGCGCTCCTCGCCCTGCTCGGGGCGTTCCTGGTCGCTCCGGGGTGGTTCGCGCCCCTGTTCCGGCCCTTCGCCCCCGGCGACACGCCGCCGATCTACGCCCAGACGCCGCTGCTGACGCTCGCTGTCAACCACCTCCTGCTCGTCGCCACCGCGACCGTGACCGCGGCCGCGATCGCCCTCGGCCTCGCGGTCGCGGCCACGCGGCCGGCCAGCCGCGACGTGCTGCCCTTCGCCCGGTCAGTGGCCCGAATCGGGCAGACCTTCCCGCCCGTCGCGGTCCTGGCCCTGGCCGTGCCGATCCTCGGGTTCGGCGCGGTCCCGACCCTGATCGCCCTCGTCCTCTACGGGCTCCTGCCGATCTTCGAGACCGCGCTCACCGGGCTCGAGGATCTCGACCCGGCGCTGATGGAGGCCGCCCGCGGCATGGGTCTGACCGACCGGCAGCGACTCGTCCGCGTCGAGCTGCCCCTGGCGCTGCCCATGATCCTGTCGGGGATCCGCCTCGCCGCGATCATCGGGCTGGCGACGGCGACCATCGGCTCCACGGTCGCCGCCAGCACCCTCGGCGAGGTGATCATCTCCGGCCTGCTGACCGGCAACACCGCCTACGTCCTGCAGGGCGGCCTCGTCGTGTCCGCGCTGGCGCTCCTGATCGACGGCGGTTTCCGCCGACTCGAGCGCGGCGCGGCACGCCGGGCTGGATTTCCTTCCTAGAGGCGACTAGAAGGCCAGCGGGGCCGTACGCGCGGCCCTGGGGCGTGGAACCCCCTGTCTGATGGTCGGTGCCGACCACAACGGCACCCGTATCCTTGGCCACACGGTCGGGGAGCCTGCGGCGTATGTCCAGGCGTTCCGGCGCTAAAGGTCGTAGGGACCGTTCAGACACGGTTTTCCAACTCCCCGACTCGGGATGGTCGAAGGCTCGCTCGCGGGGGCGCACCGCGAGCCAGGGCCCGCCGGGAGGATGGGCCATGGGTTCCAGCGATCCCGAGACGCGCAGGCGGCAGCTCGACCGGCTGCGCGCGGCCTACGAGGCCCGCGCGGGCCGGCCGGACCTCACGGCCATCGGCAGCGGTGCGCGGCACTCGCGGGTGCTCCTGGGACGGATCCTCGTGGTGCTCGGCGGCCTGCCGGACGGGGCCGGGCTGCCGGCGATCGGTCCGGGCGGGAACGGACGCGCCCAGACGTAGCCGCGCGGGTCGCGGCGCCGGACGGCCGGCGAGACGCGCGGCCGCGGCGGCCTGACCGGCACGGAGGCTGGCGCGAAACCGGATCGACGGATCCGGTGCGACGGGACAGGCGGATCGACCGGCGATAAGACGCTGCCCATGACGTCGCCCATGACGCCCGCCGACCGGGACCGGTTCGAGAAGTGCCTCGCGCTCGCCGATCAGGGGGCCACGGCGGGCGAGCGCGCGGCCGCCCGGGCGGCCGCCGAGCGCATCGCCCGGGGTGCCGGGCTGACCCTCGCGGCGGCGGCCGAGGCGCTCCGGCGGAGCGGGCAGGCCTCCGCCGATCGGGCGGCCCGCCCGCCCCCGCCCCGGCGGTCCTATCCCTGGGCGCAACCCAAGGAACCGGTGATACCCGTCACGGTCGAGGAATTGCTGCGCCAGAAGGCCGAGACGGAGGCGTGGCGCAAGCGCAGCGCGGCCGCCGCCGACCGCCGCCGGAAGCGGGAGCGCGCCGACCAGGAGGCCTACGTGGCGGAGCAGCGCGCCCGGCAGGCGGAGCGCGACCGGGACTGGGCGCGCACCCGCGCGGATCCCCCGGGGGCGCCGGAGGACGGGACCTGAGCGCCGGTCGGCCGGCTCAGCGGTGACGCCGCGGTGGCGCGCTCCGGTGCGCCCGCGCCCTGCGGTGCCGCGGCGCGACCCGCGGCGGCGCCGGCGGCTCCGCGGCGGCGACCGGGGGCCCGGGCGCGACGCCGTCACGGGCGGCGACGATCCGGCGGGCTTCCTCGACGCTCATGTCGCAGGCGCTCGTCATGCCCTGCAGGGCGCCCAGGGCGCGGTTGTACTCGGGAAGGTTGATGCATCCGGGGACGCCCCACGCCCAGGCGGGGACCGGCGCGGAGCCCGCCACCGCCAGCGCGAGGGCGGCAAGACCGTTCCTGAGCGACACGGATCCCTCTCCTCTCCACCGAGACCCGGATCCCGCCCCCTGAGGCAGCACGCCCCTCCGGGGGGCGGGTTCACGGACGCCCGATCAGGCCCCGCCGCACATGTGCTGGGAGTCGGGCAAAGTCCAGGAATCCAGCGTGCGCAGGTTGGTCGTCGTGTACATCTTGCCGCGATCGTCGCCCTTGGGGCAGCCCGTCGGCAGAAGTACGAGGCAGGTCATGACCCGGTCGCCGACCCGCGACCGCGCGACCGCTTCGACATACGCGTAGGAGACGCCGTAGACGCCGTTCTTGAGATCGACGCTCGTCCCGTCGCCGATCCCGTCGCCCTTCGCCTTCACGAGCGTGTCGCTGAACCGGGTCCCGATCCGCGCGATGGTGGTCGCCGCACAGGTGCCGACCCGCGTCGGCACCTGCGCCTCGGCGGCGGACGCGAACCCGAGACCGGCGACCACCAGGGCGCCGGCCAGGATCGGTCCGGGGGCAGCCACCATCAGGCGGCTTCGAGGAGGAAGTTGGCCCGGCGGAACATCAATTCGCGCCGGTAGAAGTAGACGCCGCGGTGCCGCATCGCCGCGTGCGCCGCGTCCACGTCGAATCCGTACGGCCTGTCCCGGGTCGTATCGATGCAGCCGACATACATCCATCGGACGCCGTCGATGAGCGACGGGATGGGCTGGTCCTGTCGGACGGCGCAGAACTGCTCCCCGTCCGAGGCCGAGACGAAAATGTAGAAGGTCTTCCGCGCGCACATCCGAACCTCCATGGGACTCGGGGGTGTAACCGCAACGCCACGGTCAAGCTATAAACCGACCCTGGAAGAATAGTCAAGCTTCTGCCACATTTTCGTCACGTGTGGGACAGACCACCCCCGCCGCACGCCTCACAGGCAGCCGACCCGCCGCAGGGCACCGATCAGCTTCCGGCCGACGCGGTAGCCGTTGAGGGATTCCGACCCGAGGATGCGGACGGTCTCGGCCGACGCGGTGCGATCGTACAGGAACACCTGAAAATCGGACCGCCCCTGCCCGACGGGGCCGCTGCTGACCTGGCCGCAGAACGCCACGGCGGACTCCGCCTCGGCGGGGATAGGTCGGATCTTGCGGAATCTCACGAGGCCCGCGTCCGGGAAGGCCGCGGCGACCCGCGCCCGCATCTCGGCCTCCAGATCGTCGGCGCCCTGCCCGTGGGCGAACGGCGCCGCGAGCATGCCTCCGAGGAGCGCCGCCAGCATCGCGCGTCCCCATCCCGCCCCAGGCACGGTGCGGGACTTCCGGACCCTCGACCTCGGCACGGACGGGCGGCGTGTGGCGGCCATGAAGGGACTTCGCGATGCGCTCGAAGCGTATTGGATCACGAAGATCTGCGAAGTGGAAGCGTCGGAACCGCGCCGGCGAATTGTCCGGCAGGCGCGACCCGAAAAATCCGTCGGCGCTCTCCCAATCTCGGACAGGACCATGGCCATGTCATTGACCAACCGGACGGCGCGCGTCGCATCGAAATTCTGCATTCAAAATTCGTTACTTGCCAAGCATGTCATTCTGCATTGACAGACGATAATGTCCGAGTATTCCTGGTCTATAATAGGTGTTGGCAGGGTCGAAGAAGGGGTCGATCGCTTTGCGCAAGAACCAGGACCAGCTCGAGCCGACCATCAGCGACGTGGCCCTGCGCGTCGTGACCGCCTATCTGTCGAACAACGCGCTGCCGCACACCAGCATACCGCCGCTCCTGCTCACCGTGCACGGCGCGCTCTCCGCGCTCACCGACCGGCCCGCGGTCGTCGAGGCGCCGCCCGAGCAGCCCGACGCCGCTCAGATCCGCGGCTCGGTCCGCCAGGACGGCATCGTCAGCTTCATCGACGGCCGGTCGTACAAGACCATGAAACGGCACCTCACGGCGCACGGGCTGACGCCGGAACTCTACCGCGCGCGCTACGGGCTGCCGGACGATTACCCGATGACCGCGCCGGGCTACGCCGAGCGCCGGTCAGAGATCGCCAAGGCGATCCGGCTCGGCAGCAAGGCCGCCTGATCGACGCAGCCCGTCCGCCGAGCCCCCGTGAACCGATGGCCCGCACGGACGTAGATGCGCTGGGCGGGGCGGCGCGCGCGTGCCGGCACTGCGGGTTGGCCCGTCTGGCAACGCGATCGGGTGAGAGGGATCTGGCCATGAAGGGGCTGTCTGGCTGCGTCGCCCTCCTTCTCCTCGGCATCGGACCGGCCTCAGCGCAGACCGTCCTGGCCCCGTCCGGAGACTCGGCCGTGACGCAGCCCGGTGGGACGGCGGGGCGGGCCGCGCGACGCAACATCCAGGAGGCCTACCGCAACGGCGACGTGGTCGGCCATCGACATGCGCCAGCCGCCCCCGCGCCCCGGCCGGACCGGCCCCGCCGCACGAGCCCGCGCTTCTAGAGGCCCCGCTCCTCGCGCGAGCGCCGTGCTGCGCGCCGGCCTTCGGCGCCCGGGCGTCGGCGGAGACGGCGCTCGCCGCCCGCGGGCCACGGCCTGAAATCGTTCTGTAATCCGAGCCGGTCACGGTCCGCGCGCAGGTCGACCGCAGATCGCGGTCGCGGCGGGTCGCGCTGGACCGGATCGCCCCGGCAGCCCGGCCCCGGCAACGACGACAGGTGCTCGATGCTTCGGACTGCGATCGCCGTGACGCTTCTGCTGGCCGGAGCCCCGGCCTGGGCCGGACCGCGCTGGCAGGACCTGCCGCCGACCCCCGCGCCGGTCGCCGGCACGGTCTCCGGTCGCGCCGCTGTCAACGGCATCCGGCTGTATTACGCCACGATCGGCAACGGTCCGCCGGTCGTCCTGCTGCACGGCGGCCTGTCGAACTCCGATTACTGGGGCCACCAGGTCGCGGCGCTCGCCGCCCGCCGCACGGTCATCCTCGTGGACAGCCGCGGGCACGGCCGCAGCACCCGGGACGATCGGCCATTCGGCTACGACCTGATGACCGACGACGTGGTCGGGCTGCTCGACGTGCTGAAGATCCCGCGCGCCGACATCGTCGGGTGGAGCGACGGCGCGATCCTCGGTCTCGACATGGCGATGCGCCACCCCGACCGCGTCGGCAAGGTGTTCGCGTTCGGGGCCAACGCCGACCCGTCGGGCCTGATCGAGGGCGTGGAGACGAACCCGACCTTCGCCGCCTTCATCGACCGAGCCGGCAAGGAGTACGAGGCCCTCTCGCCGACCCCGAAGGACTACGCCGCCTTCGTCGACGCGGTTGGCCGGATGTGGGGCGGGCAGCCGCGCTGGACCGAAGCCGATCTGAAGCGGATCCGCGCGCCGGTCCTCATCGCGGACGGCGACCACGACGAGGGTATCAAGCGCGCGCACACCGAGTACCTCGCTGCCACGATTCCCGGGGCTGGGCTGCTGATCCTGCCCAATGCCAGCCACTTCGCGTTCCTCCAGGATCCGGCGCTCTTCAACGCGGCGCTCCTCGGCTTCCTGGACGGGCCTTGAGGGTCCTGGGCGGCCCCTGACGCGCGCGACTCACCGGGCCGACAGCCAGCCTTGCTGGCCCTAACCCAGTCGGCCTCTGCGCCTGGACGTACGGATCGCGGACGCGCGGCGCGGGCCGCTTCGGGAACGGCGGCGCGACGAGGACGCCGACCCGACCCGTCAGGCGATCGCGAGATGGAGGAACTGGTTGAAGTCGCTCGGCACGTAGGTCCCGAACGCGGGGCCGTTCACGAAGCCCCGACGCCGATAGAGTTCGAGCGCGGGCGCGAATGCGGGTCCGCATCCGGTCTCGAGGCTGAGGCATCGCGCGCCGCGGGCGGCGGCGGCCGCGATAATGGTGTCGAGGATCGCCGCGCCGGCTCCCAGGCGGAGGAAGTCGGGGTGCGTCCGCATGGACTTCACCTCCGCGGTGCCGTCCGTCGCCATCCTGAGCGCCCCGACGCTCGCCACCCGCCCGCCGCGGCGCGCCGTCCAGACGGTCACGTCCGGTGCTTGCAGGCCTGACAGGTCGAGAGCGAACACGCTGCCCGGCGGCGAGGATGCGTGCATGCCGGCAAGATGGAGCGCCAGCAGCGCCCGTGTCTGCGTATCGGACAGGTCGTCCCGCGCGATCTCGAACATCGTGCCCCGGCCATCCGCCCCGACATCCCCCGCGCAGGATGTCCTCCCGATCGACGATCAGCAAGGCGCGGAACGGCGGTGCGGCCCCCGCGCCGAGGCTCCCGGCGGAGGGCGGATCGACAGCTCCGCAAGACCCGCGGACCGCCGACCTCCCTGCGACCCGCAACCATGGCGCGCATGGTGCATTTGTGAACGCCGTCACGTTCCCCGGTGGGGAACACGCTGCCGTGGCGGTGCGTCACCGGTTGCGGGCACGCTCCGGCCGGAGAGGACTCACACGCTTGATCGACGCCGGAAGCCAGACCGCGAGTGCCTCCGATGCCGCCGCATCGGTCGCCGGGTCGATCGCGGCCGTCTCGCGGCGGCTCGATTCCCTTCCGATGACGCGGCTTCACGCGGCGGCGCTCGCCGTCTGCACGCTGGGCCTGTTCACCGACATCGCCGAGGTCGCCCTGAGCAACGCCCTGGCGGCCATCTTCCTCGCGCCGCCCCACAACATGTCGCGGGGCAGCCTCTCGCTGCTCCTCGCCTCCGTGTTCGCCGGCGGCGCCGTGGGCGCGCCCGTCTTCGGGATGCTGGGGGATCGCCTCGGCCGCAGGCGCGCGCTCCAGGCCTCCCTCGCGCTGATGGCCGCCGGATCGCTGGCGGCCGCCGCGAGCCAGGGGCTCACGGCGCTGACGATCGCCCGGACGGTCTCGGGGTTCGCGATCGGCGGGTTCCCGCCCCTGGTCGCCACCTACCTCGCCGAGGTGACGCCCGCGCGCCGACGCGGCGCGACGCTGCTGGTCTGCGCCGGACTCGGGCTCCTCGGAGGCCTGGCCGCGATCGGCTTGGTCCAGATGATGGCACCGGCCGCGCCGCTCGGGATCGAGCCGTGGCGCTGGGCGCTGATCCTCGGGGGCGCCCTGGCGGCGCTCGGCGGCGTCCTATTCGCGCGGCTGCCGGAATCACCGCGGTGGCTCGCCTCGGTCGGGCGCTCTGCCGAGGCCGACGCCGCCTGCCGCCGGTTCGAGCGCGCGGCCGGCCGGAGCCGGGTCGCCGCCCCCGCCGACCCGGACACGGACCCGCCCGCGACCGGGCCCGCGGGGTTCCGGGGCCTGTTCGCCGAGACGCGCCAGCTGCGCCGGACGGCCCTGTTCGTCGGCCTCTACACCCTCGCCCCCCTGGCGACGATCGCCTTCCCGCTGCTCAGCGCCGTCGTGATGGTGGAGAAGGGCTTCAAGGTCGATCAATCCCTCGTCTTCGCCGCGCTGTCGATGCTCGGCCCGCCCCTGGGTACCATGCTGACCGCGCTGGCGATCGACCGGCTCGAGCGGCGCGCCGTCCTGACGGCCCTGGCGGCGGCGATGGCGGCCCTCGGCACGGCCTTCGCCGCGAGCGGCACGTTCCTGACCCTGGTCTTGGTCGGCATCGCCTTCAACACCGCGGCGGCGACCTACGGCAGCATCCTCGCCGTCTACGCGACGGAGCTGCTCCCGACGCCGCTGCGGGCCTCGGCCATGACCTGCGCCTGGGCCGGCGGCCGGGTCGCGGCCGCGCTGGCGCCGATCATCCTCCTGCCGATCCTCTCGGCCTACGGGCCGCACGCGATGTTCGCGGTGATCACGCTCGTCCTCGCGGCGAGCGCGGCCCTGCTCCTCGCCGGACCGCGCGGCCTGTCCGGGCAGGCCCTTGCTTAGGGAAACCCGGAAGCGCGGGTCTCCGACCCGCGGCGCCGCGCCGGATGGCGTCGGTTGCCAATCTGGCAAGATTCACACGATAAAGTTGCGCAGGCAGCCGGACGGAACCGCCGGGCACGCCGGGGGTGTCACACGTGTCTAGCCCGGTGCTCGTCCCGAGCCTCGTCGAGACGACCAGCCACGTCGACCCCAAGCAGGCCTTCGAGTTCTGGCGCTGCACGGCCCTGGCCGGGTTCGGCGACATCGGCCGGCGGCACCCTCGGGAGCGTTTCGCGGCCAAGCGCCTGAGCGTGGCCTCGGCCGGCTGGTCGCTGACCCACACGGTGAGCAGCCCGGTCGCGGTGGAGTTCCGCTCCCGCCACGTCGACCGGAACGCCCGCGGGATGGTGGTGATCGGCCTCGCGCTCGACGGCGTCGGCTACCAGGAGCAGAACGGCCGCGGGGCCCAGCTGACCCCCGGCGACATCAGCTTCCTGACGCGGAACCGGCCCTTGGTGGCCGGCACCCAGAGCGCCTACGGCGAGATCCGCCTCGCCGTCCCGCGCAAGATGTTCGAGGCTTTCGTCGGCGACGCCGACGCCTTCGCGGGCCGCAGCCTCGGCCCGCTCCCGGCCGGGGCGGAGGTCCGGGCGCGGCTGCGCGGGGTGGCCGGCTCGGTCGCTTGGATGTCCGCCGACGAGGCGCAGGCGGCCGTCGAGGGCGTGCTCCACCTCCTCGGCCACCTCGTCGACGGCGCGGCCCGGCGCGGCGATCCGGAGGCGGTCTCGCAGGCGGCCGTCGTGTCGCTCGCCCGCGCCCACATCGCGCGGCGGATGCACGACCCCGACCTGAACCCGCAGGACATCCAGCGCGCGCTCGGTCTCTCCCGGACCAGCCTGTACCGCGCCTTCGCGGAGACCGGCGGCATCGCGGCGGCGATCCGCGACGCGCGCCTCGACCTCGCGCGCCGGCGCCTCGAGGCCCGCCGCGACGACAAGATGCGGATCGCCTCGATCGCCTACGCGTGCGGCTTCACCGACGTGCCGACCTTCAACCGCGGCTTCCGCAAGCGCTTCGGCCTGGCCCCGGGCGACCTGCGGCCCGCGCTCCCCTAGGCGAAGCGCGTCGGGCGCGTCAGCCCGCGGCGGCGAGATCCGCCCGGTCGCGGACCTGGGCGGGGAAATCGAACACCGCGTCCGCGTGGGCGATCGTCGCCGGGCGATGGGCGACGATGACCCGCGTCATCCGCAGGTCGCGCAGGGCCTGGGCGATCACCGCCTCGGTGGCCTCGTCGAGGTGGCTCGTGGCCTCGTCGAGGAACAGGATCTCGGGCCGCCGGTAGAGGGCGCGTGCCAGCACGATGCGCTGCTTCTGGCCGCCCGACAGGGTCGAGCCCATGTCGCCGACGAGGCTCTCGAAGCCCATGGGCATGCGGCGGATGTCGTCCAGGATCGCCGCCCGGGCGGCGCACTCGGCGATCCAGCCCGCGTCCGGATGCTCGTCGAAGGCCGCGATGTTCTCGGCGATCGAGCCGGCGAACAGGCCGTCGCTCTGCATCACGCCGGCGATCCGGCGCCTGTAGGACCCGGCGGCGGTGCGGATGTCCTGGCCGTCGGCGGTGACGATCCCCTCGCTGGGCGGCGTCAGCCCCATCATCACCTTCATGAGCGAGGTCTTGCCGCATCCCGAGGGACCGGTGATCGCGAAGCACGCGCCGGCCCGGACGGACAGCGAGACGCCGCGGAAGATCCAGGGCTCGTCGGCCCCGTAGCGCAGCGCCAGGCCCGCGCCGGCGAGCGTTCCGGCCTTCAGGGCGACGACCGGGGGCGCCCCCGGCTGCGCCCCGGCGGCGAGATCCTGCTCCTCGGGCTCGCACAGCACGATGTCGGCGAGCCGGTCGGTCTGCACGTCGAGCATGCGCAGCTTGAACCACGCGTCGATCAGGCTGCCGATCCGGGTGGCGAACTGGTCGCGATAGGCCAGGAACGCCACCAGCATGCCGAGCGACAGGGAGCCGCCGATGACCGCGCGGGCGCCGAGCACCAGCAGGATCAGCCGGTCGAGGCCGAACAGGAACTCGTTCGCGCGGCCGAACACGAGGTCGAGGCGCTGCAGCCGCAGCCGGGCGTTCAGGGCCGTGACGAAGTGGTTCATCCAGGCGCCGCCGCGCCGCTCGCGCAGGTCGAGGAGCTTGACGCTCGCCATGCCGCGGACCGTCTCGATGAAGTGCGTCTGCTGGCGGGCCTCGGCCACGAGGGCCTCCTCGCTCCCCTCCCGGTAGGCGCCGTAGGCGAAGACCCGCAGGACCGCGTTGAGCGCCGTCGAGGCCAGGACCACGGCGACCAGCCAGCCGCCGTAGACCGTCAGCATCACCAGCATGCCGACCGCCATGAGCCCGTCGAGCATGGCCTGGACGAGATCGGTCGTCAGGCCCTTCTGGATGGTGGCGAGGGAGCCGAACCGCGAGATCACGTCGCCGACATGGCGCTTCTCGAAGTAGTCGAGGGGCAGCCGCGACAGGTGGTCGAACAGGCCGGCCGACCACTGGTAGTTCAGCCGGGTTCCGGCCAGCATGATCGCCCAGGTGCGGGCGATGCTGAGGCCGAGCTGGAGCAGCAGCAGCAGCGCGAGGCCGATCGCCACCACGAGGAGCAGATCGTGGTCGGCGTTCACGATCACCTCGTCGATGACGACCTGCGAGGCGATGGGCATCAGGAGGGCGACGAGCTCGATCCCGAGGGAGAGGGCCAGGACCTGGGCCAGGGCGGCGCGGATGCCGGCCATGTTGCGGAACAAGTCGCGCAGCCGCAGGCCCGGGGCGGCCCGCTCGCGCCGGAAGCCCGGATTGGGCACCGCCTCCAGGGCGACGCCGGTGAATTCCCGCGAGGCCTCCGCGAGGCTGACCCGCCGCCGGCCGCGGCCCGGATCGTTGATGACGAGGCCGCCGCGCTCGACCCGGGTCAGCACCACGAAGTGGTTGAGGCCCCAGTGCAGGATGCAGGGCAACCGGAGGCGGGGCAGGTCCGTGAGCTCGACCCGGAGCGCGCGGGCGGTCAGGCCCTGGGCGCCGCAGAGGTCGATCAGGTTGCGCAGGGTCATGCCCTTGAGGGACAGGGGATGGCGCCGCCGCAGCGTCGCGAGGTCGATCTGGCGCCCGTGATAGGCCAGGACCATGGCGAGGCAGGCCATGCCGCACTCGGCGGCCTCGGCCTGGAGGACGACCGGCACCCGGCGGCGGAGCCCGAAATCCAGCCGGGCGGCGAGGGACGGCGCCGTCACGGGGCGGCCTTCCGGACCGGCAGGGCGTCGAGGCCGCCGCGCGTGACGAGGGCGAGGCTCTCCCGGACATGCGTCACGGGATCGAGCAGCCAGCGGTAGAGCGACCGCTTCTCCAGGGCGATGTCGGCCTCGACGCGCATGCCCGCCTCGAGGCTGCGCCGCTCGCCGTAGGCCAGCACGGTGTCGGAATCGGGCCGGACCACGATGCGGTAGAGGTCGGTCCCCTCCCCCCGGGCGGCGGCGCGCCGCGCGAAGTCGGGCGCGTCGTCGCTGCCCAGCGGCGCCCGCGTGACCTCGGTGACGACGCCGCGGTGCAGGCCGAAGCGCTGGAACGGGAAGGCGGCGTAGCGCAGCATCACGGGCGCGCCGGCCTCGGCGAAGCCGATGGCCGACGAATCGACGAACAGGTTGGCCTGGAGGCGCCCGGCGCTCGGCAGCAGGGTCAGGAGCGTCGCCCCGGCCGCCACGGTCTGGCCGACCTGCGCGCGGATCGACGTCAGGGTCCCGGCCTCGGGCGCCCGGACCTCGATGGCGCGGCGCGCCTCGCTCTCGGCCTTCTGCTGCGCCAGCTGGGCGGCGGTCCGGTCGAGGTCGGCGAGGTCGCGGGCCAACCGGTCGTCGTAGGCGGCGAGCTGGGACTTCGTCTCGGCGAGCTTGCCGTCGATCTGGAGGCGGCTCTGCTGGAACTGGGCGAGCTGCGCGCTCGCCTGCATGTAGAGGTAGTTCTGGCTCTGGAAGTCGGCGGCGCGGGCGTAGCCGCGCGCCACGGCGTCGGCGAGTTCCTCGACCCGCGCCCGGAGCGGCGGAACCAGCTTGTCCTGCAGGTCGATCTGCTTGGCGAGCTGGGCCGACTGCTCGCTCAGATTCGCCACCTGCTCGCGCAGCGCCTGCCGCTCCGTGCCGGCCAGATCGGCCCGGGCGGTCCGCTGCCGCTCGACGCTCTGGCGCTGGCGCTCCAGCTCGGCGATCACGCGCTCCTGCGTGGGGCCGCTCGCCGACACGGCGTCGAGGTCGATCGTGTACAGGAGCTGCCCGCGCGCGACCTTGTCGCCCTCGCGGACGCCGGTCGAGCCGACGCGCCCCGCCACCGGGCTGGCGAGGCTGATCAGCCCGATATCGGGCGCGAGAAGGCCGACGGCGTGGATGCGGCGCGTGTAGGTGCCCTGCCAGGCATACAGGCCGACCGCCGCCACCATGATCACGCAGGCCGCGGCCACGATGCGGACCGGCAGAGGCTGGATGATCTGCGCCTCGCCCAGCCACGCGTTGCGTCGCGCCTCTATAACCTCAAGTCGAAAGAGCGGACTTGGCACCCGGAGAAAGCAACCTTCCTGAAGGAGACAGCCGTATTCGAGGACAATGCTCAGCGCATTTGCCACCTTACTCGGTCGCATCGCGGGAGTTTCATGTCAACACTTGCCGACACGGCGAATTTTGAATAATCCTGCCCGCGTCAGAACGTCGCGCCTGCGTTGAAAACCGTCTGATTTCCAACGGCTTATTCCAATTCGCCGTCGAGCTTGCCTTGCAGCGCAGCAGGACGTCAGTTTTTGCATCATCGCGTGCTGCGTTGCGAAAACTCGACGGCGTGAGACGCGGTGAGACGCGCCGCTTCGCAGCGCGGGCGGCCGCGGTGCCGACAGCGTCTGGAGCGCGGCCTGGGAAAGACAAGGCCTGTCAGTTTTTGCGCATTGGCCGGGCTCGATCGTCCGCGAGCATTATCGGCTGGCCATGACCGATTGACACGAAGCACATCTCTGTAATCCTAAAGGCAGGTGCCGACGTCCAAGGCGCCTAGACGCTACGATCAGGCAATAGATCGAAGCAAATAACCTTCTACCTGAATCTCAATCTGGAGAACGATCATGCAGGACAGCATCGATACCGTCCGCGAGCTGAGCGCCGCCGAGCTGGACCAGGTCGGCGGTGGCCTCGGGGTCGGCCTCACTGTCGGCCTCGGGGTCGACGCGAGCCAGGAGCTCGGTGCGGTCTCGGGGGTCGTGGGCCAGGTCGGCGGTCTGGTGAGCGGCCTGGTGGGCAGCGTGCTCGGCGCGGTCGGCGGTGTCGTCGGCGGCGTGACCGGCTCCCTGCGCTGACGGTCTGACACCGGGAGGGCGGCCGCGGGGCCGCCCTCCTCCGTCGCGGGGCGTGACCGCGACGACACCGGAATCACGGGCCCGCATGGACAGCACAGCCGAGAGTTCAGCCGCGACCACAGCCGAGACGATCGCGTACGCAACGAGCGGCAGCACCGGGCATCTCTCCGGCCGCCCCGAGCTGACCTGCTACGCACCGAGCGACCGCGGCCTCCCGGAGGTCGCCTTCATCGATTTCCGCTTCCCCACCGGCGGGTGGAGCACGCACGCGGTCACCGGCCTCGAGGTCGCCGCCAGCACGCAGCCCGCGGGGGCGCACCACGCGGTCGATTACGAGGTCGCGGCGCGGCTGACCGAGCGCGAAGGCCTGCTGGTCCGGCGTCCCGGCCTGAACGGCACGACCCGTTGGGAGGGCCCGTATGCCGGCCGCGTCCTCTCCTTCTCGGCCGCCGCCGTCGAGCGGCTGGCCGAGGCGCCGATCGGCAAGATCGCCTTCGCGGCGGACGGGCGCGATCTCCGCGCCTGCCGCAGCACCTGGCACATCCTCGACGCGCTGGCTTGCGCGCACCGGGACGACCCGTCGCCCGACGCGCTGCTGATCGAGAGCCTCCACCTGGCGATCCTGCGCTCGGTCGTCGCCGCGCGCGCTCCGGGCCGGTCGGCGGCGCCCGACCTCTCGGCGTCGCAGGCCGGGCGGGCCTGCGCGTATATCCGGGAGCACCTGGACCGGGAGATCACCGTCTCCGCCCTGGCCGGCATCGTCGGGCTCAGCGAGGGCTACTTCATCCGAGCCTTCCGCCAGACCACCGGGGTCACGCCCTACCAGTACATCATGCGCGAGCGCGTCGGCCGGGCCGAGGCCCTAATCCGCTCCGGCGCGGGATCGATGGCGGAGGTCGCCGCGCGATCGGGCTTCACGAGCGCCAGCGCCATGAGCCGCACGTTCCGGAAGCTCGTCGGGCGCTCGCCGACCGGGCGCACGGCCGGCCGGCGCGCCTGAGGCGCTACCCGGCAGCCCGCCCCGCCGCCCCGCGGAACAGGTCCTCCATCTCGCGCCGGACGCGGATCGCCTCCTGATCGGCGTCGAAGGCGACGTCGCTCCAGCGCACGGCCCGGCCCGCGGGCACGTCGTTCTTCAGGACCATGTTGTGGGCGAGGCCGATCGGCAGGGCGTCCTGCGCCAGGGAATCCGCCGCCGGCATCAGCTTGCCGTAGACGGTGAACCCGCCCTCGCCGTCGAGCCGCTCCCCGGCCCGCAGCGCGCGCTTGGCCGTCGCGGCGACGTCGCCGCGCCAGTCGCCCGTCGCCCCCGTGGCCTCGCCGCGGACCGCGATGGAGGCGACCGAGATGCCGAGCTCGAGCCCGATCAGGTGATAGGGCTTGTAGGTCGCGGCGAACCGGCCGCTCGAATCGGTCTTGAGGCCATATTGCGCGAAGCAGTCGCGCACGTAGGCGCTCGGCGCCTCGAACACCGCGTAGACGCCCCAGCGCAGGTCCCGGAAGACCGGCCGCCCGTCCCGCTCCACCGACGAGACCACCTCGACGGTGCCGCGCTCGGTGAGGAGGCCGCCATCCGCCGCGGGCTTCAGGACGCTCGGCAGGTCGTCGACGCCGCAGGGCGGGAAGGCGAGGCCGTCGCGCGGCGGGGTGAGCCCGCAGGCATTGGCCACCGCGGCCATCTCCAGCGCCGACTTGGTGCCGTCGAGGAAGGAGTTGAACATCTGCGGGTTGAAGTCGCCGCCCGCGACTTGGCTCTCGCTGAAGCCGTAA
Source organism: Methylobacterium sp. 190mf (assembly GCF_900107945.1). NCBI lineage: Bacteria > Pseudomonadati > Pseudomonadota > Alphaproteobacteria > Hyphomicrobiales > Methylobacteriaceae > Methylobacterium > Methylobacterium sp. 190mf. The sequence continues at coordinate 251,169 of NZ_FNVI01000001.1, read as the reverse complement.
TGGCCCCAGACCGTGTCGGGCGTGGAGGCGTGGTAGGCCGGGAGGTACTTGGTGCCCTTGCCGGCGCAGATCACCTCCAGCCCGATGGTGCGGGCCCAGTCGACCAGTTCGGCGATGAGCGCCGGCTGGTCGCCAGAGGCCATGGAGTAGATCACCCCGGCCTCGGCCGCCCGGCGCGCCAGCAGCGGCCCGGCCAGCACGTCGGCCTCGACGTTGACCATGACGATGTGCTTGCCGTGCGCGAAGGCCTTGAGCGCGTGGCGGATGCCGGCGGCCGGGCTGCCGGTGGCGTCGATGACGATGTCCACGAACGGGCTCGCGATCATCGCGTCGGCATCCTCGGTCACGAGGGTCGTGCCGCCGCGCGCGGCCTCCTCCAGCCCCCGCGCGGCGAACCGCGAATCGTCCCAGCCGACCCGGCGCAGCGATTCGCGCGCCCGGTCGGGCGACAGGTCGGCCACCGCGACGAGGTGGATGCCGGGCGTGCGCGGCGCCTGCGACAGGTACATCGAGCCGAACTTGCCGGCCCCGATCAGCCCGACCCGGACGGGCCGGCCCTCGTCGGCGCGCCGCTGCAGCTTGGCGGAAAGGGACATGGGGCGTTCTCTCCCTGGGTGGCGCGCGGTCGGGACCGGACCCCGCCGCGCTCGCCGCGTCGTTGGACGGGGACCTAGCGCGGTTCCCGATGCCGTTGAGGCCCACCGAATAAAAAGACGGGGGGTCTGTTCGGGCGACGCGCCGCTCCCTTCTCCCGTGCGGGAGCGGGGCGGGGTGAGGGATCGGGTCTCTCCGCCTCGGGCCGCCTCGGGCCGCCTCAGGCCGCCTCGGTCCGGCTCTGCGCCTCCACGTCGAGGAGCCAGTGCCGGAAGGCCCGGATCTTCTCCAGGGCCTCGTCGCGCTCGCGGTAGCAGATGAAGTGGAGGTCGCGGGTCAGGCTCGCGACCCGATCGCCGCCGAGGCGCACCAGCTGCCCGGCGGCGAGCTCGTCCCGGGCGAACCGGAGGGTCTCCAGCGCCACGCCGAGCCCCTGAACGGCCGCCGAGATCACCAGCGAGCCCCGGTCGAAAGCCGCTCCGGCTGCCCCGGTCGGCAAGGGTAGGCCGTTATGGGCGAACCAGTCCGGCCAGCGGACGGGGCTGAAGGACGAGTCGAGCCGGGTGAAGGGCCCGATCGATCCGGCCGCGTCCGGCTGCGCGGCCCGGGCGACCTCCGGCGCGCAGAGGGCGGCGATCTCCTCCGGGCCGAGGGATTCGACGGTCAGGCCGGGCCCGTGCGGCGGCCGGCCGTAGGCAATCAGGATGTCGATCTCCTCGTGCCGCCCGAGATCCACCGGGTCGGCGCTGGTGGAGAGGCGGATGGCGATGCCGGGATGCGCCTCCACGAAGGCGGGGAGCCGCGGCCCGAGCCACTTCGCCGCGAAGCTCGGCGTGCAGTGCACGGCCAGCGACGCGGGCGACGGCGGGCTGAGGTCGGCGCAGACCGCCTCGATCGCGTCGAAGGCGCTCGAGAGCCCGGCCAGCAGGCGCTGGCCGTCGGCGGTGAGGAGCGCCTGGCGGTTCGCCCTCCGGAACAGGGCGCGCCCGAACCAGCGCTCCAGCGCCCGGATCTGGTGACTCACCGCCGAGGGCGTGAGGTGCAGCTCCGCGCTGGCGCGGGCGAAGCTGCCTAGGCGCGCGGCCGCCTCGAAGGCCCGCAGGGCGGAGAAGCTCGGGATCCGGCGCATGCGCAATCCGTGAATTGAATTCATGGAAAGCGTGAAAAATCGTCGTTTGTCAACGCGCGGATCCGGCAGGATAGTGCCGGCCACGACGCGATCGGCGGGCCGGTCCGTACCCCGACGAAAGGAGACGCCATGCTCGACGATCACGCCCACGAGGCGGCCGTCGCCCTCGACCTGCCGAACGACGATGCCGGCCGCAGGCGGACCTCGATCTACCAGCCCGAGCAGGCCGGCCTGATCTTCCCGGAGATCCCGGACTTCGCCGACCACGCCGAGGAGCGGGACTACCGCAAGAAGCACCTCGTGGCCGCCTGCCGCGCCTTCGCGATGCACGGCTTCGACTACGGCTTCGCCGGCCACCTGACGATCCGCGACCCGGAGCGTCCGGAGCTGTACTGGACCAACCCGATGTGCGTGCACTTCTCGCAGGTGCGGATGTCGAACCTGATCCTGGCCGACCACAAGGGCCGGGTGGTCGAGGGGCGCCACGCCATCAACCGGGCGGGCTTCGTCCTCCACGCCGCCGTGCACGAGGAGTACCCGGAGGTCATGGCGATGTGCCACGCGCACACCACCTACGGCACCGCGTGGTGCGCCACCGGCCGACCGCTGGAGATGATCAGCCAGGACGCGGCGGCCTTCTACAACAGCCACGCGGTGATCGGCGCCTCGGCGGGCGCCGTGGCGGTGGAGAAGGAGAGCGGCCTGTCGGTCGCCCAGCAGATCGGCCGCAACCGCGGCGTGCTGCACCAGAACCACGGCCTGCTGACCTGCTCGCAGCACAGCATCGACGACGCGGCCTTCTGGTTCATCGCCCTGGAGCGGGCCTGCCAGCAGCAGCTCCTGGTCGAGGCCTCCGGCATCAAGCCGCAGCTCCTGTCGGAGAAGACCGCCCGCTACAGCCGCGAGCACGTCGGCAGCGACTACATCGGCTGGCTGCACTTCCAGACGCTGTACAGCCACATCGCCGAGACCCAGCCCGACATGTTCGCCTGAGGCCGGCGCCCGCCCCGCGCGGGGGGCCGCGACAGATCGAGGGCCGGCCGCGAGGCCGGCCCTCTCGCTATGGGCGGTCCGCCGGGCTGCGCCGCCCCTCGTACCGGGCCCGCGGCCGGATCAGCGTCCCCTGGCGGCCCTGCTCCATGGCGTGCGCCGCCCAGCCCAGGCTCCGGCCGAGCAGGAAGATCGTGAACGGCGCGCTCCGCGGCAGGCCCGCCGTCCGGACGAGCGCCGTCAGCGCGAAGTCGATGTTCGGCCGCGCCCCCGTCGCCGCCTCGGCGCAGTCCCGGACGGCGTCCAGCAGGGGGTCGGCGGGCAGGACCGCGCCCAGGGCCGCGGCGCGGACGTCGCCGTCCGGGTAGAGCGGGTGGCCGAAGCCCGGCAGCGCGCCGCTCCGATCCAGGCAGGCGCGCACGGCCGCCCTCGGGCCCGTCGCGGCGGCCTCGTCGACGAGCCGCAGCACCGCCGCCGCGGCGCCGCCGTGGCGCGGTCCCGACAGGGCGCTCAACCCGGCCATGAGGCAGGCCGCGATCGGCGCGCCGGTGGAGGCGGCGACCCGGGTCGCGAAGGTCGAGGCGTTCAGTTCGTGGTCGGCCAGCAGCACCAGCGCCTGGCGGACCCGGTCGGCGGTCGCGGCATCGAGGGACCAGAGCCGCGCGAGGCCCTGATGCAGGGGCGCCCGGCCTTCGGGGATGCCGCAGGACGCGGCGAGATGCGCGACGGCGCGGCGCGCGTCGCGGCACAGGCGGTGGTGGCCGCGGCCCAGCGCGGCCTCGGCCTCCTGCAGAAGCCCGGCCAGCGCCAGGAACGGCGTCGCGGCCGCGTCGGCCGGAACGTCGAACAGCGTCGCCTCCGGGCTGTCCCACAGGAGGTCGGCGGTCGCCTCCAGGCTCGCGTCGCGGGCGAACGCCACGGCGTCGCGGCCGCGATAGATCAGGCTGCCCCGGTGGACGGTGCTGATCGCGGTGACGACCGACGGCTCGCCCCAGGCCATGGCCCCCGCGGCGATCGCTGCGCTGGCGCGGCTCCGGCCGCGCCGGTCGGCGAGCGTCGCGACGTCGGCAGCCCGGTACTGGCTGTGGCGCCGGCCCGGCGCCCGCCGCGCCTCGATCAGCCCGCGGCTGACGTAGGCGTAGAGCGTCTGGGCCCGGATCCCGAGGGCGTCGAGGGCTTCGGCGCGGTCCAGCCATTCCGTCATGTTGATCAGATGTATCAAGATTGATCGATCCGTCGATGGCCGGCAGCCTGCGCGAACCGATCGAGGGCCGGGACCATGCGCGAACGACACGCCGACCACTACGCCCTGGCGCCGATCCTCGCGGAGGCGCTGGCCGCCCTGGCGCTGCCGCCCGAGGCCGGGGACCGGCTGGCGGTGACCGGCACCGGGAGCCTGCCCTCCTGCTTCCCGGTCACCGCGCTGGCGACGGCGTCGATCGGCGCCGCCGGCCTCGCCGTCTCCGAACTCCTCGGCCTGTCCGGCCCCGCGCCCGCCGTCACGGTCGACCGGCACCTGGCCTCAGCGTGGTTCGGCACCTCCGTGCGGCCGCAGGGCTGGACGCTGCCGGCCGCCTGGGACCCGATCGCCGGCGACTACCAGGCGGCGGATGGCTGGATCCGGCTGCACACCAACGCGCCCCATCACCGCGCCGCCGCCCTCGCAATCCTCGACTGCCCGGGCGAGCGGGAGGCGGTCACGGCCGCCGTGGCCCGCACGGCGGCCGAGGACCTGGAAGGGGCGATCCTGCGCGCCGGCGGCTGCGCCGCGGCGATGCGCGGTCCGGACGATTGGGAAGGCCTGGACCAGGGCCGGGCGGTCCGGGCCGAGCCCCTCGTGGCGGTCGCGGAACGGCCCGTCCAGCACCGGTCGCCGTGGCGCCCGGACCCGGCCCGTCCCCTCGCGGGGATCCGGGTCCTCGACCTGACCCGCATCCTGGCCGGGCCGGTGGCCACGCGCGTCCTGGCCGGCCTCGGGGCCGACGTCCTGCGGATCGACCCGCCCGGCTGGGACGAACCGTCCCTGGCGCCCGACGTCACCCTGGGCAAGGTCTGCACGCGCCTCGACCTCCGGCAGGTCGACGACCGCCGGCACTTCGAGACCCTGCTCGCCGAGGCCGACATCCTCGTGCACGGGTACCGCCCGGACGCCCTGGAGCGGCTCGGCTACGGCGCGGCGCGACGCCGGGCACTCAACCCGGACCTGATCGACGTCGCGCTCTGCGCCTACGGCTGGACCGGACCCTGGGCCGGACGGCGCGGCTTCGACAGCCTCGTCCAGATGGCGACGGGCATCGCGGCGGCCGGGCAGCGGTGGAAACAGGCCGACCGGCCGGTGCCGCTGCCCGTCCAGGCGCTCGATCACGCCACCGGCTACCTGATGGCGGCGGCGGCCGTGCGAGGCCTGATCGCCCGGCAGCGCGACGGGCACGCCGTCATCGCGCGGCTCTCCCTGGCCCGGACCGCGCGCCTGCTCACGGACCATCCCGGCAGCGCGCCGGGGCCCGCCTTCGGCGGATATCGGGACGCGGATTACGCCCCGGAGATCGAGGACACGGCGTGGGGACCTGCCCTCCGGCTGCACGCGCCCGTGCGGATCGAGGGCGCGCCGCTGCGGTGGGATCGCCCGGCCTGCGATCTCGGCACGGCGGAGGCCGCACAAGTCAGACATTTCGGCGGCGCGCGCTTGTCCGGCTCGAAAGCCGCTCCGGGGAGCAGAAGCGCTATAAATTGACCAATCGCGGGAATGTTTTTGCAGCCTCCGCGCGGCGGAACGCTTGACACCGATCTATGTTATCTGGCAATTCGCCTTCATGATCTGTAATGCGTTTTGTCGGCGTTTTTAATACTAGGTTTAAGTGAAGATTTAATAGTCAGTCTTCTTAAAATCTGCACATATCGACCGAAGACCGAAAATAATACCACCGTTTACGTCAAAGCGCACCCGGTTCGCCGAACCCGTCTCGCACTGTGCCAGACGGTCCGACACCGAGAAGGATGACGATGAACGAGTCTGCCCCGGGCCACCCCATCCTGCGCGACGTTCCGATCGGCATCGCCGCCACCGGGATGCGGCACGAGACGGACTCGATGGGCGGGATCGACGTGCCGGCGGACCGCTACTGGGGCGCGCAGACGCAGCGCTCGCTCCAGCACTTCTCGATCGGCGACGATCGCATGCCCAAGCGGGTCTACCACGCCTACGGCTACGTCAAGAAGGCCGCCGCCCTGGTCAACGCCGCCGCCGGCCGCCTGGAGGACTGGCGCGCGCAGGCCATCGTCCAGGCCGCCGACGAGACGATCGCCGGCAAGCTCGACGCGCACTATCCGCTCTACGTCTGGCAGACCGGCTCCGGCACCCAGTCCAACATGAACGTCAACGAGGTGCTGTCGAACCGCGCGATCCAGCTCCTCGGCGGTGTGCTCGGCTCCAAGAGCCCGGTCCACCCGAACGACCACGTCAACATGGGCCAGTCGTCGAACGACACCTTCCCGACCGCGATGCACGTCGCCACGGTGCTCGAACTCGACGAGGTCCTGCTCCCCAAGGCGCGGGCGTTGGCCGACGCGATCGACGCCAAGGCGCGGGCCTGGATGGACGTGGTCAAGACCGGCCGGACGCACCTGCAGGACGCGACGCCGCTCACCGTCGGCCAGGAATGGTCGGGCTACGTGGCGCAGATGCGCGACGCGCTGGCCCTCGTCGAGGCGTCGCGCGCCGGGCTGTACAAGCTGGCGGCCGGCGGCACCGCGGTCGGCACCGGCCTCAACGCTCCGGAGGGGTTCAGCGCGGAGATCGCCGCCAGGATCGCCGATCTCACCGGCAAGCCGTTCGTCACGGCGCCCAACAAGTTCGCCGCGCAGGGGTCGCTGGACGCCATGGTCGCCGCCATGGCGGCGGTGCGCGGGCTCGCGGTCGCGCTGATGAAGATCGCCAACGACATGCGCTGGCTCGCCTCGGGGCCCCGCTGCGGCCTCGGCGAGCTGCTGCTGCCCGCCAACGAGCCGGGCTCCTCGATCATGCCCGGCAAGGTCAACCCGACCCAGTGCGAGGCCCTGGTGATGGTCTGCATCCAGGTGATCGGCGAGGACAACGCGGTCGCCTTCGCGGGCTCGCAGGGCAACTTCGAGCTCAACGCGATGCGCCCGATCATCATCAACAACACGCTGCATTCGATCCGCGTGCTGGGCGACGCCTGCGAGAAGTTCCGGACCTACTCGGTCGAGGGCACCGAACTCAACCGGACGCGGATCGACGAGACCGTGAACCAGTCGCTGATGCTGGTCACGGCCCTGTCGCCGGTGATCGGCTACGACCTCGCCTCGAAGATCGCCCACCGCGCCAACGACGAGGGCACGACCCTGCGCGCGGCCGCCCTGGCCGAGGGCGTCCCGGCCGAGCGCTTCGACGCGGTGTGCGATCCCAGGACCATGATCGGCCACGGGCTGGCCGGCGCCTGAAGCGCGCCGGGACCGTTCGTCCGCCCCCTCAGCTGAGCGAGATACCATGAGCACGAAGGTCGCCGATCTGTTCGTCCGGGCGCTGGCGCAGGCCGGCGTGAAGCGCATCTACGGCGTGGTCGGTGACAGCCTCAACGGCCTGACCGAGGCCCTGCGCCAGGACGGCTCGATCGCCTGGATCCACACGCGCCACGAGGAGAGCGCCGCCTTCGCGGCCGGCGCCGAGGCGCACCTGACCGGCGAGCTCGCGGTCTGCGCCGGCTCCTGCGGGCCGGGCAACCTGCACCTGATCAACGGCCTGTTCGACGCGCACCGCTCCCGCGTGCCCGTGCTGGCCATCGCGGCCCAGATTCCCTCGGCGGAGATCGGCCGGGGCTACTTCCAGGAGACGCACCCGCAGAACCTGTTCCAGGAATGCAGCCACTACTGCGAGCTGGTCTCCTCGCCGGCCCAGCTGCCCGGCGTGATGGAGACCGCCATCCGCGTCGCCGTCGCCGAGCGCGGGGTCGCCGTCGTGGTGATCCCCGGCGATGTCGGCCTCATGGTCATGCCGGGGAACGCGCCCGAGCTCTCGGCCGCCCTGGTGCCGCCCCCGCCCGTGGTGCGCCCGCGCGAGGCCGACCTCGACGCGCTCGCCGGGATGCTCAACGCGGCCGGGCGCGTGACCCTGTTCTGCGGCCGCGGCTGCGCCGGCGCCCACGCGGAGCTGCTGCAACTCGCCGAGGCGCTGAAGGCGCCGGTCGTCCACGCGCTCGGCGGCAAGGAGCACGTCGAGTGGGACAATCCCTACGACGTCGGCATGACCGGCCTGATCGGTTTCTCGTCGGGCTACAGGGCGATGCTCGACTGCGACACCCTGCTGCTGCTCGGCACCGGCTTCCCCTACCGCCAGTTCTACCCGGACGACGCCAAGGTCGCGCAGGTCGACCTGCGGGCCGGGAGCCTCGGGCGCCACTGCCGGATCGATCTCGGCCTGATCGGCGACGTCGGGGAGACGATCGCGGCGCTGCTCCCGAAGCTGCAGGCGAAGACCGACCGGGCGCATCTCGACGACAGCCTCGCCCATTACCGCAAGGCCCGCGCCGGGCTCGACGCGCTGGCGGTCGGCAAGCCCGGCGGCAAGATCCACCCGCAATACGTCGCCCGGACACTCAGCGAGGCGGCCTCCGAGGACGCGGTCTTCACCTTCGACGTCGGCACGCCGACGATCTGGGCGGCGCGCTACCTCGCCATGAACGGCAAGCGCCGGCTGATCGGCTCGCTGAACCACGGCTCGATGGCCAACGCCCTGCCGCAGGCGATCGGCGCGCAGGCGGCCTATCCCGGGCGGCAGATCATCTCGTTCTCCGGCGACGGCGGCTTCGCCATGCTGATGGGCGACCTGCTGACCCTCAACCAGCACAAGCTGCCGGTGAAGATCGTGGTGCTGAACAACGGCACGCTGGGCTTCGTCGAGATGGAGATGAAGGCGGCGGGCTTCCTCGAGACCGGCGTCGAGCTGGTGAACCCGGACTTCGCCGCCATGGCGAGCGGGGCCGGCATCTTCGCCCGGCGCGTCGAGGATCCGGCCGCGCTGCCGGACGCGATGGCCGCGATGCTCGCGCATGACGGCCCGGCGCTGCTCGACGTCGTGTCGGCCCGCCAGGAGCTGTCGATGCCGCCGAAGGTCGGCCTCGAGCAGGTGACGGGCTTCGGGATGTGGCTCGCCCGAGCCGTCATCGACGGGCGCGGCACCGAGATCATCGACCTCGCCAAGACCAACCTCTGGCGCTGAGGCGCCCTTCCGAAGCCGGAGCTCTGCCCGATGATCCGCTGCGTACGCATCTGGACCGGTGACGACGACAATTCCTACTTCGAGGAAGGCGTCATCGACCTGCCCCACGGCGAGCGCGGCGACATCCTCAGCGGCACGACCGACGTGGTCTCGATTTCCTTCCGCGAGACCCAGGCCGGCGGGACCTACGCGTGGCACGCGGCGCCGACCCGGCAGTTCGTCATCACCCTGCGCGGCACCCTCGACTTCCAGACGAGGGCCGGCGCGCACTTCACGATCCGCCCCGGCGACATCCTCATCGCCGAGGACACGGCCGGCTCCGGCCATTCCTGGCGCCTCGTCGACGACGAGCCCTGGTGCCGGGCCTACGTGATCCTCGCCCCCGGCGCCGAGGCCCGGCTCCCCTTCGTTCCGAACAAGACCGCCTGAGGAGGGGCCCGATGGCCGAGATCAGCTTCGACGACGCTCCCGATGTGGTGCTGATCGGCGCCGGGATCATGAGCGCGACCTTCGGCACGGTCCTGAAGGAACTGGAGCCGTCGCTCAGGATCGCGATGTTCGAGACGCTGCACGACTGCGCGCAGGAGAGCTCGGAGGGCTGGAACAACGCCGGCACCGGCCACGCGGCCAATTGCGAGCTGAACTACACCCCCCAGCGCCCCGACGGCAGCGTCGACATCGCCAAGGCGCTCGAGGTCAACACCGAGTTCGACATCTCGCGCCAGCTCTGGGCGCACCTCGTGCGGAAGGGCGCGATCCCGGACCCCCGCGCCTTCATCCATCCCTGCCCGCACATGAGCTTCGTCTGGGGGGCCAAGAACGTCGCCTTCCTCAAGGCGCGCTACGCCGCGATGTCGGCGCACCACTGCTACCACGGCATGGAGTACAGCGAGGACCCGCAGGTCATCGCCGGCTGGGCGCCGCTGATCATCGAGGGCCGCGCCCCCGGCGAGCCGATCGCCGCCACCCGGATCGTCACCGGGACGGACGTCGATTACGGCGCCCTGACGCACCTGCTGGTGAAGCAGCTCGCGGCGCAGCCCGGCTTCGCCGTCCACTACAACCGCAAGGTCGTCGCCCTCGACCGGGTCGACGACGGCCGCTGGGCCGTGACCGTCGAGGACACCTACGACGCCACGCGCCGCACCGTGACGGCCAAGTTCGTGTTCATCGGCGCGGGCGGCGGCTCGCTGCCGCTGCTGCAGGCCTCCAAGATCCCGGAGGGGCGCGGCTACGGCGGCTTCCCGGTCTCAGGCATCTGGCTGCGCTGCGACGTCGACGCGGTCAGCGCGCGCCACCACGCCAAGGTCTACGGCAAGGCGGCCTCCGGCTCGCCGCCGATGTCGGTCCCCCACCTCGACACCCGCATCATCGGCGGCAAGCGCTCGCTGCTGTTCGGCCCCTACGCGGGCTTCTCGTCGCGCTTCCTGAAGCACGGGTCGCTCACCGACCTGTTCACCGCGCTGACGCCGCACAACATCGTGCCGCTGCTGGACGTCGCCAAGGACAACGTCGCGCTCACCGAGTACCTCGTGGGCCAGGTGCTCCAGAGCTCCGACCACCAGTTCGCGACCCTCAAGGACTTCTTCCCCAAGGCGCTGAAGCAGGACTGGACCTCGGCGGTGGCCGGCCAGCGGGTGCAGACGATCAAGCCGACCGGGAAGGCGAACCCGCTGGAGGAAGGCTACCTCGAATTCGGCACGGAGCTGGTGGCCGCGGCCGACAACTCGATCTGCGCGCTGCTCGGCGCCTCGCCCGGCGCCTCGACGGCGGCCTTCATCGCGGTCGAGGTCCTGGAGAAGTGCTTCGCCGACCGGCTCACGCCGGATGCCTGGCTGCCCCGCCTCAAGGCGGTGATCCCGACCTACGGCATCGACCTCAAGCGGGACGCCGAGGCCTGCCGCCGCACCCGGGCCGAGACGGCGTCGGTCCTGAGGATCGAGAACGTCTGACAGGTTCGCGAGGCGCGGTTCCCCGCGCCTCGCCGGCGGACATCTGAGGGTGCGGCGCGCCCGGCCCGCGGCGGCGGACCGGCGAGCTTCGGCCGGAGAGAGGAACGATGGACATCTCCGCCCTGATGCTCTCGCGCATCCAGTTCGCCTTCACGGTGTCGTTCCACATCATCTTCCCGGCCTTCACGGTCGGGCTGGCGGCCTGGCTCGCCTTCCTGCAGGCGCGGGCGATGATCGCGCGCGAGCCGGTCTACGACCGCCTGTTCGCCTTCTGGCTCAAGATCTTCGCCGTCGCCTTCGGGCTCGGCGTGGTCTCCGGCATCGTCATGGCGTTCCAGTTCGGCACCAACTGGAGCGAGCTCGCCCGCCGCACCGGCCCGATCCAGGGGCCGCTCCTCGGCTACGAGAGCTTCACGGCCTTCGCGCTCGAGGCCTCGTTCTTCGGGGTGCTGATGTTCGGCCGCAGGCGGGTGCCGCGCTGGTTCTACCTGTTCGCCTGCCTGATGGTCTGCCTCGGCACCAGCCTGTCGTCCTTCTGGATCCTCGTGAACAACTCGTGGATGCAGTACCCGACCGGCTTCGCCCAGCGCCCGGACGGCGTGTTCGTACCGACGGACTGGTGGGCGATCATCTTCAACGGGGTCGTCTGGGTCCGCTTCCCCCACATGGTCCTGGCCGCCTACGTCACCACCAGCTTCTGCGTGGCCGCGACGGGGGCGTGGTACATGCTGCGCGGCAGCGACCGGATCGAGGCCCGCGCCATGATCCGGATGGGGCTCGGCCTCGCCGCGATCCTGGTGCCGCTGCAGCTGTTCTTCGGCCACCTCACCGGCGACTACGTCGTCAAGCACCAGCCCTCGAAGATCGCCGCGATCGAGGGTCACTGGGAGAGCCAGGCGCCGGCCGGCGAGATCCTGTTCGCGTGGCCCGACGAGGCGCAGGAGAAGAACCACTTCGTCATCGCGCTGCCCGCCCCGATCGGCAGCCTGATCGACGACGGCACCCTCACCGGCAAGGTGATCGGCATCAAGGACATCCCCAAGGCCGACCGGCCGCCGGTGCTGATCCCGTTCTTCGCCTTCCGCATCATGGTCGGCTGCGGGCTGCTGATGCTGGCGCTGGCCTGGGGCGGGATGGCCTTCTACGCCACCGGGCGGCTAGAGCGGGCGCGCTGGCTGCAATGGGCGATCTTCCTGTCGTTCCCGCTCGGCTTCGTCGCAACCCTGACCGGCTGGTTCACCGCCGAGGTCGGGCGCCAGCCCTGGACGGTCTACGGCCAGCTGCGCACCGCCGACGCGGCGACGCCGTTCCTGGCCGCGCCGCAGGTTGCGACCTCGCTCGCCGTGTTCGGCGCGGTCTACGCGCTGATCTTCGCGGCCGGCACCGTCTACATCTACCGCATGCTCAAGGCCGGCATCCTGCCGACCCCGGCCCGTGCGGGGAGCGCCGCCAACCCCAAGCGGCCGCTCGCCGTGCCGGGCGACAGTCCCGGCACCCCCAGCAGCAATCCGGCGGAGTGAGCGGCCGTGATCGAATTCTGGGCCGCCGCCCTCGCCCTCACCCTGATGCTCTACGTGCTGCTCGACGGGTTCGACCTCGGCGTCGGCATGCTGTTCGGGATCGCCCCGGACGAGACGGCGCGCCGGCACATGATGCAGGCGATCGCCCCGGTCTGGGACGGCAACGAGACCTGGCTGGTGCTCGCCGCCACGATCCTGTTCGGCGCCTTCCCGACGGTCTACGCGCTGCTGCTCTCGGCCTTCTACCTGCCGCTCCTCCTGATGCTCGCGGCCCTGATCCTGCGCGGCGTCGCCTTCGAGTTCCGCTACAAGTCCCGGCGGCTGCGGCGGGTCTGGGACGCGGGCTTCGTCGGCGGCTCCTACTGCGCGGCCTTCGTGCAGGGCGTGACGGTCGGGGCGCTCGTGCAGGAGCTGCCGGTGCAGGGCGGGCTCTACGCCGGCGGGGCGTTCACGTGGCTCACGCCGTTCTCGCTGCTCTGCGGGCTCGGCCTGTGCCTCGGCTACGCGCTGCTCGGCGCCGCGTGGCTGTGCGGCAAGACCGAGTCCGACGTGCGCGACCTCGGCTTCCGGCTGCTGCCGCGGCTCCTGATGGGCGTCCTGGTCTTCCTCGGCGCGGCCTTCGCGTACGCGCTGGCGATGAACCTGCGGGTGCTGCACCGCTGGGTCGAGCGGCCCGAGATGCTGGTCCTGCCGCTCGTGGGGGCCGTGGCCTGCGCCGGGCTCCTCTACGCGGCGCGGCGCCGGATCGATGCCCTGCCCTTCCCGCTGGTGGCGCTGATCTTCGCCGCCGCCTTCGCGACGCTCGCCGCCTCGTTCCTGCCCTACATGGTGCCGTTCAGCGTGACGGTGACCGAGGCGGCGGCGCCGGAGGCGAGCCTGTCCTTCATGTTCTGGGGCGCAGGCATCGTGGTCCTGCCGATCACCCTGATCTACACCCTGGTGGTCTACCGGGTGTTCAAGGGGAAGGTCGACATCGCCGAGCACTATGACTGAGCCTGCAGCCGGATTCCCGGACCCGCCCCGGCCGGCGAGGCCGCGCGATGGCCGGTGAGGTGGCCCTTTCCGACGACGCGCCGGGCCTCCTGCAGCGCCTCGCGGCGTGGTGGCCGCGCGAGGCGGCCGAGGCCGTGCGCATCGCGCTCACCGCCATCGCGGCGATCTGGCTCGCCATGTGGCTCGAGCTGGCGCTGCCGCACTGGGCCGGCTGGACGGTCATCTCGGTGACGCTCGCCACCCGCGCGGCCTCCCTGCGCAAGAGCCTGTGGCGCGCCGGCAGCACGCTGGTGGGCGTCACCGTCGCGATGGTGCTGGTGGCCAATTTCGCCCAGGCGACCCTGGCCTTCGACCTCGCGCTGGCCCTGTGGATGGGCCTGCTCACCGCGGCCTCCAGCGTCGAGAGCGGCCAGCGCGCCTACGGCTTCGCCTCGATGGGCTTCACCGTGCCGATCATCGCGCTGGCCGACGTGCAGAACCCGGAGGCCGTGTTCCAGATCGGCGTCGACCGCTGCTCGACGATCCTGCTCGGGATCGGCTGCGCCTACGCGTCGAACGTGTTCGTGGCGCCGGGCGTCCCCGCCGTCAGCCGCGCCCTGGCGGGGCGGCTCGAGGCGGCCGCGGAGGCCTGCGACGCCTGGATGGCCGCCCTGCGGCGGGGCGAGCGGCCCGGCCCGATGCCGATCGCCGCGGTCATGACCCTGGGCGAGGAGGTCACCGACACGTTCACCGAGCAGCCCTCCCTGCGCTCCGGCGGCCGCGGCATCCGCAACGCCGCCCCCCGGCTGCGGCGGGTGCTCGCCGCGGGCCTGCTGCGGGCGCTGCTGCCGGACCGGCCGGGATCGCGCTCGACCGACCTGATCGGGGCCGGCGGGGCGATCGCCGTCCGGCAGGTCGGGCGCGTCCGGGTCTCGGCGCGGCTCCTGCGGGCCGGCGGGCGCGTGGGCCGGCGGCGCGTCCCGTTCCGCCCGCACCTGCTCCTGTGGAACGACCTGGACTGGGACGGCTGGCACGCCTTCGACAACGCCCTGCGCACCGCCGCCGCCGTCCTGCTCGTCAACGGCTTCTGGTACGTCACCGGCTGGTCGCACGGGGCCGGCGCCGCGACCTGGGCGAGCCTCGTCTGCGTCCTGCTCGCCGCCCATGCCGACCCGCGTGCGGAATCCCGCGCCTTCCTGGTTGGCGCGCTGCTCGCCGGCGTGGTCGGGCTCACAGTCCGCTACACCCTGCTGACGACCACCGGGAGCTTCGCGCTGCTGGCCGCGGTGCTGCTGCCGGTGGCGATGCTGGCGGTGGTCGGCCGCGCCGACAAGCGCGCGATCTACGGGATCGGCTTCGGGTTCTTCGTCTTCGGCGTGCTCGATCCCAAGAACCCGATGACCTACGACCTCGCCGACTCGCTCAACACCGTGCTGGCCGAGCTGCTCGGCATGGCGGTGGCGGCGATCGCGTTCGCCGCCCTGCCGCCGCCGGTGAGCGCCGCGACCCTGCGCCTGCGGGCCCGACGCCGGCTGGTCCGGTCGGTGCGCGGCGCGGCCCTCGACCCGGCGCTCCTGCTGCCGCCGCTCGACCGCTACCTCGCCCGGGGCTTCGGCCGACTCGCCCTCATCGGCGCGGACGACGCGGCGGCCCGGAGCGGCGAGCGCCTGCTCGTCATCGGGCTCCTGCTGCTCGCCCTGCGGGAGACGGACGACCGGGAGGGCCGCCGCGTCGGCCGGGCGGTCTGGGCGCGGCTCGCCGCGTCCCGTCCGGCGGGGCCGGAGACGGTGCCGGATCCCTTGCGCGCGCTCGCCGACCGGGCGACCCTGCCCCTCCAGGCGGAGCGCATCGGGGCGCTGGCCGCCCTCGTGTCGGATCTCGACCGCGCGGGCTGGCCGAACCTCGATCCGGGAGGGCGGGCGTGATCGGCGTGGTCGGATTGCGGGCGGTCGACGTGCTGGGGCTCTTCGTCGAGCCCGCGGTGATCTGCCTGCTCGCCGCCCTGGTGATCACCTGGGCCCTGCGCTGGATCTTGGACTGGATCGGCATCAACCACCTTGTCTGGAACCGCGCCCTGTTCGACTTCAGCCTCCTGACCGCCGTGACGGCGCTGCTGATCCTGTCCCTGCGCGTCCAGGGCCCGTGAGATGGCCCTGAAACCGCGACCGTCGCTGCGCGACTGGCAGCCGCCGCCCGCCTACAACGTCGCCGCCACCCTGCTGGCGCTGGCGGCGGCCGTGGGCCTCGCCTACCTCGCCTTCCTCTACTACGCCTACACGCCCTGGACCCGGGACGGGCGCGTGCGCGTCTACACCGTGCAGGTGGCGCCCGAGGTCTCCGGCACGGTGGTGGCGGTCCGGGTCCGCGACAACCAGTTCGTCCGCAAGGGCGACGTGCTGTTCACGATCGATCCCGGCACGTTCAGGAACGCCGTGACCCAGGCCGAGGGCGCCCTCGCCAGTGCCCGGGCGCGGGCCGGGTACCTCGCGGGGATCGCGCAGCGCACCGCCGACCTCGACGACCTCGCCACCACGCCGCAGCAGAAGCAGACGACCAGCGGCCAGGCGCAGGCCGCCCAGGCCGACGTGGTCCAGGCGGAGGGTGCGCTCGCGCAGGCGCGGCTCAACCTGGAGCGCACGACCCTGCGGGCGACCGTGAACGGCTGGGTCACCAACCTGCTGCTGCAGGAGGGCGGGTTCGCCGCCACGGGACAGCCGGCGCTGACGCTGGTCAACGGCGACAGCTTCTGGATCGAGGGCTATTTCGAGGAGACGCAGCTCCCGCGCATCGGCGCGGGCGACGCCGCGCGCGTGTCGCTGATGGCGTGGCCGGACCGTCCGATCCGGGGGCGCGTCACCGGCCTCGGCCGCGGGATCAGCGTCGCCGACGCCGCCCCGGGCGTCCAGGGGCTGCCGACGGTCAACCCGATCTTCACCTGGGTCCGGCTGGCGCAGCGGGTGCCGATCCGGATCGACCTCGACGACGTGCCCTGCCCGATCGTGCTGGCGGCCGGGATGACGGCGAACGTCGCGATCCTGGCCGAGACAGCCGGGTCGCCGGACGCCCTGCCGCCCGGCCGGCGCACGGGCGCGGCCGCCGGCCAGCGCTGCGACGGGGCGCCGGTCGTCGAGTCGCGGCGCTGACGACGCGCGCCGGCCGGGAAAACCGGGCGGCGCGGCGCGTTGATCCGGCAGGCGCGCCGCCGCGCGGCGGCCGCGATCGCGACGAGGACCCGATGGACTACAGGCAGTTCGGACGCTCCGGCCTCACCGTGCCGGTGCTCAGCTTCGGCACCGGCACCTTCGGCGGCACGAACGAATTCTTCCAGCGCTGGGGGCAGACGGACGTCGCCGAGGCGACCCGCATGGTCGATCTCTGCCTCGACTCCGGCGTCAACTTCTTCGACACGGCCGACATCTACTCGGGCGGCGCCTCGGAGGAGATCCTGGGCCAGGCCCTGAAGGGCAAGCGCGACCGGGCGCTGATCTCCACCAAGGCGACCTTCCGGTTCAACGACGAGCTGAACCAGGTCGGCTCCTCGCGCTACCACCTGGTCCGCGCCTGCGAGGCCAGTCTGAAGCGGCTCGGCACCGACCATATCGACGTCTACTTCATGCACGGCTTCGACGCCCTCACCCCCGTGGACGAGACGCTGCGGGCGCTCGACGACCTCACCCGCGCGGGCAAGATCGGCTATATCGGCGCCTCCAACTTCTCGGGCTGGCAGCTGATGAAGGCGCTCGCGACCTCCGAGCGCCACGGGCTCGCCCGCTACGTCGCCTACCAGGGCTACTACGCGCTGATCGGCCGCCACTACGAGTGGGAGCTGATGCCGCTCGGCCTCGACCAGGGCGTCGGCCTGATGGTCTGGAGCCCGCTGGGCTGGGGCCGTCTCACCGGCAAGATCCGCCGCGGACAGGCCAACCAGAGCGGCCGCATCGCCGCCGGCGGCGCCGAGGGCGGGCCGCCGGTCTCCGACGACTACCTGTTCGGCGTGGTCGACGCCCTCGACGCCGTGGCGGCCGAGACCGGCAAGACGGTGGCGCAGGTGGCGCTCAACTGGCTGCTGACCCGGCCGACCGTCTGCAACATCGTGGTCGGCGCCCGCAACGAGGAGCAGTTGAAGCAGAACCTCGGCGCCCTCGGCTGGACCCTGACGGCCGAGCAGGTCGCCCGGCTCGACGCGGCGAGCCAGGAGACCCCGATCTACCCGTACTGGCACCAGCGCGGCTTCGACGAGCGCAACCCCAAGCCGACGCGCTGGTAGGCCGTCGCCCCGGCCGGGACGATCGAGCGATTTTTCAGAAACGATGCGTTTCGATCGTTTCTGTTCCAACCCGGACGCTCCCGGTCCAGGATGCCTGCGGATGGGGGGCCGATCCCCGCGCGGAGGAGCAAGGCGATGAGCTGGCACAGTGCCGATGACCCGATCCCGGGCGACCATTTCAGCTGCGACGCGATCCAGACCCTGATCGTGCCCCGCTCGCGCGATCTCGGCTCCTTCGCGGTGCGCCGGGCGCTGCCCTCCACCGAGTGCCGGATGGTCGGCCCCTTCATCTTCTTCGACCAGATGGGCCCCTCGGAATTCCTCCTCGGGCAGGGCATGGACGTGCGGCCGCACCCGCATATCGGCCTCTCCACCGTCACCTACCTGTTCGACGGCGAGATCATGCACCGCGACAGCCTCGGCACGGAGCTGCCGATCCGGCCGGGCGAGCTGAACTGGATGACCGCCGGCCGCGGCATCACGCACTCGGAACGCACCGCCCCGACGCTGCGTCAGACCGGCTCCCGCCTGTTCGGCATCCAGAGCTGGGTCGCGCTGACGGACCGGGACGAGGAGAACGCCCCCGCCTTCGAGCACTACGACGCCGCCGCGCTACCTGTCCTCACCGGCGAGGGCAAGACCGTCCGGCTGATCGCCGGCGAGGCCTTCGGCGCGCGCTCGCCGGTCCGGACCTCGAGCCCGATGGTCTACGCCGACGTGGCCCTCGAGGCCGGCGCCGTCCTGCCCCTCGATCCGACCTACGACGAGCGGGCGATCTACACGGTCGCGGGCGCCATCGAGATCGCCGGCGACGGCTTCGGCCCCGGCCAGCTGCTGGTGTTCCGCCCCGGCGACCGCATCAGCGTGCGCGCCACGGAATCGGCCCGGTTCATGGTGCTGGGCGGCGAGCCAATGGACGGCCCGCGCCACCTGTGGTGGAATTTCGTCTCGTCCCGGCCCGAGCGGATCGCGCAGGCCAAGGAGGATTGGCGCCAGGGCCGGTTCGACACCGTGCCGAACGACGCCGAGTTCATCCCGCTGCCGGAGGACCCGCAGCCCGTCCGCTACCCGTGAGACGGCCCGCGATCCGGCGGTCCCGCGCGACGTCGCGCGGGTATCGCCGCGGCAGCGCAACCCTAGCGCGAACATTAAGGAGTTGTTAACCATTTTCCGTCGGTGTGAGGCGGACGCCGATGCCTCACCGAAGGCTTGCGCTGCACCCTGTCGGCAGGACGCGTGATGGAACAGACGAAGCACCCCAAGGCCGAGGCGCTGGACCAGATCGATGCCGTCGCGCGCGACGCCCGCGAGCCGACGACCCGGATCCGCACCGGCAACCTCGTCCTGCTCGCCGCGGACGAGCGCGTCTCGGCGCAGGGGCGCAACCAGAACCCGTCGCCGGTCGAGCGGTGGCCCGACCTGCTGGAGCGGGTGCAGGGCGCGGCGCGCTACATCCGGAACGTCGAGGACCGGGCACAGGAGCAGGAGACGCACGTCCAGGACCTGCTGCGGCAGGTGCGCGCCGACATGGACGCGGCCCGCGCCCAGGTGCTGGCGGCCGAGCGGGAGACCCACGAGGTCCACGCGCAGGCGATCAAGCTGATCCAGGCCGCCGAGGACCGGGCCGCGGCCGCCGAGGAGCGGGCCGCGGCAGCGGAGCAGATGCTCCAGCGCATCGCCGAGACGATCGACGCGGAATTCGTGATGCAGCCGGGCGGACAGGTGACCGGCCAGGCGGGCAGCGCTCGGGCTTCCGCGACGCGGGCGGCTTCGTGACCGGCGCGGGCCCTGCGGAACCGCCACGGCGATGAACGCGACGTTCTGGGCCCAGCTCGACGCCCGCATCGCGCGCGAGCGCGGAGAACCGACGGAGCCGGCTCCGGGGATCGCCGACGGCCCCCTCGTGGCCGACGCACCGAGCCCGGCGGCGCGTTCCGAAGCGTCCCCCGAACCCGATCCGGAGACGCCGTCGCGGCCGGTGGCGGACTGGAGCCAGATCCTCGACACCCTGTCGGCCGCGACCGTCGCGAAGCAGGCGCAGGATCAGCGCCTGCACCAGCAATCGACCGCCTGCGAGACGCTGGCCGCGGATCTGGAGGCCGCCCAGCAGGAGATCCGGACCCTGCGGGCGCTCCTGGAGGAAGCGCGGGCGCAGGCGGCGCGGCAGGTCCTCGAACGCGAGGCGGAAGCCGACCGGCGCGTCCGGGAGGCCCAGGCGCGGGCCGAGGCCGCGACCCTGCGGGCGGCGGCGGCCGAGGACTGGCTCAAACGGATCGAGCAGGCGAGCCGGGATCTGCTGCCCGACGGACGGCACGCGGCCGCCTGAGGCCCGGAGCGCCAGCCACGAATCAGCCGCGGCCTGCCGAGGCGGGTCGGCTCAGGCGGCGCGCTCGCCCGGCACGCCGAGGCCGATGGAGCGCGCCAGCGCGGACCGGCGCTCGGCATATTCCTGCGCGACCATCGGATAATCGGCCGGCAGACCGTAGCGCTCGCGGTAGCTCTGCGGGTGCAGGCCGTGGGCCGTGAGATGGCGCTTGAGCGTCTTGTACCGGCGCCCGTCGATGAAGCTCACGATGCCGTCGGGCCGGATCGAGCTGCGGATCTGCGCGGCGGTAGGCCGGTCGCGCAGCGCGTCCGTGTCCCCCGCCGCCTCGATCGACGCCGCCCCGTTGGCGGCCAGCGCGGTGATCGCGTCGTGACACTGCGCGATGAGGGTCGGAAGGTCGGCGGTCGGAACCCGATTGTTCGATACATAGGCAGCGACGAGCCCTGCCGTCAGCACGATATTGGATTGGGGGCTGACGAGGGACGAATCGGACACGTTATGGGCTCCTGACAAGGTCGAGAACCCTCTTAGGTTGGTCGGCGCCGTTGCGCTTGCCTGAAAGCGTGCTACCGTTTTCCCGAGCGCGCGCGGCGAAGCATGAATACAAGAATTTTCTATGAGGACTTTGTTCTCTACGGCGGATTTCAAGCCGAAAGACAGTTTCCGCCTCTGGCGTGAGACGATCTTCGAGCGGATCGTGCCGGTCGAACTTACGCCTGCCGTGGCGCACGCTTTCACCGGCACGCTGGAGGCCGCGGAGGTCGGGCCGCTGCTGATCACGCGCGTGACGCAGAGCGCCGTCACCACCGTCGCGACCCCGGACACGATCCGCCGGCACGGCAAGTACGAGACCCTGAACGTCGCCATCACGCTCAAGGGCCGCGTGTTCAGCGCGCAGGACGACCGCACCGCGATCCAGAATCCCGGCGACATCGTCGTGATGGACCGTCGGCCGGCGACGATGGCCTCCGACGTCGACACGCAGACGCTGTTCGTCGAGCTGCCGCGCGCGGCCCTGGAGCGCGCCCTCGGCTCGACGCGCCGGTTCACGTGCCTCACGATCGGCGCGGATCAAGTCGGCACGTCGATGGTCACGACCTTTTTCCAGGAACTGGTCCGCAACGCGGAGCGCCTGACGCCGGACATGTCGAACCGCATGGCGTCGGTCGGCGTCGATCTCATCGTCGCGAGCATCGCGGAACGCCTCGCGCACGAGACCCCCAAGAACATCCAGGGCGTCCTGATCTTCCAGCGCGCGCTGGCCCACATCGAGGCCCATCTCGGCGACCTGAACCTCGACCCCGCCCGGCTCGCGGCGGCCGTCGGCGTGTCGCTGCGCCACCTCCAGGCCCTGTTCCGCGAGCAGGACCGCAACATCGCCGACTGGATCTGGCGGCGGCGGCTGGAGACCGCCGCGCAGCGTCTCGCCGATCCCGGCTTCGCCCATCTGGCCGTCGGAGAGCTGGCCTACAGCTGCGGCTTCTGCACCCAGAGCCATTTCAGCCGCCGCTTCAAGGACAGCTACGGGATCTCGCCGAGCGAGTACCGGTGGCGCAACCGCGGCGCGGACCAGCTCGCCGGCTGACGTCCGGCTACTGCAGGACGGCGCCCGCGGTGTTCGCGCGGATCCATCCCGGAGCGAGGATGTCGCCGCCCTCGGTGATGATCCAGGGATTGGCATCCTCGGCGTCGATCGCCGCGACCGCGGCGGCGAGGGCGGCCCGCAGCGTCGGGAAACTGTGCGACACGGCCACCCGGGCCGGCGCGTAGCCCGGCCAGAGGGTCAGTTCGGCGGGTCGGTCGAGATCGGTCGGCAGCATTGGTCGTGCGGGGCTGGAGGGGCACGCCGCCTGGGCCGCGGGCGTGCGGGGAAGCGGACGGAGAGCTGGCGCGCTCAGGCGGCCTTCGGCTTCGGCCGGGGCACGCGCACCTCGACCATCTGGCCGGTCATCGGGTTGAGGATCAGCATGTCAGCACGTCTCCGGTGGACCTGCCCGTAGAACGCCCGCCGATCGCGCCCGGATCGGGGCGGTCGGCGCAATTGTGCGGTTTGGGTAAACCGATCGCTCACCGTGAAGGCGCGCCGTTCATCCGCGCCGTCTCCGCCTCAGATTACAACCGGGCGTCGTGTGGTCGGAGGCCGGCACACCTACCGTTTTAGGCGTAGGATCCGACGCGCGTCGTCGCGATGGCCGAGCCGCGGGCATACAAAAGCCCGCCACGGCAGGACCGGGCGGGCGGAGTGGCGGCATAGGGTCGGGAGGTTCGCCGTGGCGGCGACCTGCCATCCCGCCCATGACGGCCGCATGACAGCGGTATGCCAGCGCGATGGAAGCGGCATGCCAGCCCCACGAATATCGCGCGACAGGCGGCCGATCCGGTCAGACCCGCTCCGGCTCCGCCAGCAGGATGGCGGCGCGGATGGCGGCCCGGCGCAGCCCGGCATCGGCCCAGGGCTGATCGATCAGCGTCCGGGCGAAGGGATGCGAGGCCACCGCGGCCGCGGGATCGATGCGGAAGCCGTCCCCGAACGCCACCGAACCGGGCGTGGGATCGGCCAGATAGGCGTCGACGACGGCCGAGACGTCGTCATCGACGATATCCAGGGTCGTGAACAGGTCGAGAGTCATGGGGCGCTTCGCCATGGCGGCGCTATAGCCGCGCCACCGCGACAGGATCACGACTCCCGCGCCGTCTCCGCGCCGCGATCAGAACGCGGCCGGAACGAGCATCGCGGCGGGGACCGGGCCGCGCACGTAGTCCGCGTGCCGCAGGCGCTCGGGCAAGTGGACCGCCGGGTGCTCCACGCTGCCGTAGGGGATCTGGTCGAGCAGGTGGCTGATACAGTTCAGGCGGGCCCGTCGCTTGTCGACCGCCTCGACCACCCACCAGGGCGCCTCGGGGATATGGGTCCGCGCCAGCATGTCCTCCTTGGCCCGGGTGTAGTCCTCCCAGCGGCGCCGCGACTCGACGTCCATGGGCGACAGCTTCCACTGCTTGAGCGGATCGCGGATCCGCATCCGGAAGCGGAATTCCTGCTCGGCATCGGTGATCGAGAACCAGTATTTTACCAGGACGATGCCGGAGCGCACCAGCATGCGCTCGAATTCGGGGACCGACCGGAAGAACTCCTCGACCTCCGCCTCGGTGCAGAAGCCCATGACCCGCTCGACGCCGGCGCGGTTGTACCAGGAGCGGTCGAACAGCACGATCTCGCCGCCGGCGGGCAGATGGGAGACGTAGCGCTGGAAATACCATTGCGTCCGCTCGCGCTCGCTCGGGGCGGGCAAGGCGGCGACGCGGCAGACGCGGGGATTGAGGCGCTGGGTGATCCGCTTGATCACGCCGCCCTTGCCGGCTGAGTCGCGGCCCTCGAACAGCACGACCACGCGCAGTTTCCGGTCCTGCACCCAGTCCTGGAGCCGGACCAGTTCGTGCTGGAGCCGGAGCAGCGCGCGGAAATAGACCTTGCGGTCGAGATGATCGGGCGGCGCGCCGCCGAGCTCGGCCGCGAGCCGGTCGAGGCGATCCTCCTCGAGCCCGAGTTCCAGCTCCTCGTCGTAGCTGTCGGCGAGGTCACGCCGGATCGCCTCCAGGGTGGCATCCGCGTTGGCATTCAAGGTGGCATCCGGGGCAGAGCTGTCGTCGGGCCGCATCGCCGGTTCTCCTGCGCGTCGCGGGGCCGACCTAGAGCAGCGTTCCGTGACACGCCTGAGAAAGCGCCGCGCCCGCGGCGGCCGATCCCATGTCGCGCCCGTGATCGTTCCGTCATACGGTTCCGCCACCGATCGGGGCGACCGGAGATGCGTCATGGCTGGAGAAGCGAAGAGGGCCGGGCCGAAGCGCCGGCGGGACGACCCCGATCCGGCGCGCGCCGAGGGCGAGAAGGTCGGCGCGCGCATCGATGCCGCCTTCGAGAAGCTCGCCGGGAAGCTGCGCGCCCGCGCCGACAGGGCCCGCGCCAAGCTCGACGCGGCGACGAAGGCCGAGAAGCGGGCGGTGCTGCTGCGCCGCTACGAACTCTACGCGGACGCGGCGGCCTATCTCGAGGAGCGGCTCGTCGATCGCGGGGGGCGATCCGCGTGATCTCCATCGACCCGGCCGGGCGCGGCGCCGCCCGACGCAGCTGACGGCGAGGATCCCATGTTCGACGCGACCAAGATGCTCGCCGACGCCCTCGGCGAGCACCTGGCCCTGACCTACCAGCGGACCTTCGGCAGCCGGGAGCCGCGCTACGCCGAGATCATCGAGGCCGCGGCGCGCCTGACGATCGAGCGGATCGTCGGGAGCGACGCCCTCTACCATGACGGCGACCACACGGCCCTCGTCACCCTGGTCGCCCAGGACATCCTCCGCGGCCGCTTCCTGCAGCAGGGCATCACGCCCGAGGACTGGCTGCACATGATCCTGGCCGCCCTCTACCACGACATCGGCTACGTGCGCGGCGTCTGCGCCGGAGACCGGCTGCAGGCCTTCGTCATCGACGCGCAGGGCACGACCGTCAGCCTGCCCCGGGGCGCCTCTGACGCGGCGCTGGCACCCTACCACGTGGAGCGCTCGAAGCTGGCCGTGCAGGAGCGCTTCGGCACGCACGATCTCGTCGACGCGTCCCGGGTCATCCGGGCGATTGAGCTGACCCGCTTCCCGGTCCCCGAGGACGATTCCCATCGCGAGACCGGGACCGAGGCCGGCCTGCTGCGGGCGGCCGACCTGATCGGTCAGCTCGGCGACCCGCTCTACCCGCGCAAATTGAACGCCCTGTTCCACGAATTCGCCGAGATCGGCGTCAACGCGGAACTCGGCTACGACAGCCCGGCCGACCTCGCGGAGCGCTACCCGTCGTTCTTCTGGGGCAAGATCGAGCCCGTGATCGGGGACGCGATCCGGTTCCTCGACCTCACGGTCGAGGGGCGGGGCTGGGTCGCGAACCTCTACGCCCACGTCTTCGCCATCGAGCACGACCGCCGGCGCATGGGCCCGCATCCCGGGCCGGGCCCTCTCTGAGGCGGCGCGGCGGCCTCAGGCGGCCGCGACGAGTCGGGTCACGGCCCGGACCAGCTCCGCCGCCACGAAGGGCTTCTCCAGGATGGGCCGGCTCGCCTCGGCCGGGGCGCCGGTGACCCGCACGTCGCCGGTGGCGAACAGGTACGGCACGCCGAGGACGCCGAGACGCTCGGCGACCGGATAGACGCTGTTCCCGTCGCCCAGATTCACGTCGAGCACCGC
Source organism: Methylobacterium sp. 190mf (assembly GCF_900107945.1). Classification (NCBI taxonomy): domain Bacteria; kingdom Pseudomonadati; phylum Pseudomonadota; class Alphaproteobacteria; order Hyphomicrobiales; family Methylobacteriaceae; genus Methylobacterium; species Methylobacterium sp. 190mf. The sequence goes on along the minus strand of NZ_FNVI01000001.1, from coordinate 225,958 downwards.
GGCGTCGGGCGTCTGCTCGGCGATCAGGTCCAGGGCGAGATCCGCGCGTGGGACCGGGCCGATCACCTCGGCCCCGGCGCTGTGCAACCAGCGCTTGACCTCGCTGGCGATGAGATACTCGTCCTCGACGACGAGGACGCGGCACCCGGACAGGGGCGGAACAGCCTCGGGCACGATCCCCTCCCATCGGCGCGCGACGATCCGAGAATAACCGCGCGACACGACCGGAGGTTCGCGCCGTTCGCATGATCCGCCACGCACCCCGACGGCGCGGGACCGCGCCGGCCCGCGCGGCGGGTCGATCAGCCCCCTGGCCGAGCCGGGGCGTCGGGCGGGGCGTCGGGCGGGAAGAAGCGGTTGGCCGGCCGCGCGAGGCCGAGATGGTCGCGCAGCGTCGTCCCGGCGTAGTCCCGGCGGAACAGCCCGCGCCGCTGCAGCTCCGGCACCAGCCGGTCGACCACGTCGTCGAGACCCTCGGGCACGAACGGGAACATCACGTTGAAGCCGTCGCAGGCGCGGGTCTCCAGCCACTCCTCCATCCGGTCGGCCACCTGCGCGGGCGTGCCGACCATCTGCAGGCCGCCGTAGCCGCCGACCTTGCGGGCGAGTTCCCGCACGGTCGCGCCGGTGCGGCGGGCGTAGTCGACGATCTGGGCCTGCCCGCTCTTGCTGGCGTTGCTCTCGGGGAGCTCCGGGAGCGGCGCGTCGAGGGCGAAGCCGGTCGCGTCGACGCCGAGGCGGACCGAGAGGTTGGCGAGGCCGCTGTCGGGATGGACGAGGTCGTCGAGGCGCGCCTTCTTGGCCTGCGCCTCGTCCTCCGTCTCGCCCAGGACGATGAAGCAGCCGGGCAGGATCTTGAGCTGGTCCGGGTCGCGCCCCGCCGCCGGCATCCGGCCCTTCACGTCGGCGTAGAAGGCCCGGGCCGCCTCCACGGTCGAGGCCGCGCCGAACACCATCTCGGCGGTCTCGGCGGCGATCTGCTTGCCGGCCTCGGAGGCGCCGGCCTGGACGATCACCGGCCAGCCCTGCACCGGCCGGGCGACGTTGAGCGGGCCCTTCACCTTCAGGAAGTCGCCGCGGTGGTCGAGGACGCGCATCTTCGCCGGGTCGAAGAACAGGCCGCTCGCCGGATCCATCGTGAAGGCGTCGTCCGCGAAGGAATCCCACAGGCCGGTCACCACGTCGAAGAACTCGCGCGCCCGGGCGTAGCGGGTGGCGTGCTCCAGATGCGCGTCGCGGCCGAAGTTCAGGGCCTCGTCCGGGTTGCCGGAGGTGACGAGGTTCCAGCCGGCCCGCCCCTTCGAGATGTGGTCGAGCGAGGCGAACTTGCGGGCGACGTGGTAGGGCTCGTTGTAGGTGGTCGACGCGGTGGCGATCAGGCCGATCCGATCGGTGAGCACGGCGAGCGCCGGCAGCAGGGTCAGCGGGTCGAACGACGTCACGGTGGCCGAGCGGCGGAGCGCCGCCACCGGCATGTTCATCACCGCGAGGTGGTCGGCCATGAAGAACGCGTCGAACTTCGCGGCCTCCAGCCGCCGGGCGAAGTGCGCCAGGTGCTCGAAGTTGAAGTTCGCGTCCGGATAGCTGCCTGGATAGCGCCACCACGCGGTGTGGATGCCGACCGGGCGCATGAAGGCGCCGAGATGCAGCTGGCGGTCCCGGCTCATCGCTGCCGTCTCCGGTCTCTCACGGATGCTTGTGGATCGGGTCGACCCAGTACACCGTCTCGGGCGCCTCGGCGGCCTCGACGTCGGGCAGGTTGACCACCACCGCCTCGTTGTCGGAGCGCACCAGCACGCAGTGCAGCGGCTCGTCGGTCGAGGCGTTGATCTCCTGGTGCGGCACGAAGGGCGGCACGAAGATGAAGTCGCCCGGCCCGGCCTCGGCGACGTATTCGAGCCTGTCGCCCCAGCGCATCCGGGCGCGGCCCGAGACCACGTAGATCACGCTCTCCAGTTCGCCGTGGTGGTGCACGCCGGTCTTGGCGTCGGGCTGGATCGCCACCGTGCCGGCCCAGATCTTCTGGGCGCCGACCCGGGCGGCGTTGATCGCGGCCTGCCGGTACATGCCGGGCGTCTGCGCGGTGTTGGCGTCGAGCCGGTCGCCGGGGATCACCCGAACGCCGTCGTGCTTCCAGCGCTCGGACGCGCCGTGGTCGTGGGCGTGATCGTGGGCGTGATCGTGGGCGTGATCGTGGGCGTGGCCATGATCGTGGCTGTGGCCGTGGTCGTCGCCGTGGTCGTGCATGTCGGGTCCTCCCGCGCCATCATTGCACGGCGGCGGCGGTTTGCGAGACGCTCGTGTCGAGGATCGCCTCGGCCCGCGGCGCGCGGGCCTTCGGGATCAGCCCGGCGCGGACGTAGAGATCGATGTTGCGCTGCTCGTCGGCGATCACGGACGCGTCGATCGGGACGGCCCGGTAGGCGGCGCGGCCGAACCAGCGCAGCGGCACCGCCTCCGGCAGGCCGATGAGCTTCGACCAGACGGACGCATAGGGCGCCGGATCCTTCAGGGCCCATTCCCGGGCGCGGGCGAGGCGCGCGCCGAAATCGGCGAGCAGCGCCCGCTTGGTCCGGATCGCGTCGTCGCTCGCCACCGCGAAGGTCAGGCCCGGGGTGATGCCGTTGCCGTCGCGGATCACCCGGACGAGGCCGGCGAGCTCCGCCGTGGAGGTGTAGGGCTCCCAGGTCGCCCAGGCGTCGACCGCCCCGGAAGCCAGCGCGATCTTGGCGTCGGCCGGCGGCAGGAAGCTGAAGGTCACGCTGTCGGCGGGCAGGCCCGCCTCCTCCAGCGCCGCCAGGACCACCTGATGGCCGATCGAGCCGCGGTTCGTGGCGACGCGCTTGCCCTTCAGGTCGGCCACGGTGCGGAGGGGCGATTCCTTGAGCGCCAGGATCGCCAGCCCGTCCTGCCGGTTGCGGAAGGCCAGGAACGCCTTCACCGGCACCCCGGCGGCCGCCGCGAAGGTGAAGGGCGCGTCGCCGACGCCGCCCGCGTCGATCGCGCCGGCGTTCAGCGCCTCGAGCAGGGGCGCGGCCGCCGGGAACTCGCTCCAGTCGAGCCGGTAGGGCAGCCCGTCGAGCACGCCGGCCGCCTCCATCAGCGCGCGGGCGTTGCCGCGCTGGTCGCCGACCCGCAGCACCTCCTGCGCGTGCGCCGGCCGGACCGCCAGGAGCGCCAGCAGGGCGAGGATGACGGCGCGCATCAGGCGGCCTCGGCGGCGCCGCGGCGCCCGAGGGCGGCCCGGACGGCGGGCAGCAGCGCCCGGCCGTACTGGAGCGCGTCCTCCAGCGGGTCGAAGCCGCGGATCAGGAAGGTCCGCACGCCCAGGTCGTGATAGTCGAGCAGGGCGTCGGCGACCTGCTCGGGGGTGCCGACCAGGGCGGTCGAGTTGCCCGCCGCCCCGGTCTCGGCCGCGATGGCGGTGAACAGGCGCTTGTCGTGGCGCGGCCCCGCGGCCGCGGCCGCGAGGAGCCGCCGGGAGCCCTCGTTCTGCGGCGTCGCCGCCGGGCCGAGGCCCTTGGCGGCCCGGACGGCCCGGGTCCGGGCCAGGATGTCCTCGGCGCGCTCCCAGGCCCGCGCCTCGGTCTCGGCGAGGATCGGCCGGACCGACAGGCTGAAGCGCGGCGCCCGCCCGTGGGCCGCGGCCGCCGCCCGCACCCGGCCGATCAGCTCGGCGACCTGCGCGTGGGTCTCGCCCCAGAGGGCGTAGGTGTCGGCGTGGCGGCCGGCCACCGCCAGCGCCGCCGGCGAGGCGCCGCCGAAATAGACCGGGATCGCGTTGACCGGCTTCACCTCGGAGAAGCCGCGCTCCACCCGGTAGTGATCGCCCGCGTAGTCGAACGGCTCCGCGGCGGTCCAGCTCTGCCGGACGATGTCGAGGAACTCCCGGGTGCGGGCGTAGCGCGCGTCCTTGGTGAGGTGGTCGCCGTCCTGGGCGAGTTCCCGTTCGTCGCCGCCGCTGATCACGTGGATCGCGACCCGGCCGCCGGTGAGCTGGTCGAGGGTCGCGAACTGCCGCGCCGCCACGGTGGGCGCCGTGAATCCGGTGCGGTGAGCGATCATCAGCCCCAGCCGCTCGGTCACGGCGGCGACCTGCCCGGCGAGCAGGAGCGCGTCCGGCGTGGTCGCGTGGAAGGCCACCAGCACCCGGTCGAACCCGCCCCATTCGTGCGCCTGCGCCAGGAGCTTCAGGTAGTCGCGGTCGATGGACGGCCCCGCCGCCGGGTGGATCTCGGAGGTGTGGCGGGGGGCGACGAAGCCGATGAACTCGACGGCATCGGGGGGAAGCAGGCTCATGGTGCGATCTCCGGGTCGAGGGCGGGTTCAGGCGCCGAGGGCGGCCCTGCCGGCGGCGGCGCGGACGGCGTCCCCTTGCGGCCAGTGGATGCGCGCGCACAGGACGTCGCGCAGGTGCCGCTCCAGCGGGTTCGCCCGGGACAGGCCGGCGTTGCCGGACAGCTCCGCGGCGCGCTGGACCGCCGCGACGGCGTTCTCCGTGGCGGTGAGCTTCACGAAGCCGGACTCGCGCGGCGGCGGGGGATGTCCCGCATCGACCTCGGCGGCGAGCCCGGCGACGAGGCGCGCGTTGACGGCGAGCAGCCGCTCGTTCTCGCCGACCGCCTCGTGGAAGCGCGGCAGGCTCGCCAGCGGCGCCCCGAGGCTGCCGGGCCGGCGCGCCCGCAGGAAGCCGGTGAACCAGTCCTGCGCCGCCCGGGCCACGCCGTCGTAGAGGGCGGCGAGCAGGGTGCAGCTCCAGGCCTGCTGCCAGGGATCGGGCCCCGACCAGCCGCCCGGCGGCCGCAGGTCGACGGCGTGGTCCCCGGGGATCGGCACGTCCGTGAAGTGGACGTCGTGGCTGCCGGAGGCGCGCAGGCCGAGATGGTCCCAGGTCTCCGCGATGCGGATGCCCGGCGCGTCGAACGGCACCAGGACGGTGCCGGTGCGCGGCTCCGCCTCGTCGGTGCGGACGAAGACGAGGCCGTAGGCGAGCCCCGGCGCCCCGGTCGCGTAGATCTTGTGCCCGGAGATCCGCCAGCCCGCGCCGTCGCGGCGGGCGACCGTGGCCGGCAGGCCGCCCCGCGAGGGCGTCCCGAGCTCGGGCTCGACCCGCAGGGCGTTGATCAGCGCCCCGCGCGCGACCGCCGCGGCGCCGACCGCGTCGGCGAGCGCGCGCGGCCACGGGGTGTCGGGCCGGTGGATCAGCCCGTGCTGGAGGTACTGCATCGCCACGACCAGGGCGGTCGCCGGGTCGGCGGCGCCGAGCGCGCGCACCAGTGCGGCGGCCCGCGCGAGACCCGCGCCGCCGCCGCCGAGACGCCGCGGCACGGTGACGGCCAGGAGCCCGGCCTCCCGGAGCGCCGCGAGGGAGTCGTGCGGGAAGGTCCCCGCGCGGTCGTGGTCGGCCGCGCGGGCGGCGAGCCGTCCGGCGAGGCTGCTGACGATGTCGGGGGGCGGGACGGCGACGGTCATGGGGTGTTCGGCGACGTGATCGGCGGGCGGCCGCGCGGCGCCATCCCGGGAGCTGCGATGGTCCGCCGGGACCCGGGTCGCGTCAACGGAATGCCGTTCCGAATATTCATGGATCGGAAGGAGGATGTTGCCGCGTCGTCGGACGGTGAAGAAGAACGTGTTTCCGCCCCCGGGGGCAGGAATCGATCGTTCTCCCGGTCGTCGTTCGGGATCCCGTCATCGAGAGACAGACGAGCGACGCTTCTCGCCGATGAGCCGGGGCGCCTTAGCGCTGTGCGACGGCGCCGATCCGTGAATGATCTTACCCGATCGCGCGAAAATAGAGGAAACGCTTTCGTTGACTCGGTCCTGAAGCGATCGAATACTCGGCACCTTGATCCCTCGACGGATCATTCCCGAAGACGAGGACGCCAGATCCGCCCGGTCGCGCCACCGGTGCGGTGACGCGCGCCGTTCCCGCCGCGCGGTCGCGCGGCCCGGAGACCCGAGATGACCGACGCGCCCTCCCGACCGGGCAGCCCCTCCTCCGATCCCTCGCCCTCCCGGCGGCGCCTGCTGCAGGTCGGCGCCGCGGCGGCCGCTCTGCCGCTCGGCCTCGGCATGGGCACCGGCCGCGCCTGGGCACCCGGACCGGGGGCGCCGTTCGACCCCGGCCCGCTCTGCCGACCCGCCGCCGCGGAGGCGCCCGCGGGCCCGCTCCGGACGGTCAAGCTGGCCTGGAACGCCACGGCCATCTGCACGGCGGCCGCGCCGCTCGCCAAGGAGCAGGGGATCTTCGCCCGGCACGGCCTCGACGTGGAGTTCGTCAATTTCGGCGGCTCGACCGAGGCCCTGCTGGAGGCGATCGCCACGGGCAAGGCCGATGCCGGGATCGGCATGGCCCTGCGCTGGCTCAAGCCCCTGGAACAGGGCTTCGACGTGAAGATCACCGCGGGGCTGCACGGCGGCTGCCTGCGGCTGCTCAGTGCCAAATCCTCCGGCATCGCCGACATCGCCGGGCTGAAGGGCAAGACGATCGCGATCAGCGACCAGGCGAGCCCGGCCAAGAACTTCTTCGGCCTGCTGCTCGCCAAGGCGGGGATCGACCCGGAGAGCGGGGTCGAGTGGCGGCAGTACCCGGCCGACCTGCTCAACCTCGCGGTAGAGAAGGGCGAGGCGCAGGCGCTGGCCGATTCCGACCCGCGGACCTGGATCTGGCTGAAGGACCCGCGCTTCACCGAGGTCGCCACCAACCTGTCGGGCGAGTTCGCCACCCGCACCTGCTGCGTCGTGGCCGCCCGCGGCAGCCTGATCCGGAACGACCGCGCGGTGGCGCGCGCGCTGACCCGGGCGATCCTGGAGGGCGGCCACGCCGTCCACCGGGATCCCGAGGCCGCGGCCCGGGCCTTCTCCGGCTACGGCGGCAAGGGCTCGATCGCGGATCTCGCCGCGATGCTGCGCAGCCAGCAGCACGGCGACAGCCCGGTCGGCGGCGATCTCAAGCAGCAGCTCGCGCTCTACGGGGACGAGTTGAAGCAGGTGAACGTCCTGCGGCGGTCCACCGACACGGCGAAGTTCGCCGAGCGGATCTACGCCGACGTGCTGAGCTGAGGCGCGCCATGTCCGGAAGCATCACCGCCGGCGTCGCCCCGCGGGCCGCCGCCCCGTCCCGAAGGCTGCCGCGGCCGCCCTGGCGGATCGTCCTCGCGGGCGGCGCCTGGCTCGCCCTGGCCGGCGTGACCCTCGGCCTGCCCGAGGCGGACGACCTGCCCGAGACCGCGGCCCTCGGGTCCGGCGCGGCGGCGCTCGGCCTCGCCCTCCTGGCCCTCGCGCCCGTGGCGACCCGCCTCGGCCCTCTCGGGTCGCGGCTGCGGCACGGGAGCCCCTGGCTCACGGCGCTGGCGGTGGCGCTGCTGGTCTGGGAGGCGGTCACGGCGAAGCTCGCCCTGCTGCCGATGCCGTTCTTCCCCTCGCCCCAGGCGATCCTGGAGGTCTTCCTCGACGACTGGCCGAAGCTCGGCGGCAGCATCCTCAACTCCCTGATCCTCCTCTCCGGCGGCTATGCCATCGGGGCGGCGACCGGCTTCGTCCTGGGCGTCGCCATCGGCACCTTCCGGGCGGTGGGCTACTGGGCCCATCCCGTTCTGCGCTTCGTCGGGCCGCTGCCGGCCACGGCGTGGCTGCCCCTCGCCTTCTTCGTCTTCCCGTCCTCGTGGTCGGCCAGCACCTTCCTGGTGGCGCTGGCGACCGGCTTCCCGGTCACGGTGCTGACTTGGTCGGGGGTGGCGGGCGTCAACAAGGCCTATTTCGACGTGGCGCGGACGCTCGGCGCCTCGCGCGGCTTCCTGATCCTGCGCGTGGCGATCCCGGCGGCGCTGCCGCACGTCTTCGTCGGGCTGTTCATGGGGCTCGGCGGCTCCTTCGCGGTGCTGGTCGTCGCCGAGATGCTCGGCGTGAAGTCCGGCCTCGGCTGGTACCTCCAGTGGGCGCAGGGCTGGGCCGCCTACGCCAACATGTACGCGGCGCTGATCGTGATGGCGCTGATGTGCTCCTCCCTGATCACGCTGCTGTTCCGCCTGCGCGACCGCCTGCTCGCGTGGCAGAAGGGGCTGGTGCAATGGTAGCCGCCGCGACCCTCGAACGCCCCGCCGCCCAGAGCGCCGGGGCCCGCCTGGCGGTCGAGGCCGTCAGCCACGCCTTCGCGATCCGCGGGGCGCCCCTGCCGGTCCTCGACCGGGTGAGCCTCGACGTGGAGCCCGGCGCCTTCGTGGCGCTGCTCGGCCCCTCGGGCTGCGGCAAGTCCACCCTGCTGCGGCTCGTCGCCGGCCTGGAGCCGCCCGACCAGGGCGCGATCCGGGTCGACGACGACCTCGTCGAGGGGCCGGACCCGTCCCGGCTCCTCGTCTTCCAGGACCCGACGCTCTATCCGTGGCGGACCGTGCGCGGCAACGTCGCCCTGGGGCTGGAGGCCCGCGGCGTCGGGCGGTCGCGGGCGGCCCTCGTCGACCAGGCGCTGGGGCTCGTCGGCCTCACGGGCTTCGCCGACGTCTACCCGCACCAGCTCTCCGGCGGCATGGCGCAGCGGGCGGCCCTCGCCCGGGCGCTCGTCAACGCGCCGCGGCTGCTGCTCCTCGACGAGCCGCTGGGCAAGCTCGACGCCCTGACGCGGCTCGCCATGCAGGCCGAGATCCTGCGGCTCTGGCAGGAGAAGCGCTTCACCGCGCTCCTCGTCACCCACGACGTCGAGGAGGCGCTGGTGCTGGCCGAGCGCGTGATCGTGCTCTCCGACCGCCCGGCCGCGATCCGGGCCGAGCTGCCCGTCGCGGCGCCCTATCCGCGCCACCGCGACGATGCCGAGATCGTGCGGCTGCGCCGGGAGATCCTGGGGATCCTCGGCCAGCCGACCTGACGGGTCGCCGCCTCAGCCCCGGGCGATCGACGGGGCCGCCCCGACGGTCGCCGCCCGCGGCTGGTGCCGTCCGATCCAGAAGACCAGGGCGCAGCCGACGCCGGTGAGCGCGCAGAGCGGCAGCAGGGCGACGGGGAAGCTGCCGGTCTGCTCGCGCAGCACGCCGATCAGCGAGGTGATCGCCCCGGTGCCGAGATGCGCCAGGGTGTTGATCGCCGCGATGCCGGCGGCCGTCTGGGCCGGCGGCAGCGTCTCCGTGGCGAGGGCGAAGAACGGGCCCTTGATCGCGTAGTTGCCGAGCAGGACCAGCGAGAGCAGGACCAGCGTCATCCAGAGCGAGCCCGTCAGGAGCGTCAGGGCGAAGCTCACCGAGGTCAGCGCCAGCGGCAGGGCCGTGCTCCAGATCCGCTCGCCGCTGCGGTCCGCCCGCAGGCCCCAGACGATCATGAAGACCGAGGCGATGCCGAACGGGATCATGTTCAGCAGGCCGGTCTGCAGGTTGCTGAGGCCGAACCCCTTGAGGATCTGCGGCATCCACAGCGACAGCGTGTTGCTGGTGGCCGAGCTGCCCGCGTAGATCACGGCGAGCAGCCAGACCTGCCGGCTCGCGAGCACCGCCCAGACCGCCGCGAGGCCGTGGGCGTGGTGCCCGGCGCTCGCCTCGGCGGCGCGCCGCTCGGTCTCCAGCCGGTCCGTCAGCCAGCCGCGCTCCGCCGGGCTCAGGAAGGTCGCCTCGGCCGGCCGGCTCGGCAGCAGCGCGAGGGCGGCGACGCCGAGCAGGACGGCCGGGACCGCCTCCATGATCAGCAGCCACTGCCAGCCGCGCAGGGACGCGGCGCCGTCGAGGGTGAGCAGCGCCGCCGAGAGCGGCGAGCCGAAGAAGCTGGAGAGCGGGATCGCGACCATGAACATCGCCACGATCCGCGCCCGGTAGGCGGAGGGGAACCAGTAGGTCAGGTACAGGATCACGCCGGGGAAGAACCCGGCCTCGGCCGCGCCGAGCAGGAAGCGGGCGGTGGCGAAGCTCAGCGGACCGGTGACGAAGGCCGAGCCGATGCCGACGAGCCCCCAGGTGATCATGATCCGCGCGATCCAGATCCGCGCGCCGACGCGCTCCATGGCGAGGTTGCTCGGCACCTCGAACAGGACGTAGGCGACGAAGAACAGGCCGCCGCCCAGGCCGAAGGCCGCGGCGGAGAGGCCGAGATCGTGGTTCATGGTCAGCGCCGCGAAGCCGACATTCACCCGGTCGACGTAGGCGATGAAGTAGCAGAGCACGAGGAAGGGGATCAGGCGCAGGCCGACCTTCCGCATCGTTCGGCTCTCGAAGGCGGCCGCGTCCGCCGCGTGTGGCGTGGTCGGTGTTGCCATGGTCCTGTCCTCGCTGGAATTCGGGCGGGGCCGCCTCGGCCTAGCGGTCGAAGCGGAAGAGTTCGGCGGGCGTCTCGGCCAGGACGATCCGGCGCTCGGCCGGGTCCGGCACCCAGGCGTCGAGATCGCGCCGGGCCTCGGCGGGGCTGGCCTGGGTCTCGAACTGCGTGTGCGGCCAGTCGCTGCCCCAGAGCAGGCGCCACGCCCCGAAGGCGCCGCGCAGGCGCTCGGCGGCCTGCACCGCCGTCTGCCGGCCGGCCTCGCCGCTGCCGATGCGGTAGGCGCCCGAGAGCTTGACCCAGACGCGGCCGCCGCGGCCGAAGCCGAGCAGGTCGGCGAAGCCCGGATCGGCGATGCCGAGGGCGGGGTCGATCCGGCCGAAATGATCGACCACCACGGGGACGCCCGCCGCGACCAGCGGCGGCAGCAGCCGCGCGAGGCGCCGCGCCTCGGCCTGGACCTCGATCTGCCAGCCGAGATCCGCGACGCGCGCGAGGTGGGCGCGCCAGACCGGGCCGGCGAAATCCGGGTCCGGCCGGCCGATCAGGTTGAGGCGCAGGCCGACGACGCCCTGCCCGGCGAGGTCGCGCAGGGTCGCGGTCTCGGCCTCCGGGGCCAGCACGGCGATGCCGCGCAGCCGCTCCGGCGCGGAGCGCAGGGCCGAGACCATGTAGCCGTTGTCGGTGCCCAGGAAGCTCGGCTGGATCAGCACGCCGCGGGCCATGCCGTTCCGGTCCAGCATGGCGCGGTAATCGGCGATGCTCGCGTCGTAGTCGGGGGCGTAGCGCCGGTCGCCCGTGAGGGTGAGGGCCCGGGTGAAGACGTGGGCGTGGGTGTCCACCGCAGCGACGCCGTCGTCGGCGGTCCCGGCCGCGCGGCCGCGGGCGGGGAGTGCGAGCGTGACGCCGCCCGCGAGCAGGGTGCGGCAGAAGAGGCGCCGGTTCATCGGATCATCTCACGGTCTGGGGGATCAGCGCGCCGCCGGGCTGCCGATCCGGCAGGAGCGCGACGGCGAGGAGGACGAGCCCGTAGGCGCCGAGGGCCGACAGGCCGATCGCCGGGCCGAGGCCGCAGATCTCGCTGAGCAGGCCGACGCCGAGGGGCAGCAGGCCGGAGGCGAGGCGGCCGGCGTTGTAGCAGAAGCCCATCCCGGTCCCGCGCAGCCCGTCCGGGAAGAGCTCGCTGAACAGCGCCGCGAGACTCGCGGGGATGCCGGCCGTGCAGAAGCCGAGGGGCGCCCCGAGGAGGAGCAGGCCCGTGCCGCCGACCGGCAGCAGCAGGTAGAGGACGACCAGGGCCATGCAGCCGGCGGCGTAGAGCGCCACGGTCCGGCGGCGGCCGAGCCGGTCCACGAGGCCGCCGGCGACGAGGCATCCCAGACCGAAGGCCGCGATGATGATGGCGAGGTAGAGCCCGGTCCCGAGGACCGAGGCGCCGCGCTCGACGCTCAGGTAGGTGGGCAGCCACGTGAACAGGGCGTGGAAGCCCCCGTGGGCGCCGAGGCCGAGCAGCGTCGCGAGCACCGTGATCCGGCGCAGGCCGGGCGCGAAGATCGCGAGCCCTCCGGCCCGTGACGGCGCCGGCCCTGCCACGGACCGGACCGGCTCGGGGACGGAGCGGCGGAGGTAGAGCAGGAGGAGTGCCGGCGCGAGGCCGCAGGCGAACAGGGCTCGCCAGGCCGTCTCCTGATCCAGCACCGAGAACGCCGCCGTGGACAGGAGCACGGCCGCGCCCCAGCCGAGCGCCCAGCCGCCCTGGACGGCGCCCAGCGCCCGGCCGCGGTGCTCGGGCCGGATCGCGTCCGCCATGAGCACGGCGCCGGCCGCCCACTCGGCGCCGAAGCCGATCCCCTGCAGCGCCTTCAGGGTCAGCAGCTGGGCGAAGCTCTGCGCGAAGGCCGCCAGGAAGGTCGCGACCGCGAACCACAGCACCGTGATCTGGAGGGTCCGGACGCGGCCGATCCGATCCGCCGCGAGGCCGCCGAGCCAGCCGCCGATCGCCGCCGCCACGAGCGTGACCGCGCCGATCAGGCCGGCCTCCGAGCGGCTCAGGCCGAAGCTCGCGACCAGCGCGGGAATGGCGAGGCTGAACATCTGCACGTCCAGGGCGTCGAGCGACCACCCGCCCAGACAGGCCCAGAAGGTGCGACGCTCGGCCGGACCGACCTCTCGGTACCAGCGGAACACAGGCTTTCCTCCGTCCTCCGAAGAGGACTAGTCATTTATATGAATAGATGAGCACGCGAGAGTCGGCACGTCAAGGCGCCTGCCTTTCAGCGTATGTCGACGTGATACCGGAAGTCCCGGGCGGCGCCGCGCGTCACCCGCCACTCGATCGGGCGGGCATCGAAGCCGAACGCGAGGCGCTCGATGACGACGACCGGATCCCCGTCGGCGATCGCGAGGCGCCCCGCGTCGGTCGCGTCGGCGATGCCGACGGTCAGGGTCTCCTCGGCGCGGGCGACGATCTCGCCGCAGAGACGCTCGTAGGCGGGGTAGAGGAGGTCGCCGATCTCCGTCAGCGGGGCTTCGAGGAGCGGCGCGAACCGCGCGGCCGGCAGCCAGATCGTCTCGGACAGGATCGGGCGGCCCTGGAGGTGGCGTGTCCGGATCAGCCGGATCGCGTCGCCGCGCGCGTCCAGGCCGAGGGCCTCGCGGACGGTCGCTGGAGCCGGACAGGCCTCGCGCGACAGGATCCGGCCCTCCGGCACGGCCTGCGTGCCGTCCGGGCCGAGATGCCGGAAGAACCGGAACAGGGACCGGTCGAAGCGCGGCCGCCGAACGAAGGTGCCGCGGCCCTGCTGCCGCTCGACGAGGCCGTCGGCGACGAGGACGTCGATCGCCTTGCGCACGGTGCCGATGGCGACGCGGTGGGTCGCCGCCAGTTCCGCCTCCGTGGGGATCGGTTCGCCCGACCGCCAGACGTTGCGGGCGATCTGGAAGGCGATCTCGTCCCGCAGGCGCTGGTAGAGCGGCAAGCGGAGATCGGGCTGAGGTGCGGTCACGACGGTCATGTGTATGACTGTATGACTATCGCCGGCAGGCGCCAATGGGCGACGGAGCGGTGCCGGCGCGCGCTGATCCCGTGGTCCACAGCGTCGCAGTACAGGATCCATTCGCCGGGCCGCGGGTTTCCGCCGGGATTTCCCGGGATCATGGTCCAGCGAGGCGCGGATGGTCGAATATCGTACGTCTCGAGAGACCCGTCAGGGTCGGCGCGGCAGGCCGGTTCTGATCGTGCTCCTCGTGAGTGTGGGGTTGATGGTCGCCGCCCTGGCCGGCCTGATGATCTGGCAGGGTGAGACCGCGCCGCCCGACTACGCCAGCCAGAGTCAGGCCGCCGCCCGCAAGGTCGTCACCGGCTCCGAGAGCGGATCAATCAGCGCCCCGCCGGCCGGGACGCGATCCACGCCCTGACCGACGTCGACCGGCGCCGGCCGTTTCGATCGGTCCGCGCGGGGACAGGACCTCCCCCCGCGAGACGACCATCATGACGGTCGGCCCACAGCTCCAAGACGAAGGGCAATGCCCGGGCGCGGGCCGTTGTCGACGTCGAGTCGATGCCGGCTCTCCGCGACGGCGGCGACAGGGCAGATCGCGACAACGTCATCGCGGTCTCTGCGGGAGCCTCCACCGCAAGCCCGGCAAGACTTCGACGCCCCGCGCTTGATCCAGCCGGAGACCGCCTCATTTCGTCACGAGTCTCGAGCGCGACGGGAATCGCCTGAGGGTTCGGACCGCCTGCACCGCCCACCGCCTTCGACGTCCGGGCCCCGCACGCCCGGCCGTCGCGCAACACCAAGGGGGACCACCCGATGAGCGAGACGATCGACAAGACGGACACGACGTCGTTTCACATGGCAGGCCAGTGTCCGTTCGGCGGCGACCGGATCGGCGGCGCCCACGGCAACCGGCCGACACTGGAGAACTGGTATCCCCACCGCCTGCGGGTGGAAGTGCTCCACCAGAACGGGCTGGCGGCCGATCCCCTGGGCCCGGATTTCGACTACGCGGCCGAGTTTGCCAAGATCGACTTCGACGCGCTCAAGCACGACATCAAGCAGTTCCTGACCTCGTCGGTGGAGTGGTGGCCGTCCGACTACGGCAATTACGGCCCGCAGATGATCCGCATGGCCTGGCACTCGGCCGGCACCTACCGGATCGCCGACGGGCGCGGCGGCGCCGGCACCGGCATGCAGCGCTTCGCCCCGATCTCGAGCTGGTGGGACAACGGCAACACCGACAAATCGCGGCGCCTCCTGCAGCCGATCAAGCACAAGTACGGCAACGCCCTGTCGTGGGCCGACCTCATGGTGCTCACCGGCAACTGCGCCCTCGAGATCATGGGCCTGCCGACCTACGGCTTCGCCGCCGGCCGCCTCGACGCCTGGGAGGCGGACGACGCGACCTACTGGGGACCGGAGGTCGTCGAGATGGGCTCGGTCTCGAGCTTCGACGACATGGTCAACCGCGACAAGCGCTGGCGGGGCAAGAACGGCGACGCAGACTACGACCTCGAGAACCCGCTGGCCGCCTCGCACCAGGCGCTGATCTACGTGAACCCGGAGGGCCCCTACGCCAGCGGCGATCCGCTGGCCTCCGCGCGCGACATCCGGATCACCTTCACCCGCATGGCGATGAACGACGAGGAGACCGTGGCGCTGATCGCGGGCGGCCACGCCTTCGGCAAGAGCCACGGCATGGTGCCGGCCAAGGAGATCGGGCCGCCGCCCGAGATGGCGCCGATGGAGGCGATGGGGCTGGGCTGGCACAACCCGAAGGGTGCGGGCTCCGGCAAGGACACGATGACCAACGGCATCGAGGGCAGCTGGACGCCCGATCCGACGCAGTGGGACAACGCCTACCTGGAGAACCTCTTCAAGTTCGAGTGGGAGCAGACCAAGAGCCCGGCGGGCGCCCTGCAGTGGACGCCGAAGGATCCCGCCGCGCCGAGGACGCCGGACGCCCACGTCGCCGGCCAGATGCACCCGCTGATGATGATGACGTCCGACATCGCCCTGAAGGTCGATCCCGACTACCGCAAGGTCTGCGAGAAGTTCCTCAACGACTTCGACGCCTTCACCCAGGCCTTCTCCAAGGCGTGGTACAAGCTTACCCACCGCGACATGGGTCCGAAGCACCGCTACCTCGGCCCGGAGGTCGTGATCGAGGACGGGCTCCTGTGGCAGGACCCGCTGCCCGAGCGGGACTACGACCTCGTCGGCGAGGCGGAGATCGCCGCGCTGAAACAGGCGATCTCCGGCACGGGCCTGTCGGTCTCGGATCTCGCCTTCACGGCCTTCTCGGCGGCCTCGACCTACCGCGACAGCGATAAGCGCGGCGGGGCCAACGGTGGCCGCCTCGCCCTCGCGCCGCAGAAGGACTGGGCCGTCAACCGGCGGGCCGCGCCCGTGGTCGAGGCCCTGCGCGGCGTGATGGCGACCTTCAACGGCGGCCGCAGCGACGGCAAGAAGATCTCGCTGGCGGACCTGATCGTGCTGGGCGGCTGCGTCGCCGTGGAGAAGGCGGCCCGCGATGCCGGGGTCGAGACGCCGGTCCCGTTCACGCCGGGCCGGGTGGACACGACCCAGGCGCTCACGGACCTCGAGATGTTCGAGTGGCTGAAGCCGGTGGTGGACGGGTTCCGCAACTACGTCGACGACGGCTTCGGGCAGATGACGCGCAGCGTCTCGCCGGAGGAGATGTTCCTCGACAAGGCGAACCTGCTGACGCTGACGGCCCCGGAATGGACCGTCCTGACCGGCGGCCTGCGCGCGCTCAACGCCAACCACGACGGGTCGAGCCGGGGCGTCCTGACCGACCGGGTCGGGGCGCTGACGACCGACTTCTTCCGCAACCTGACCGACGTCGATCTGGTCTGGGAGAAGGCGGATGCGGAGGGGATGACCTTCACGCTCAAGGACCGCGCGAGCGGGCAGACGAAGTTCGAGGCGACCCGCAGCGACCTCGTCTTCGGGTCGAACGCGCAGCTCCGGTCCATCGCCGACGCCTACGCGGGCAGCGACGGCCAGCGGCGCTTCGTGGCGGACTTCGTCAAGGCCTGGGACAAGGTCATGATGCTCGACCGCTTCGACGTGAAGGGTCACCGGCGTTACGGGCCGATGGCGGCCTGATGGCCGCCAACGAGATCGCCCGCGCCTCCGGCGCGGGCGATCTCTCAGGGTGCGCGCCGCGTCACGGCCTGAGGCTGTGCGCCCCCAGCGCGGCCCAGTAGGCGGCGCCGACCGGCAGGGCCTCGTCGTTGAAATCGTAGCCCGGATTGTGGAGCGGCAGGCTCTTGCGCGTCCCGTCGGTCCCGATCCACGCGTAGGCGCCGGGGCAGGCCTCCAGCATGTAGGCGAAATCCTCCGACGCCATGGAGGGGCCGACCTCGCCCCGGCGCGCGGTGATGTCCGGGACGGCCCCGGCCGCCTCCAGGGCGGTGCCGACGGCGTCGGCGGTGTTGACGGTGGCGGGGTATCCGAACCGGTAGTCCACCTCCGCGCGGGCGCCGTGCGTGGCGGCCGTCCCGCCCGCGATCGCCTCGACGAGTTCGGCCACGCGCTTGCGCACGGCCTCGTCCAGGCAGCGGACCGTGCCGCGGATGACCGCGCGCTCGGGGATGACGTTGTAGGCGTCGCCGCCGTGGATCTGCGTGACGCTGAGGACGACCGGGTCCGTGGGGGCGATCCGGCGGCTCACGATGGTCTGCAGAGCGAGGACGATCTCGGAGGCGACCACCAGCGTGTCGGTGCCGCGCTCCGGCATGGCCGCGTGGGTGCCGAACCCGGCGACCGCGATCTCGAACGTGTCGAGGGAGGCCATGATGGCGCCGACCCGGGTCGCGAAGGTCCCCAGCGGCAAACCCGGCCAGTTGTGCAGGCCGTAGACGGAATCGCACGGGAACAGCCGGAACAGGCCGTCCTCGACCATGGCGCGCCCGCCGCCCTCGCACTCTTCCGCCGGCTGGAAGATGAAGTGGACCGTCCCGGACAGGTCGGTGCGCGACGCGAGGTGCCGGGCCGCGCCGAGCAGCATCGCCACGTGGCCGTCATGGCCGCAGGCATGCATCACGCCGGGCGTCCGGGAGGCGTGAGCAGCGCCCGTCGCCTCCTGGATCGGCAGGGCGTCCATGTCGGCGCGCAGGCCGATGGTCGGGCCGTCGCCCCGGCTCAGGGTCCCGACCACGCCGGTGCGACCGAGCCCGGTCTTCACCGACAGGCCGCAGGCGGCCAGTTCCCGGGCGACGAGATCCGCCGTGCGGACCTCCTGGAAGGCCAGCTCGGGATGGGCGTGCAGGTCGCGCCGCCACGCGACCATCCGCTCCACGGTCTCCGCCTCGATGCGCATGCGATCTCTCTCAGATACGGGAGGCTGCCGAAGCGCCTCGATCCCCCGCCCGGACCCTACGCCGATCGGCGCGGCGGTTCACCCCAGCGGTGGGTGCATGAAGAACTGCGCGATGAGGGCCGCGCCGAGGAAGGTCCCGGCATTGGCCATGAACG
This sequence comes from Methylobacterium sp. 190mf, assembly GCF_900107945.1. Classification (NCBI taxonomy): domain Bacteria; kingdom Pseudomonadati; phylum Pseudomonadota; class Alphaproteobacteria; order Hyphomicrobiales; family Methylobacteriaceae; genus Methylobacterium; species Methylobacterium sp. 190mf. The sequence goes on along the minus strand of NZ_FNVI01000001.1, from coordinate 208,223 downwards.
AGACCACGACGATCCGCCAGCCGAGGCGGCGGAAGGCGGGCACGTCCTTGGCGACCGAGAGCCCCGCGAAGGTCAGGATCGGCGTGGCGAGCGCCAGGAAGTTGAGCTTGCCGGTCAGGGCGGCGATCTCGGCGGCGTAGGGCGTCCCGGGATAGGTCAGCGCCATGCCGATGATCGACACCCAGAGGACGGCGGGCAGGCGCCGGCCGAGGAGCAGGTAGAGGCCCCAGCCGGCGAGCACGGTGCCGATGATGATCGCCATCCCGGCCACGACGCTCGCGTCGGGGATGATTCCGTAGGTCAGCCAGTTGCCGATCAGCCCGTAGGCGCCGATCAGGATCCAGGCGAGCACGGTCTCGCCGAGGCCGATCCGCACCTCCCCGTGGGCCGGCTGATGGGCCGGCGCCTGCGGGTCGGCGGCCGCCGGGCGGGCGGCGTCCGGCCGGTTGCGGCCGAGGATCGGCTCCAGCTTGCCGTAGGCCCAGATCGTGAAGGGCAGCGACAGGAACAGGGTGAAGTACGTGCCGATCGTGGTGGTCACGAGGTTGCTGGCGGCCGCGAAGGTGGCGACGTCCTTGGCGACCTCGGGCGTCTGCTGGGCCGCGATCGCCCCCGAGGCCGCGGCCATCATGCTGCCGGAGCCGACCCCGGCCCCCATCGCCAGCGCCAGCGGGTTGAAGATGCCGAGGCTGGTGATCAGCCCGGCCAGCAGGGCGATGAACACCGCGCCGAACACCGTGCCGGTCAGGTACTCGGCCAGCACGCCGCGCCCCTCCGGCGAGTCCATGCCGTAGCGCTCGCCGATGATGGCGAGGCTGGGCTCGCGGCCGACCGAGAAGGTCGCGCCGATCGCCTCGCGCTTGATGCCGAGCAGGAGCGCCACCGGCAGGCCGAACACCATCGTGCCGAAGAAGTGGCCGAATTCCTGGAAGGCCAGGGCCCAGCCCGAGGCGAGGATCTTCGGCAGCGAGCCGCCGACGAGCAGCCCGAGCTTGGCGATGAAGATCAGGAGCGCCGGCTGCAGGTAGGCGCCGGCCGCATTCTGCAGGGCGGTCGACAGCCGCAGCGGCGCGGGCAGGCGCGGGCTCATCAGCCCCAGCGCGCCGCCCAGCAGCAGGGCCCAGAGCAGCGGGAGCAGCACGATCTTGCCGGCGCCCACCGGGATGCTGACGTTGCCGATCGCCTCCGCGATGACGACGATGACGAGGGCGAGCAGGAACAGCGTCAGCTTACCCCCGCCCGAGACGGGCGGCGCGACCGGCCGCGTGTTCGTCGCAAACAGTTCCCCCGCCATCGTCATCCTCCTTGGCCCCCCTCGGGGCTGCCCGTTGCTCCGCCTGCCGGTCTTGATCGCCGGCTTGGCGTTAGATCGTCTCGGTCATTGCGCCCGTGGCGTCGGGCTCAGCCCACGTAGCCGAAGGTCACGGCCGGCGCGGCGGCGGTCTCGACCCAGACGCTCTTGGTCTGGGTGTAGGCCATCAGCGCCTCGCGGCCCGAGGAGCGGCCGAAGCCCGAGCGGCCGAAGCCGCCGAACGGCGAGGCCACGTTGATGGTCTTGTAGCCGTTGACCCAGACGGTGCCGGCCCGCAGGGCCGCCGCGACCCGGTGGCCGCGCCCGCCGTCGCCGGTCCAGACCGCGCCGGCGAGGCCGTAGGGCGTGCCGTTGGCCAGCGCGATCGCCTCGTCCTCGCCGTCGAACGGCAGGACCGCCAGGACCGGGCCGAACACCTCCTCCCGGGCGATCGCCGCGTCCGGCGCGACGCCGTCCACGATGGTCGGGCCGTAGTAGAAGCCGCCCGTGTCGCGTAAGGCGGCGGGGCAGGCCCCGCCGGTCGCGATCGTGGCCCCCGCCCCCGCGGCGGCCTCGACCATGTCGGCGATCTTGTCCCGCTGGCGCCGGTTGTTGATCGGGCCGATCTGCGTCTCCGGGTCGGTCGGTGCGCCCACGGGGATGCGCGCGGCGGCGCGGGACAGGCGCTCGACGAAGGACGCGTGGATCGAGCGGTGCACGAGGAGCCGGGAGCCCGCCACGCAGCTCTGGCCGGCGCCGCCGAAGATCGCGGCCTGCGCGCCGATCAGCGCCCGGTCGAGGTCGGCGTCGGCGAACACGATGTTGGCCGACTTGCCGCCGAGCTCCAGCACGCTCGGCACGATGGCGCGGGCCGCCGCGGCGGCGATCTGCGCGCCCGCCTCGGCCGAGCCGACGAACACGACGAGCCGGGTCTCGGGATGGGCGACCGCGGCGGCGCCGGTGGTCGGGCCGGCGCCCGCCAGCACCGAGACAAGGCCGCGGGGCATCCCCTCGGCCCGGTCGCAGAGCAGGCCGAGAACGAGCGAGGTCAGGGGCGTCAGCTCGGAGGGCTTCAGCACCACGGCGTTGCCGGCGCAGATCGCCGGCGCGATCTGCCAGCCCGCGGTGAAGATCGGGGCGTTCCAGGGGGTGATCTGCACCACGGTGCCGAAGGGCTCGTGGCGGGTGTAGTTCAGGTGCGAGGTCGGGACCGGAATGACGTCGCCGTGCAGCTTGTCGCACCAGCCGGCGTAGTACTCGAACATCTCGGCGACCTTGGCGACCTCGCCGCGGGTGTCGCGGATCGGCTTGCCGGCCGAGAGGGTCTCCAGCTCGGCGAGCGCGCCGGCGTGCTGCCGGACCAGGGCGGCGACCGCCCACAGCGCGCGACCGCGGGCGGCAGCGGTCATCCCCCACCACGCGCGCTGGGCGTCGCGAGCCGCCGCCATGGCGGCCTCGACGACCGACGGGCCGGCATCGGCGAAGGTCGCGAGCACGCCGCCGTCGGCGGGGTTGGTGAGATCGAGGGCGGCGCCGGTCCCGGCGAGGATCTCGCCGGCCACGACGCTGCCGATGCGGCCGCCCGGCAGCAGGTCGGCCAGGAGGGCGGCGACCCGGTCGGCGGCGGGCGAGTGCGGCGTGCCGGACATCAGTGGGCTCCCTTGGGATCGCGGTAATCGGCCATGCGGGTGAAGTCGGCCGTGTCGGGGATGGCGGGTTGCGTCGCCTGCCAGATCCGCTTCACCTCGGCGGAGAGCGGCAGGTCGATCCCGCATTCGGCGGCGAGTTCGAGGGCGAGGCGCACGTCCTTGCGCATCAGGCCGGCCGAGAAGCCGCTGTCGAAGGTGCCGGACTGGACCCAGCGCGGGATCATGACCTCGCTGATCGCGCTGCGGCCGGTCGCGGTGTTGACGACCTTGACGGCCTCCTCGGCCGAGAGGCCCGCCGCCTCGGAGAGGCGCAGGGCCTCGCCGGTGGTCACCAGATGGGCCGCCACCAGCAGGTTGTTGACGAGCTTGACGATGTTGCCGGCGCCCGATGGCCCGACATGCGGCGCGCGGGCCGACATGGCCTCCAAGACCGGGCGGGCCAGCTCGTAATCCGCCGCGGCGCCGCCGATCATCATGGTCAGGGTGCCCTCGGCGGCGCCGGACGGGCCGCCGCTCACCGGGGCGTCGAGGAGGGCGTGACCGGCCGCGGCGAGGCGCTCGGCGAGGCGGCGGGTCGTGCCGGGATCCGAGGTCGAGGTGTCGATCACCACCACCTTCCGGTCGGTCCGGGACAGGAACCCGCCCTCCGCGGTGACCACCGCCTCCACGTCCCGCGCCAGCGGCAGCGAGAACACCAGGGCGTCGGCCCGGCCGAGCACGTCGTTGAGGGCGTCGAGGACGGTGACGCCGGCCGCCTCGGCGGCGGGGCGCCGGGCCGGACTGAGGTCGTAGCCCAGGACCGCGAAGCCCTTGCGGGCCAGGGTCGCGGCCATGCCCAAACCCATGTTGCCGAGCCCGACGACGCCTACCGTTGCGATGGTCATGCCGATCCGTCCTCACGAAGCGGCACGATAGTTCCGGCAAACGAGCGTTGCGACAACAACCGATTTCTGCACGAAGCGTGCGGAAAATCCGCACGCTCGCGTCACGCCGGCGGCGGCCGGAACGCCACCATGTGGTCGGCCAGCCAGCCGAGCAGCCGCGCCGCGCCCTCCGGCAGGCGCCGCCCCGCGCGGACGACGAGGTGGGCGCTCGCCTCCGACAGGATGGCGTCGCGCAGCGGCAAAGCCGCGAGGAGGCCGTCGCGCAGCTCGGCCGCGACCACGAAGCGGGGCAGGAACGCGACGCCCATGGCGGCCATCACGAAGCGGCGGTGCAACTCGAAGGACGCCGTCTCCAGCCGCGGCACCAGCCGGAATCCGCCGTCGGCCTCGACGCGGCCGATCAGCTGCCGGACCCCGTGGTCGGGGGGCAGGAGGGCGGCGGGCTCGGTGGCGAAGCTGCGCAGCGGGACCGGCGCCGCCCCGTCGGCGAGGGGATGCCCCATCGGCAGGACGGCGAGGAGCGGCTGCCGGGCGGAGACGATCCCGCGGACGTCCGGGTGCGCGGGCGGGTTGTAGACGAGGCCGATATCCGCGTCCCCCCGGGCGATCGCCGCCAGGATCCCGTCGGTCGTGCCGATCTCGACCTGATAGGCGATGCCCGGATGGTCCTGGGCGAAGCCGGCCAGGGCGTTGTCGAGGAGGTCGATCAGGAAGCCGGCGCCGCAGCGCAGGCTGACCGTGCCCCGCTGCACCCCGCGCAGGCGCTTCAGCTGGTCCTCCAGCAGGGCCGCCTCGTCGGCCTGCCGCTGCGCGTGCTCGGCGACGAGGCGGCCGGCCTCGGTGGGGACCACGCCCCGGGGCAGGCGCTCGAGCAGGGTCTCGCCGACCTGCGCCTCCAGCTCGATGATCTGCCGGCTCACCGCCGAGGCGGCGACGTTCAGGACATCGGCGGCCGCCCGGACCGAGCCCGCGCGCACGACGGCCAGCAGGTAGCGCAGCGCGCGGTCGTTCACGGCGGCGGGTCCCCGGCGGCCGCGCCGCGCCGGTCGACCGCGACGGCGCCCCGCGCCACGACCAGCACGGGCTCCTGGCACTCCACGATCACCTGCGGCACGCCGCCGGCCGCGAAGGCGATCAGGTCGGCCCGCGCGCCGGGCGCCACCGCGCCCGGACCGAGGCCCAGCACCCGCGCCGGGACGGCGGTGATCGGCGCCAGCAACGCCGCGAGGTCCGCGTCGGTGCGCAGGTCGAACCGGTAGGCGGCGAGCTGGGCGCGGGCGACCATGCCGGTGACCGTGGCGGGGTTCCAGCAGTCGCGGACGTTGTCGGTGCCGAGGCAGACCGGGACGCCGAGTTCGCGCAGCCGCGGGATCGGCGGGCATCGGGCCCCGCCCGGCACGCTGCTGAGGATCGCGACGCCGGCCCGGTTCAGGGCCTCGGCGATCCGGCCGAGTTCCAGGTCGTCGGCCTCCGCGAGGGCGAAGGCGTGGCTGATCGTGACCTGCCCGCCGAGCCCGGCCGCCGCTGTCCGGGCCGCGATCGCCGCGATCGTGGCGAGTCCGGCCGCGCCGCCCTCGTGGAGATGGATGTCGATGCCCCGCCCGTGCCGCTCGGCCAGGGCGAAGACGATGTCGAGGTGACCGTCGCGGTCTCCGTCGATGCCGACGGGATCGAGGCCGCCGACGAGGTCCGCGCCCATCCGCAGGGCCGCGTCCAGGTCGTCGGCGACCGGCGGGCAGCCCAGGATCCCGCTCTGCGGGAAGGCGACGATCTGGATCTGCAGGCGGTCGGCCCAGCGCGCCCGCAGGTCGAGGATCTGGGCGAGGTGGTCGAGCCGCGTGACGTCGTCGACGTCGACATGGGTCCGCAGGCTCGTCGTGCCGCCGCGGAGCAGGCGTTCGAGCAGCGCCTCGGCGCCCTGCTCGGCGAGCGGGATCCGCGTGGCGCGGCGGAACGCCTTCTCGTCGTCGATGATCGCGCGGACGGACCCCGCCGCCGCGTGCGGGCGCCACGGCAGGCCGAGCAGGCACTTGTCGAGGTGGACGTGCCCGTCCGACAGGCCCGGCAGCACCAGGGCGCCGCCGAGATCGATCGTGCGGCCGGCGGGCGGGAGCGGCGCGCCGGGATCCCGCAGCGCCGCCACGCGGTCGCCCCGGATGTCGATCGTCGCCCGGCTTCCCTCGGCGAGCGCGGCGTCGTGGAGGCGCAGGTCGCAGGAGGCGTCCCAGCGCGGTTCGGTGCTCGGCGTCATGGCGGGGCTTCCTTCAGAGCGGCCGGCCGGCGGCCACGACGGTCCGGATCGCGAAGCTCGACTGCAGCCGGGCGACCCCCGGCAGCCGCGACAGGACATCCTTGTGCAGCCGCTCGTAGTCGGCCGCGTCGATCACCTTGAGCTTCACGAGGTAATCGGCCGTCCCGGTCATCAGATAGCAGTCCTGCACCTCGGGACAGCGCCGGACGGCCGCCTCGAACCGGTTGAGATAGTCCTCGGTCTGGCGGTCCAGGGTGAACTGCGTGAGGACCACGAGGCCCGGCCCGTCGACCGCGCCGCCGATCAGCGCGGTGTAGCCCCGGATGATTCCGGATTCCTCCAGCAGCCGCACGCGGCGATGGCAGGCGGACGCCGACAGGCCGACCGCCGCGGCGAGATCCGCGTTGCTGATCCGGCCGTCGCCGCGCAGGGCCTGGATGATGCGGCGGTCGATCGCGTCCACGCGCGCCTCGCAGGATCTTCGAACTGGCCGCAGATATTTCCACGGCCAAGCTCGAAATTCAAATCTCTTCGACAGGATGCACGCTCGTTCGACGATCCTTCGTGTAGCCTTTTGGCACTGCATCCGAGCGCCGCTCCGAGGGCCGCCATGAGCATGATCGACCGCGAGCTCCGGCCCGATGCGGGCCCGGCCGGGACGGCCTCCGCCCTCCTCACGATCGATCTCGCGGCCATCGCGGAGAATTACCGCCTGCTCGCCGCGCGAGCCGGGACGGCCGCCTGCGCGGCCGTCGTCAAGGCGGACGCCTACGGCCTCGCCGCCGACCGGGTCGCGCCGGTCCTGGCCGCCGCGGGCTGCCGGCACTTCCTCGTCGCCCAGGTCGGCGAGGGCGTCGCCCTCCGGTCCATCCTCGGGCCCGGGGCGGCGATCGCCGTGCTCAACGGCGCCGCCCCGGGCAGCGAGGCGACCTGCGCGGACCACGACCTCGTGCCCGTCCTCAACGACCTGTCCCAGCTCAGCGGCTGGCAGGGCCTGGCCCGGCGGCGCGCGCGGCGCCTGCCGGCGATCCTCCAGGTCGATACCGGCATGGCCCGCTTCGGCCTCGCTCCGGACGAGGTCGGCGCGCTCCTCGACCGGCCGGACGCCCTCGCGGGCCTCGACCTGCGGCTGGTGATGAGCCACCTCGCCTGCGCGGGCGAGCCGGACAGCCCGGTCAACGCGGCGCAGCTCTCCGTCTTCCGGGCGGTCCGGCGGCGCCTGCCGACGGTGCCGGCGAGCCTCGCGGCCTCGTCGGGGATCTTCCTCGGTCCGGACTTCCACTTCGACCTCGTGCGCCCCGGCGCCGCCCTCTACGGGATCGCCCCGCAGGAGGGTGCGGAGAACCCGATGCGGCCGGTGATCGAGCTGCGGGCCCGGGTGATGCAGACGCGCGGCGTCCCGGCGGGGACGCCGGTCGGGTACGGCCACGCGGCCCGAGTCGACAGGGACAGCCGCCTCGCCACGGTCGCGATCGGCTACGCGGACGGGTTCTTCCGCAGCACGGCGGGCGGCGCGGCGTGGTTCGGCGGCGCCCGGCTGCCCGTGGTCGGGCGCGTCTCGATGGACAGCCTCGTCCTCGACGTCACCGACGTGGCGCCCGGCACCCTCGGGCCGGGGGCGCTCGTCGACATCGTCGGGCCGGAGCGCGACGTCGACGCCGTCGCCGCGGCGGCCGGCACGATCGGCTACGAGGTCCTGACCAGCCTCGGCCACCGCTTCCACCGCGTCTATCTCGGAGCCTGAGGCCCGCCATGCACGTCCTCATCCTCGGCGGCGGCGTCGTCGGCGTCACCTCGGCCTACTACCTCGCCCGGGCCGGCCATCAGGTCACCGTGCTGGAGCGCCAGCCGGGCTCCGGCCTGGAGACCAGTTTCGCCAATGCCGGGCAGGTCTCGCCCGGCTACTCGGCCCCCTGGGCGGCGCCCGGGATCCCCGTGAAGGCGCTCAAGTGGCTGATGATGCGGCACCGCCCCCTGGTGCTGTGGCCGCGGCTCGAGCCCCGCCTCTACGCGTGGCTCACGCGCATGCTCGCGAACTGCACCGAGGAGGCCTACCAGCGGAACAAGGGCCGCATGGTCCGGCTCGCCGAGTACAGCCGCGACGCGCTGCGCGACCTGCGCACCGAGACCGGCATCGCCTACGACCACCGGGAGAAGGGCACGCTCCAGCTCTTCCGGACGCAGAAGCAGCTCGACCATGTCGGCGACGACACCCGCGTCCTCGACGCCTACGGCGTGCCCTACACGGTGCTGGACCCGGCCGGCTGCGTCAGTGCCGAGCCGGCGCTCGCCGCCATGCGCGGCGTCTTCGTCGGCGGCCTGCGGCTGCCGGGCGACGAGACCGGCGACGCGCACCTGTTCACGCAGCGCCTCGCCGCGATCTGCGAGGGCCTCGGCGTCACCTTCCGCTACCGCACGGCGATCGCGCGCCTGCATCACGCCGGGGACCGGGTGACGGCGGTCGAGACCGCCGACGGCGACCTCCTGCGGGCGGATGCCTACGTGGCGGCGCTGGGCAGCTACACGCCGGCCCTGCTGCGCCCCCTCGGGATCGCCCTGCCGGTCTACCCGGTGAAGGGCTACTCGCTCACGCTCCCCATCACCGATCCGGCGGCCGCGCCGGTCTCGACGGTGATGGACGAGACCTACAAGGTCGCGATCACCCGGCTCGGCGACCGCATCCGCGTCGGCGGCACCGCCGAGCTCGCCGGGTTCAGCAGCGCCCTGCGCCTGCCGCGCCGCGAGACCCTCGCGCGCTCGGTGCAGGACCTGTTCCCGGCCGGCGGCGACCTCGACCGAGCCGCGTTCTGGACCGGCCTGCGGCCGATGACGCCGGACGGCACGCCGATCGTCGGGGGCACGCGGGTCGGGAACCTGTTCACCAACACCGGTCACGGCACGCTGGGCTGGACGATGGCCTGCGGATCGGGCCGCCTGCTCGCCGACCTCGTGTCCGGACGCGCGCCGGAGATCGCGAGCGACGATCTGGCCCTCGACCGCTACGCCGCGTGAGCCGGCCGGCCGGATCGGCCCTGACCGGTCCGACTCCCCGTCGCCCGGTCACTGAACCGCCGTCGCGCTGCGCAGCGCGTGCCGTGGCGCACCAGCACAACTCTGCCCGGTATCGCCCCGAACGCGATCCGACCGTGCGTTGAGCAAGACTCCGGGAATCGTGGCGAGTCGCCGTCACCACCGGGCACAATCATTCATTATTCACCTATATACGACCACCGGTTGATTACATGACGTTCATGACGTGCGGATTCGCATAATCGTCGGATGACTTCCGACAGGCCCAGGCAACCCTTCGCAACGTGTCGAGTTGAGGACCTGAACGAACCATCCGGGTGCGCAGATGAGTTTCATCGTCGTACAGGGCCAGGACGATCACGAGCAGGCCGATGCCGTTCTCCGGGGCGTCGCCGACGGGCTGGCCCGCCTGTTCCGCGTGCCCGAGCATCCGCCCGGTGTTCAGGACCTGCTGGATTCTGGACCCCGGGACGAGGGTGACCGTCCCGGTCAGGTCGCCCAGCGCGGCGCGCGGCGGGGCGGGAGCGTGGGGCTTCCCGGAGCCAGGCCGGTAAAGGCTGGCCCCCGCGGGACGCGGCGCGGCGCGGCGCAACCATCCAGCCGCGCGCGCGGACGCCGGGCGAAGGCCGAGGCGCAGCCCGGGCAACGCGACCAGTCCTGAACCCGGCCCCGGCGCTCGCCCCGGCCTCAGCGCGCCGCGGGCAGGCCGAAGCGCCGGATCTCCAGGTGCATCTGCTCCAGCGGCAGGATCTTGGCGGCCGCACCGCGGTCGATCGCCTCCTTGGGCATCCCGAACACGACGCAGCTCGCCTCGTCCTGGGCGACCGTCTGCGCCCCGGCGCGGCGCATCTCCAGCAGGCCGTTGGCGCCGTCGTCGCCCATGCCGGTCAGCAGGATGCCGAGCGCGTTCGCGGCCGCGGCCCGGGCGGCCGACCGGAACAGGACGTCGACCGACGGGCGGTGGCGCGCGACGAGGGGACCGTCCTTCACCGACACCGCGTAGCTGCCGCCCCGGCGCTCGACCATGAGGTGCCGCCCGCCCGGGGCGATCAGGGCACGGCCCCGCACCACGGGATCGCCGTCCTCCGCCTCCTTGACGGCGATCGCGCAGAGGCCGTTCAGGCGCTTGGCGAACGCCGCCGTGAAATGCTCCGGCATGTGCTGCACGATGACGAGACCGGGGGACTCGGCGGGCAGCACCTCGAGCACGTCGCGCAGCGCCTCCGTGCCGCCCGTCGACGCGCCGATGCAGACGATCCGGTCGGTCCCGGCCACGACGCGCCCGGGCACGGGCGGCGGCAGGACGACGTCGGCCGAGAGCTTCGCCTCCACCAGCGGCCGGGACGGCCGGCTCCCGCGCAGCTTGGCCCGGGCGGCGGCCCGGACCGCGTCGCAGACCCGGACCGTGGACTCGAGCAGGAACTGGCGGGTGTCGACGCGCGGTTTCGGCAGCACGTCGACGGCGCCCGCCTCCAGCACCTCGAACAGGATCCGGGACCCGGCCTCGGTCAGGGTCGAGCAGACGATCACCGGGAGCGGCTTCTGCGCCATGATCTTGCGCAGGAAGGTCAGGCCGTCCATGCGCGGCATCTCGAGATCGAGGATGATGACGTCCGGGATCTCCTCCTGGATGCGGCGCGCCGCGATGAACGGATCGGCGGCGGTGCCCAGGATCTCGATGTCGGGCGCCGTCCCCAGGATGCTGCACAGCGTCTGGCGGACGGAGGCCGAGTCGTCGACGATCAGGACGCGGATCGGTCTGGACGCGCTCACCGGCCGGATTCCCGCAGCTTGCCGAAGACGGTCGAGGAGATCTGGTCGAGGCCGGCCACGCCGACGCCCGCCATGGATTCGGAATGGCCGACGATCAGGTAGCCGCCGGGGCGCAGGTGCCCGGCCAGGCGCGCGACCACCGCCCTCTGGGTCGGCTTGTCGAAGTAGATCAGCACGTTGCGGCAGAAGATGAGGTCGACGTCCCGGTCGATCGGGTAGGTCTCGTCCATCAGGTTGAGCCGCTGGAACCGCACCCGGGCGCGCAGCTCCGGCACGATCCGCCCCTCGCGCCGGGCCGGAACGCGCGCGACCATCACGTAGCGGCGGCGCAGGTCCGCCGGCACGGCGTCCAGCATCTCGGCCGGGTAGATCGCCGTCCGGGCACGGTCGAGGACCTCCGAGGAGATGTCGGTCCCGAGGATGGCGTAGCGGAACCGGTCGGCGGCCATGTCGTGCAGGACCATCGCCAGCGTGTAGGCCTCGGCCCCGGTCGAGGCCGCCGCGCTCCAGACCTTGAGCAGCGGCCGGTCGCCCCGCGCCGCCAGCCGCGGCACGATCGTCTCGCGCAGCAGGTCGAAATGCGCGGGCTCGCGGAAGAAATCGGTCTTGTTCGTCGTCACGCAGTCGACGAGGTGCGGGAACTCGTCCGCGAGGTGGCCGGCCTCGAACAGGTGGCGGCCGTAGGCCTCCAGGGTCGGGAGATCGAGGGCGCGCATGCGCTTGCGCAGCCGCCCCTCGACCATGGTGCGCTTGGCCGGCGGGAGCTGGATGCCGGCATGCTGCTGGACGAGGTCGGCGACCGAGCGGAAGTGCCGGTCGCTCAGGTGACCCGGATCGGCCTCCATGGTGTCGGATCCCTCAGGCGGCCTGCGGGGTCTCGACCAGGGCCGGGCCGTCGCCGTCCATGAGCGCGACGAGGTCGAACACCACCACGAAGGCCTCGCCCCGGCGGCCGATCCCCGCGATGTAGCGGGCGTTCCAGCGCCCGCCGACCTCGGGCGCCGCCTCCATCTCGGCCCGGTCGAGCTCGGTCACCTCGATCACCCGGTCGGCCACGAACCCGACCCGCAGCGCCCGGCCGGGCATCGGCACGTTGAGCAGGATGATCCGGGTGGCCGGCGTGCGCGCCACCGGCGGCAGTCCGAGCTTGGTCCGCAGGTCCACCACCGGGTAGCTCTGCCCGCGCACGTCGATCATGCCGAGCAGGAAGGCCGGCGCCTGCGGAAGCGCGGCCGGGACCCGGTAGTCGAGAATCTCGTGGACGTGCTCGACGTCGATCCCGAAGGTCTCGGCCCCGAGGCCGAGGGTCAGGTACTGCCACACACTGGACATGCAGGATCTCCGGCTGGAGCGCGGCGCGCGACGGCGGCTCGCGACGGCGGCTGACGACGGCGGCGGGATCCGCGCGGGCACGGGCACCGCGCGGATCCGGGCCTCGGGCGAGGTGTCAGGCGACCCGGGTGAAGGCGGCGTCCTGCGCGTCGCCCTCGCCCATGTCGAGGGCGAAGCCGCCGCCCCCGGCCGGGCCGCGCGCGCCCGCCCGCTTCGGGCTCGGGGAGCGGATCGCCGCCGAGGGCGTGCCCATCCGCGCCGCGGTCGCGCGCAGCCGCGTCACCGCCTGGTCGACACCGGCCACCGGCGCGGCCGCCTCGGTGATCCGGAAGTAGGCGATCGTCGCCTGCAGCTTCTCGGCCTGGGTGGCCAGCTCCTCGGAGGTGGCCGAGACCTGCTCGGAGGCGCTGGCGTTCTGCTGGGTCACCTTGTCGAGCTGCTGGATCGCCTGGTTGATCTGGCCCGAGCCGACATCCTGCTCGCGGCAGGCGGCGGTGATCTCCTCGACCAGGCTGGCGGTCTTCTTGATGTCGGGCACGAGCTTGCCGAGCATGTCGCCGGCCTGCTGGGCGGCCTTGACGGTGTCGGACGAGAGCGTGCCGATCTCGGCCGCGGCCGCCTGGCTGCGCTCGGCGAGCTTGCGCACCTCGCTGGCGACCACCGCGAATCCGCGACCGTGCTCACCGGCCCGGGCCGCCTCCACGGCGGCGTTGAGCGCCAGCAAGTCGGTCTGGCGGGCGATCTCCTGCACGATGGTGATCTTCTGGGCGATGGTCTGCATGGCCTCGACGGCGCGGCCGACGGCGATGCCGCTCGCCTCGGCATCCTGGGCCGATTGCCGGGCGATCGTCTCGGTCTGGCTGGCGTTCTCGGCGTTCTGCTTCACGTTGGCGGCCATCTCCTCCATGGAGGCCGAGGCTTCCTCGGTCGACGAGGCCTGCTCGGTCGAACCCTGCGACAGCTGCTCGGCCGAGGCCGAGAGCTCCTGGGACCCCGCCGAGACGTTGCCGGCCGCTGCGGTCGCCTCGGCCACGACGGTGCGCAGCTTCGTCAGCATGGTCTGCAGGGCGAGGCCCATCGTGTCCTTGTCGGAGAGCGGCCGGGCCTCCACGGTGAGGTCGCCCTGGGCGATCGCGTTGGCGAGCGCCGCGGTCGCGTTCAGGTTCTCGGTCATGCGGCCCATGGCGCCGACGAGGTCGCCGAGCTCGTCGTTGGTCGTGACCGTCGCGGTCTGGCTCAGGTCGCCCATCGACACCGCGTCGGCCAGCGAGACGGCACGGCCGAGGCCGCGGGAGATCGACAGCGCGAGCCAGGTCGCGATGCCGAGGCCCATGAGGAGCGCGGCCGCCGCCACGCTCAGCAGGATCGTCTGACCCTGGGCGGATTCCGCGTTGGCCTGGGCCGCGGCGTCGTCCATGAACCGCTTCTGCCGATCCGCCAGCGCCTCGAACGCGTTGATCGCCGTCGTGCTCACCGTCGCGTACTCGCCCGAGGCGACCTCGGCCGCCTTCACCGAGCTGCCGATCTCGACGAGGGCGAGCGCCCGCTGGAAGGAGGACGCCCAGGTCCCGAACCGCTCGCGGACGGCCGTCACGGCGATTCCCGCCGCCTGGGCCGCCGCCGCGAGCTCGTCCACCGACCGGTTGATCTCCTCGCGCGACTGCTTGGCGAGGGCCACGCGCTGCTGGAGCGCGTCGACGCTCGTGGTCCCGGTGGCCGAGGTCAGCTGCCCCCAGGCCCGCTCGACCCGGCTCTTGAACACCGCGGCGACCCGGGCGAGCCGCTCTCCGGCGGGGCTCTGGGCGTCGGTCGCCGTGTTGATCAGGGCGTCGAGGTCCGTGCGCAGGGCGGCCAGCGCCGGGCGACCCGCCGCATTGATCTCGGCCCAGGTCTTCCCGTTGGAATTGTCGCGGGTCAGCTCCAGAGCCCGGTTCCCCAGCGCGTTCTGCTTCTCGTACTTGGCCGACAGGTCCTCGTAGAGCCGCTTGCCCTCGTCGGTCATGAGCAGGGGCTTCACCTTGGCCAGCGACGCCATGGCGTCACCGTGGTTGGTCGCCGAGCGCTTGGCGAACTCCGTCATCTGCGTCTCGTCCGGGCTGATCAGGGCTCCGCGGACGTTGAACGCGCTGCGGATGGCGTGCGCCTTGCCCTCGAGAACCTGCTTCTGGATCTCGGCGCGGCTCAGGACGTACTTCATCGTCGCGTCGGCGGCCGTGAGCCTCTGGTAGCCGACCCCGCTGGCCGTACCTAGGAGAACGAGGATCGCGCCGAAGCCGACCCCGAGCTTGGCCTTGATCGAGAAACGCATCGCCCTTTACCCCTACGCAAACACGAAATTCTGACGGGACTTCGGAAAGACTTCAGTCGAGGATCTGCTCGAGCTCGGGGACGATGATGAATTCGTCCCCCGCCTTGACGATCGAGCGGATGTACTCCGGGCGCCAAGTCGTGCCGACGGGCGGCACCGCCTCGCACTGCGCCGGATCGACCTCCGTGACCGCGAACACCTTGTCGGCCACCAGCGCGACGACCACGGGGTCGCCCGCCACCGCCACCTCCAGGACGAGGAAGCGCGTGTCCGGGCTCGCCGACGCCGCCGGCATCCCGAACCGCTCGCGGATGTCGGCCAGAGGCACGACGTTGCCGCGCACGTTCACGATCCGATCGATATGCGGGCGCGCCCCCGCCACCCGCGTCGCCGGGATCGGATCGATGATCTCGCGCACCATCCCGGCCTCCAGCGCGAAGCTCTCCGAGCCGATCCGGAACATCACCACCTGCTGGCCGCCCTGCCGACCGTCCCGCTGGCCGCCGTCGGCGGCCGCCTGCGGGCCGGGCTCGACGACTCCGCGCGCCACGCCGCCGCTCATCACGCCACCTCCTGGTACTCGCGCACGCCCTCGGCGCGCCCGCCGCTCACGAGGCGGCCGACATCGATGATCAGCGCGGCCGTGCCGTCACCCAGGATCGTCGCCCCGGAGAAGGTCGCCACGTCCGCGTGCAGCTTCGACAGCGACTTGATGACGGTCTGGTGGTTGCCGATGATCTGGTCCGCCACCAGGCCGACCCGCGCCTCACCGGCGGCCACCACGATCACCTTCTGGTGCAGGTCCGGCTCGCCCGCGGCCCCGAACAGGCTGCGCAGCCGCAGGAACGGCACCAGCGCGCCGCGGATGTTGAGGAAGTCCCGCCCGCGGCCGCCGCGCTCGCTGGCGGGCAGCTCGACGCATTCCTCCACCGCGGCCAGCGGGATGACGTAGCGTCCCTCCCCCACCCGGATCAGCAGCCCCTCGATGATCGCCAGCGTCAGCGGCAGGCGCAGCGCCACGCAGGTGCCGCCGCCCGGCTCGGTCGCGATGTCGATCGTGCCGCGCAGGCTCTCGATCGTCTTCTTGACGACGTCCATGCCGACCCCGCGCCCCGACAGGGCCGAGATCTCCTGCGCGGTCGAGAAGCCCGGCGCGAACAGGAACTGGTAGATCTGCTGGTCGGTGAGCACCGCGCCCGGCGCGCACAGGCCCTTCTCCTCAGCCTTGGCGCGGATGCGGGCCGCGTCGAGCCCGGCGCCGTCGTCGCGCACGCTCACCAGCACCTGCGCGCCGACATGCTCGGCGGTGAGCGTGATCCGCCCGGTGGCGGCCTTGCCGCCGGCCGCGCGGCGCTCGGGCGCCTCGATGCCGTGGTCGATCGCGTTGCGGATCAGGTGGACGAGCGGGTCGGCCAGGCGCTCGATCACGGTCTTGTCGAGCTCGGTCTCCTCGCCGGCGGTGACGAACTCGACCGGCTTGCCGAGATCGCGCGAGAGGTCGTGGACGAGGCGGCGGAAGCGGCCGAACAGGGCGCCGATGGCCACCATGCGGATGCTCATCGTGGTGTCGCGCAGCCGCGCGGACAGGCGCTCGATCTCCTCGGCGATGGCCTTGAGGCCGGGATCCGCATGCAGGCCGGCGAGCTGGCTGAGCCGCGCCTGGGCGATGACCAGCTCGCCGACCCGGTCCATCAGCTCGTCGAGCCGCTCGGCCTCGACCCGGACGCTGCTGGCTGGCCGCTCCTCGGCTCGCCGGGCCGGGACGCGCTCGGCGGCCCGGGCCGCGGGCTCGACCGCACCCGGCCCGGCCGGCCCGGTCTCGCCGGACGCGCGGGCGGCGAGATCGGCAGCCGGAACCGCGCCGGACGGCGGCCCCGACGGCGGCGGTGCGGCCTCGGCCGGCTCGGGCGCGGCGTCCGGTGGCGCGGCCGAGACCGGGACGAGCGTCAGGGTCATCTCGTCCCGCACGAACAGGAAGACGTCCTCGATCGCCTCGCGGGGCACGGCCGCGCGCAGCGTGACGTCCCAGCCGATGGCGAGGCTCTCGGGGTCGAGGGCCGGCAGCTCGGGCAGCGCGTCGAGGCGCGGCACGATCGTGCAGGCGCCGAGGTCGCGCAGCTCGTCGAGGAGCGCCAGGGGATTGGTCCCGTTGCGGAGGATCTCGGGCGCGAACGCGATGCCGATCTGCCAGCCGCCCTCCCCCGCCGCAGCGGGCTCGGCGGCCGGCTCCGGGAGGAGCGCGGACGGGGCGGCCGGGCGGGACGCGGCGCCGAGCAGCTGCTCGAGTTCGGCCAGGATGGCCTCGCCGATGATCGGGGCGCTCGCCTCGGGCTCCTCGATGAGGCCGCGGATGTAGTCCTTGGCCGAGAGAGAGACGTTGACGAGGTCGCGGCCGACCGGGACCTCGCCGCGCCGGACGCGGTCGAAGGCGGTCTCGAAATCGTGGGTGAAGGCGGCGACCTGCTCGAAGCCGAACATGGCGCCCGAGCCCTTGATGGTGTGCAGGGCCCGGAAGGCCGTGTCGATCAGGGCCCGGTCCTCGGGCCGGTCGCCGAGGTCGAGCAGCGTCGTCTCCAGGCGGGCGAGCAGCTCGGCGGCCTCGGCGCGGAAGATCTCCGCGGGATCGAGAGCAGTCATGGGACGAACGGACCCCCGGACACAGAACGCAGATACAGAACCAACCGCCCGATCCCGAGCGCGAACGGACGCGCCGATACCGAAGACCGGCCGCGTCCTTCGCGATCAAGCAGTCGAACAGACTGTCCCGGCGCGCGGCGACCGCGCGGTGACGGGACACGACGCGAAGCCGCCGCCCGACTTCGTGGGTTGTATATAATCGGACCAGAAATTTTCGGTTAACGAACAGATTTGAATCCTGAACGGGAAGTATATCCACATACAGTCCGAAGAATTTGATTATCGGATACAGCGATCGTGTGAGACGCGGATCACAGGATCTCGGGCGCGCGGTGCGGCACGGTTCCGGCCATCACGGCGCGTCGACGAACGTCGATGGACTCGGTCGGACGTGGACGGACGTGTGGGGACATCGACGTCCACCGGCGCGCAGCCGCGCGGATGCGGGCCGCGGCAGGTCCGTGCGGGCGGCGCGCGGATCGCGGTGGGACTGGAACCGGGAACGGGGCCGGTCGCGGCCGGTCCGGCGCGGGTAGGCCCGGCCGCGGCGCGGCCGCCGACCGGGCCCGAGCGGGCTGCCCTCGGCGCGCGCCGGCGCGGCGGGCGCGCTCAGAACAGGTCGATGCCGTCCAGATCGTCGGCGGCGTCGGCGGCCGGCGTCTCGGAGGCCGGAGCACCCCCGAGCAGGCGCTCCGTCAGGCGCGCGCGAACCTCCCCCAGGGTGCAGCCGGCGATCGCCGCCGCGATCCAGGCCGGATCGGCGGCGGCATCCGGCGCCGCGACGCGGTCCGCGCTGTGGTCGGCGAGCCGCCCGAGTTCCGCGCCGGCCGAGCGCAGCAGGCCCTCGACGTTCTGGATGCGCTGCTTGGCCCGGTCCTGGAACTGCATCGCCACGATCGCCGCCGACACGTCCTGCGTGATGGCCTGCGTGGTCTCGGCGGTCTGCTGCAGGATGCCCGCGACCTGCGCGTTCTGCTCGACCAGCGCCCGCATCACCATGCGGACGCGCGTCTCGGCGGTCCGGCTCTCCTCGGACATGTCGATCGCCGCAATGTCGCCCAGCAGGGCATGGCTGCCGCGCAGGCCGGCCGCCATGGTGCCGATCTGCTGCTTGATGACATCCGACAGGGCGTTGATGGTCGTGGCGAGGCCGCGCACCTCGTCGGCGACCACCGCGAAGGCCGCGCCGCTGGCGCCGGCCCGGGCCGCCTCGATCTTGGCGTTCAGGGCGAGCAGGTTGGTCTGGCGGTTGATCCGCTCGATCTGCGCAACGCTCCCCTCGACCGACGACAGGCCCTCGAGCACCCCAGCCAGACCCTGCGCGAGGGTCGACCCGCGGGACGACATCAGGGTGATCCGCTCGATCAGGGCGGTGAGCGTCTCGCCGAGGCCGGCGGCGACGTCGCCGAGCTGCAGGGTCCGGTCGTCGATCCGGACGGTCTGGACCGAGGCGACGAGCCCCCGGACGATCTCCGACTGCTCGCAGGTCGTGGCGGCGATGCTCTGGAAGCGATTGGACAGGCCGTGGACGTTGGCCTCCACGTCGGTGGAGACGATCCCGAGCTCGGCGACGAGGGCGTCGAGCAGCGTCCGCTGCTGCGCCGAGAGGCCGAGCCAGGCCTGGAGCAGGTCGGCCGCCTGCGCGGCGGGCGCCGGCGCCGGCTCGCTGGACGACGCGGCCGCCTCCGGGAGCGGGGCGGCCGGGATCGCCGCGCCCGATCCGCGCCGGTCATCGGACCCCGCCTCGGACCCCACCTCGGGCCGCATCTCGGGCCGGCGGAACCGGGCCGGGACCTGCCTGAGGATGTCGTGGGCGACTTGGAAGGCCATCGGCGGGCGGGTCTCTCGGCGTCGTCCGATGCGCGCGGGTCATGCAACAATCCCACGGTCGGTACCCGACCGAGGCTAAGGATCACCGTTGAAGAAAGTGTTATCGCCCGGCCGAGGGCCGCAACGGCCGGCACAGATCACAGTATTAGCCAATCAACACTGTTCCAGGCCGGGCAGACGTCCGTCCTGTGCTGGGCCCGCGGCCGCGTCGGCCGTCCTCGATTGGCCGAACCTTCAGGAAGAATTTACCCGCCGCGGTGTTGACTCGGGCGCGGCGGCGCGTCGCCCCGCAAGTCCGTCGTCGAGGTCACGAACCCGTATGTCCGAGGCTCCCGTCCTCACGCTCGGTCCCGACTGCACCATCCGGACCGTCCGGGCGCTGCAGGACACGCTGGCGGCGGCGCTCGCCGGCGGGGCGCGCCTCACCCTCGACTGCGCGGCGGTCGAGCGCGCGGACGTCACCTTCGTCCAGATCGTGCTCGCGGCCGACCGGACGGCGCGGGGTCGGGCCGCCGGGATCGCGCTGGTCAACGTCCCCCCGGCGGTCGAGGGCGCGTTCCGGCGCGCCGCGATCGAACACCCCAGCGCGCCGCTCCTCTAGGCGCGCGTCAGGCACAAGAACGGAATCCGTGTCATGGCCACTGTCCTCGCCGTCGACGATTCGCCCAGCATCCGGCAGATGATCAAGGTGGTGCTCGGCCCGGCCGGCCACACGGTGATCGAGGCCGGCGACGGCGCCGAAGGCCTCGCGAAGGCCAGGAGCGAGAGCGTCAACCTCGTCATCACCGATCTCAACATGCCGGTGATGAACGGGCTGGAGATGATCAAGCAGCTGCGGACGCTGCCGAGCTGCACCGGCGTGCCGATCCTCTTCCTGAGCACGGAATCCGACGAGGCGATCAAGCAGCAGGCGAAGGCGGCCGGGGCGACCGGCTGGATCACCAAGCCGTTCAAGCCCGAGCAGCTGCTCGCCGTCGTGGGCAAGCTCGTCCGCGCCTGAGGCCGCGCCTGAGGCCGCGCCTGAGGCCGCGCCTGAGGCCGCGCCTGAGGCCGCCTTCGTCGGGCCCGACACCGGACCCGTCATGTCCCCGACCGCGCCGATCCGGCGGGCTCATTTCAGGTGGTAGGCCACCCCGGCGATCAGCGCCTTCTCCTCGGTGTTGAGCGTGCGCCGCGGGTCGCCCCCGAACTTGTTGTGCCAGTACTGGAACCCGGCGAAGACCTCGACCCGGTTGGGCGTGCCGGCGACGAGCTGCCCGACATCGAGCACGAGGTTGGTCTGGGAGACGAATTCCAGCTGGGTGTCGTTCTCGTTGAATCGACCGTAGCGCCCCTTGGGCAGCACGATCGTGTTGAAGCCGGCGAGCGACAGCGGCAGCCCGGTGAACGGCAGCGGGATCGTGTAGGTGATCTCGAATTCCGGCGTCATCTTGAACTCGACGCTGCGGAAGTGCGCGTAGTCGAAGCCCGGCACCGGCCCGTATCCGGCGAAGCCGTTGCGGGAGAACTCCTTGTAGCCCTGGACCTTCAGGTTCACGAACCCGGCCGGCACGTCGAAGGCGAAGCTCAGCCCGAAGGTCCCGGCGCGCTTCTCGGAATCGAAGGTCGTGTCCTTGGTGTTGACGTCGGCCCCGAACGACAGGCCGACATCCTTCACGAAGCCGGGGATGGCCAGGGCCTGCGTGTCGAAGACCTTGTTGAGGCTCAGGACGCCCCGGTAGATCAGGTAGAACTCGGTGGCGCCGACGCCCTCGAACCGGCCAACCTGATTGCCGGCCGGATCCTGGGATCCGGACCGGAGGATGTCGAGGGAGAGCAGGTTGGTGCCGTAGGCCCACGCGTTGGCGTGGAACAGGTTGATGACGGTCTTGGGGACCTCGCGCCCCACGAACTGGCCGTCGGGACGCTGGACCCGGAGGCCGGGCTCCGCCGAGGGTCCCTGGAAGCGGTAGCTCACCACAGTGTCGGAGAAGTTGAAGAAGGACGGCGGCGGCGCCGCCATCACGGTGGCGGCCGCGACGGCAACGGCGGCCTCCTGGCGCCGCGCGCGGGCCGCGGCCGCGACGGGCGTCCCGTCGGCCGCACCCGTCCCCGACGTGGCCGACGAACTGGCCGCGGCCGTGGCCGGAGCGGGCGCCGGCTCGGCGCGGGCGGGCCCGGCCAGACCGACCCCGCAGGCCAGGATCAGCAGGCCGGCCGCCGCGCGCGGGCTCGCCCGGGACACCGACCGGAGCATCGCGCGCCCTGTCCCCGCGCCCGGCCCCTGCCCGCGACGGCGCCGCGCGGGCCGCGACCGCCCGGACGCGCCGCCGGTCAAAACAGCTTCCAGAACACGAGGATCATGAGCCCGTAGGCGGCGATCAGCAGCGCGGCGCCCTGCAGGTTGACCCGGGTCCGCCGCGCCGGATCCGGCGTCAGCCACCAGCCCAGCCGCTTGGCCGTCCAGGGCACCATCACCGAGGTGAGCAGGACGCTGAACACGTTGCCGATGAACAGGGCGACCGGGAAATCCACCTTCAGCATGCCGGCCAGGATCGGCGCGCCGACCAGGACACCCCACAGGAACACGGTCGGGTAGAGGGTCAGCACGACGATCATGTTCATCTTCCACGCCGCGGGCGCGCCCTCTCCGGGCGGCGCGACGTTGCGGAACCACTGCTCGAAGCCGCTCTGCACCGTCCGCGTGTGGAATTCCGCGGTCATCGGCGCCGCCTCGGCGACCAGGGCCCGCCGCTCGGGCGAGTCCATCCAGGTGCGCAGGTTCGCCTCGCTGTCGAAGCGCAGGATCGCGACGTAGTCCTCCTGCACCCCCGGCACGGCCGGCTCGAACCGGTAGCCCTGCATGCCGGGCGCCCGCGACTGCGCGGCCGCGATCTTCTGCTCCCACCGGAGGTAGGCGGCCTCCATGCCGGGCTTCACGCGGGTGCTGATCACCGCGCTGACCGGCGAGGTCCGGGCCGCGCCGGCGTCGTCCTTGACGATGTGGACGTCGTCGCGGCCGACGAGCATCGGCGTGGCGCCCTGGATGCGGGCTTGCCGCTCGGGGGAGGCCATCCAGGTCTTGGCCTGCTCCAGGCTGTGGAACCGCTGCACGATCACCCAGTCCACCTGCAGCGGCGGGCGCGGCGGGATCAGCTGCTGCTCGATGAAGCCCGGGAAGGCCGCGACGACGGCGCTGGTGTCGACCTGCCAGCGGGCGAAGGCGTCCGCGCTCTCCGGCCGGATGGTCGTCTGCGTCACGATGCTGACGGACGATGTGGCACCGCTCATGAACCGACGCGCTTCCGTTGCACGGCTGCCTGCACTCGCGCGTTGGCTTCGCGCGGCCCCCGGCGCCGCGCCCGGTCACCGCCCGGCGGGTCCGGGGCGGTGCCGAGAGGCGCCACCTCCGGCGACCCGGACGGCCGGTCCGTGGACCGCGGCACCGAGGCGGCGGCGGACCCGCAGGGATCTGCCGCGCCGCGGAACACGAGGATAAACAACCGAAAATTGATCTTGCATCGAGCGCCCGCCACTCCATTGGCAGCACTGCTCTGCATGCCTGTATCAGCGGGCAATCTACGACCGGAGTCAAGACCTCAGCGCGGAGTTCGAATATTTTAATTGTAAATACAGCACGTTCTCTACGGCGATCGTCTTTTAAGCGGAAACGCTTGCACGATATTTATCTTCCCCGCGCGCGGCCCGGAATGCCGGACTTTTTCGGCGCCCGCTCCGCCCGAGCCCCGCCGAGCTGGGACGGAGCGACAATGAAAAGACGGGGCGGAGACGATCGTCGCCGGGCGCGGCGCAGGGTGTGGCGCCGGGTGTGGCGCCGGGTGTGGCGCAGGGTCGGGGCGCAGGGTCGGGGCGCAGGGTCGGGGCGCCCTGCCATGACGGGACGGATTATTTCTTGTCCGTCCGTCTCAGGCGGGGCGCCGCCGTCCCGATCAGGAGCCGCCGCCGTGACCGCGACGCGCCATATGTGCTGCTCGGATCGGGCCGGAGAGCCTGATCGATCATCTCTTCACGGTCGTTTTATTGCATTTCCCTATATTTACAATTCGACTGCCGACGATCGCGGGCCGGCGTTGACGCGGCACTTCCGCCCCTGTCTATTCTGTCGCCAAGCCGCGGGTAGCCGCTCGTTACTGGCTGACGACCATGCGTTCGCAGGAGGCACGGTTTCAGCGGAACGTCCCGATCCGCGCGCGGCCCCGTCGCCGATCCTGCCCGCGCGGCTCGACGGCGGTCGCGCTCCGTGACACCCCGCACCGCTCGGCCGGACCGCGCGGCGACATCGCTCAACCCGAAGCCAATGCCGGTCGGCCGACCCGGAGTTGTTAAGCACGCCGCGCGAAGTCTAGTGCGGTCCGACACAACAATCCGGACCGCCCCTCGATTAAGAAATCTCCGCGGTTCATAGTCCCGACCAACCGACCCGTTTCGCGACGACAGAGGTTCCAATGTCTGACAACCACGAAAAGTTCATGGCCCGGGCGATCGCCCTGTCGGAGAAGACGTCGCTGGTCGACAGTGCCGGCGGCGTGTTCGGCTGCGTGATCGTCCAGGACGGCGAGATCATCGCCGAGGGCGCCAACCGCGTCGTCGCCGAGAACGACCCGACCTGGCACGGCGAGATCGAGGCGATCCGGAAGGCCTGCAAGGCGCAGGGCAGCTTCAAGCTCCGGAACGCGACGCTCTACACCAGCGCCGAACCCTGCCCGATGTGCATGGCGGCCGCCTACTGGGCCGGCGTCAAGAACGTCTACTACGCGGCGCAGGTCGAGGACGCGCTGGAATACGGCGGCTTCGACGACAGCATGATCTACGCCGAGCTCAAGAAGGATGTCGGCGAGCGCTCCATCCCGACCGAGCAGATCATGCGCGCGGAGGCCGTCGAGGTCTGGAAGAAGTACGCCCAGAAGGCGGACCGCGTCCCCTACTGAGGGCCGGATCGCGAGACCGGCCGCCCTGCTCCGCCCGCTCAGGCCGCGTCGCCCGAGCGGGCCTCCACGCCCGCGCAGTGCCCAGTCATGAATGCTGAGACCTTGAGGACGGCCTGCAAGGGCCCGGTCATCGACGCGGGCGACCCGCAGTTCCGGGAGGCGCTTCACGGGAACCTGTGGAACAGGCTGATCCCCGACCGGGCGCCGCAGATGATCGTCAGGGCCGCCGACGAGGACGACATCGTCGCCACCGTGAAGTTCGCCCGCGCGCACGGCCTCAAGGTCGTCGTCCGCGGCGGAGGCCACAACTGGTGCCAGCCGACCCTGCGCAACGGCGGGATCCTGATCGACCTCGGGAGCCTCGACAGGATCCTGGCGATCGATGTCGCGCAGCGCCGGGCCGTCATCCAGCCGATCGTCAGCAACCGCGACATCCAGAAGGCGCTCAACGCCCACGGACTCGCCTTCCCGACCGGCCACTGCCCCCAGGTCAAGGCGAGCGGCTACTTCCTCGGCGGCGGCATGGCCTGGAACCCCACGGTCTGGGGCTACGGCACCGAGAGCCTCGAGGCGATCGAGCTCGTCACCGCCCAGGGCGAGCGGATCCGGGCCAGCGAGACCGAGAACCCGGACTTCTTCTGGGCCGCGCGCGGCGCCGGCCCGGGCTTCTTCGGGATCGTCACGAAGTATTTCCTCAAGCTCCACGCGCTGCCGAAGGCCATTCACGGGAGCGAGTATTTCTATCGCCTCGAGGATGCGCCGGCCGTCGGCACGTGGCTCGGCGAGGCGGCGCCCACGATCGCGCCGAGCGTCGAGCTGACCCAGTTCCTCGTGAAGGCGCCGCCCGCGCTGGCCGAGGCGGCGGCGGACCGGAACGGCTGGGTCTGCATGGTCACCGCCACCGCCTTCGAGGACACCCCGGAGGCGGCCCGGCGCGCGCTGGCGCCGCTCGATGACGCACCGGTCGCGCCCCTGTCGAGCGCGCGGGTGACGCCCCTCGACTTCGAGCAGCTGTTCGACGCGTCCGGCGCGCTCTTCCCGGAGGGCGTGCGATCCCGGGTCGAGGCCACCTTCTCCAATCACAGCCCCGGCGCGGTGATGGCGGCCATCCTGCCCCTGTGGCAGCGGGCGCCTTCGGCGACCTCGGTGTTCCTGTCGACGATCTTCTGCGGACCCGACGTCCCGGGGCCGCAGCGGAACATGGCCCGCTCCATGACCTCGAAGGTCTATGGCGGCCCCTGGACCATGTGGCACGCGGCGGACGACGATCAGGCCAACGCCGCCTGGCATCGGGCGGTGACCGCCGCGCTGAAGCCGCTCAACATCGGCTACTACATTGGCGAGACCAACACGGTCGAGCAGCCCGAGATCGTCGCCCAGGCGTTCACGCCCGAGAAGTGGCAGAGGCTGTGCGCGCTGCGCGACGAGCACGATCCGGACCGCGTGTTCTTCGACTATTTCGACGGTCTGCGCTGAGCCGCGGCGCGGTCACGTCGGCGTGTCGGTCGCGTCCCAGGGCGTGTCGCGGTCGTTCTGGAATCCGGTCAGCCAGTTCAGCGCGACGTGGCGCTCCGCCACGACGTCGCCGTTGAGCCCCGCGGGGGCTGTCCCCTTCTGCCGCGCCTGCCGGACGACCCAGTGCGCCCGCCACGCGCGGTCCAGCGCCTCCAGGATCTCGCCGGGCGGCCGCAGCCGCGCGGCGTCGGCCGCGCCCGCGTCCCGGGCGAGCGGCGCGACCGCCCGCCAGAGCGCGTCGACGTCGACCGTCGCGTCGCTGTCGGCGATCCGGGCCGCGCGCACGCCGAGCGCCCACAGCAGGGTGTTCGCGGCCTCGTAGCGCCAGGACGCCGCCGCGGCGTCCTTCGGGTCCGCCGCCTCGATCTGGGCGCGCTCGGCCGGCGACAGGGCCGCGAAGCCGATCGGATTCAGCGTCCTCTGCCCCGGCTCGCGCAGCGTCGTGCCGGCGCCGAAGGCCTGCCCCCAGGCCGCGATGTAGAGCAGGGCCAGAGCCCGCCGGAGCACCTCCGCCGGCGGTCGCAGCGCGAGTTCCGCCTCGCCGAGCGCGGGGGGCATGCCGGCGGGCGGCTTCGGGTCCAGATCCTCCAGGCGCTCCAGGGTCCGGGCGCGGCGCGCGACGGCGTCGGGCGGATAAGGCAGACGCGCGGCCGGATCCGTCTCGCCCGCGGCCGACAGGAGGAGCGCCATGTCGGGCGCCCGCACGGAGCCGTCGGGCAGGAAGAGGACGGCGTTCGCCGCGAGCGCCCAGGCTTCCACGCGGGGCAGGTCGGACGCGGCGACCGCGAAGCTGACGTGGTTGCGGACGCGCTGCAGGTGGCGCCAGAGATGGTAGCGGTGGGCGGTCATCTGCCCGTCGCCCCGTCCCATGACGTAGCCGATGAACCCGTCGAGATGCGGCTGCAATTCGGGGTCGGACAGGTCCCGCCGGCCGTTCAGCGCGTGGTCGAAGGAGAGCGCGGGCAGGTCGCGCACGGTCGCGTAGGCGTTGACGAGAAGCGGTTCCTCCGGCGCCGCCTCCGCCGGTGCAGCATCGGCGCGTCCGAACAACCGCTTCAGCAGATTCATGGTCTCTCCCTTCCGGTCTTCCCGCGGAGCGGCGCCTCCGAGGCTGGCATCCAAACCGGGCCCGGTCGCGCCGGGCGCGCGAACGCGGAAGCGCCCAGAGTGGGGCGGGCGCACCGGCCGGGCAAGGCGCGCCGCGCCCGGAGCCCTCGGAGGCCGGACCGCAGCATTCGGTTGACGTGGCCGTTCGGCCGGTTAGAAAACCGGCCGTCGAATCGGTTATCGATCCGGTTGCGCCCAATCTTTGTCGCTCGGAAGCTGTAGCTCGACCGCATCTATAGCCTCCTGGACCGAGACTGTTCGCTGCGCCGGCTCGATACCGGGACGCCGACCCGACCGCAATCCTGCCGCGCCCGCCTTGCCGCGCCCGCGTCTCGCCATCAGGAGCCGACCATCGCCGAAGCAGCGCCCCCGCGCGACCGCACGCGACCGCGCGCCCTCGCCGGGCTCCTGGCAGCGACCGTGCTGCTGCCGCTCGCGATCCTGCTGATCGGGCTCTGGCAGGGCCAGCGCGGCCTCGACGACTGGCGGGCCTTCGCGGCCGAGCGCGACCGCCTCGGCGCGGTCGTGGCGGATCTGGAGGCGCGGGCTCCGCGTGACGGGCGCCCCGATTTCAGCCTGCAGTTCCGGCACGACGGCCGCCTCTACGGCGGCCCCTACGCCGCGGTGAAGGCCCGCGAGATCCGCGACCACGCGGGAACCCTCGCCGCCGTGATGGACTGGCGGCGCAGGCTGCCGGCGGTCGCGGTCGCGGGCGGCGGAATCGCGGCGGCGCTCTCCGTGCTCGTTCTGCTCGTCGGCGGCCTGCTCGGGCAGCTGGGACGCGGGTCGCGCGACGCCCTGGTCCGCGGCTTCTCGCTGGTGCGGCGGCTGCTTCCGCCCGCCCTCGCCGCCCAGATCGTGGCGGCGACCGCCGGCCTCGTCGCGGTGGTCCTGTTCGAGGCCGGGCTGCTCGTCGACGGCGGCCTCAGCGGCGGCGGCGTGAAGCTCCTGGCGATCGCGGCCGGCGCGGTCGGCGCCACGATCCTCGCCGCGTGCGGCGCCCTGATCGGCCTGCGCCGGGCCCTCGTCGCCTTCGCGCCCGAGCCGCTGCCGATCCTCGGGCGGCGGATCGCGCCGGCCGAGGCGCCGGGTCTCTGGCGCCTCGTCGAGGCGCTCGCCGACCGGATGGGCGCGCTCAAGCCCGAGGCCCTGGTCGTCGGCCTCACCGAGGGCTTCTTCGTCAGCGCCGGCCCGGCCGTGCTCGAGCCCGGCGGCGCGCGGCTCGACGGCCGGATCCTCTACGTGCCCCTGCCCTATCTCGCCCTGCTGCGCGTCGACGAGACGGCGGCGATCCTCGGGCACGAACTCGCCCACTACGCCGGCGGGGACACCGCCTACAGCCAGCGCTTCCTGCCGATCTACGCGGGCGTCGGGCGCTCCCTCGACGCGATGGCCGAGCGCGAACGCGGCGCGCTCGGCGTGCTCGGGCCGTCGATCCGCCTCGGCCTGTTCGTGATGGAGCAGTTCCACCTCGCCGTGCGCCACTGGAGCCGGGTGCGCGAGTTCGCGGCCGACGCGGCCGGCGCCGCCGTGACCTCCCCCGACGCCTCGGCCCGGGCGCTCCTGCGCTACGGCGCCGCGCGCCCGCGCGTCGTCGAGACCCTGGACGCGGCGGCCGACGCGCCGGAGACGGCCGCCGCCGACCTCGTGGCGGCGGCGTTCGACGGCGCGATCGCGCGCGGCCTCGAGGATCCCGCGGCGCGCCTCGAGGACGAGCAGGCCCACCCGACCGACACCCACCCGCCGACCCGCGACCGCGTCGCGGCCCTCGGACTGGCGGTGGACGCCGACTTGCTCGCCGCGGCCGGAACCGCGCCGCCGGCCCGGGCCCGCGACCAGCTCGCCGCCTACTTCGCCGACCCCGACGGCCTGTGCCGGGCCGCGACGCGGGACTTCCTCGGCGCGGTCCGCGCGCGGGAGGCCGCCGCCCGCGCGCATCTGGAGGCGACCGCCGCGGACGTCGGAACCGAGGAACGGGTGCTGCGCGCCAGCCACCGCGCTCGCGGCCTCGCGCTGTCCGCCAGCGCCGGCCTCTTCGCCGCCGCCGCGCTCGCGCTCGTGCTGCTCCGCGTCCCGGGGCTGTCGCCCTACGAGGCCCGGATCGTGTCGGCCGTGGCGCTGACCCTCGCGGCCGCCTTCGGCGCGGCGGGCGCCTTCGTCCTGTCGCGGGGCGAGCCGATCGCCCTGATCCTGAGCCCCGCGGGGCTGACGGCGCCCGGTCTCGACAGGGTGATCCCCTGGGAGGCCGTCGCCGATCTCGACATGTCGCTGAGCCGCGGCGGCATCGTCACCCGCCTGCTGCTGCCGCCGGGCGCGGACTGGCCGGAGCGGGCCCCGGGGCGACACCCCGTGAAGCTCGACCCGAAGCGCCGCATCGTGACGCTCACGGTCGGACTGCCGCGCCGGATGAAGCCGCAGGATTTCGCCGACCTGATCGCCCGCTACCAGGCCGCGCACCACGCCCGCCGCGCCCTGGCCGAGCGCGCCGCGAGCGCGACCGTCGCCGCCCACACCCCCTCTCCCGAAGCCCTGCCTGCTTGAGGATCGCATGGGATCGCCCGCCAAGCCCGAGACCGCCGAGACCCTGCGCCTGCCGCCCGACCGCGCGAGCTGGACCGTCATCCTGGGCGTGCTGTTCGGCTTCGTGCTGTTCGGCGGCCTCCTGGCAGCCAGCGCCGTCTACACGGCGCCCGTGCTGATCTCGGACTGGCAGGTCCGCGAGGCCGCCCGGCCCGTCCCGAACGCCCGCGTGAGCGACGGCAAGTGCAGCACCAAGCTCGTGTTCCACATCTGCGACGCGACGCTCTCGCTGCGGACGCCCCAGGGCAGCGTGACCCGCCGGGTGAACTACGTGTTCACCGGCCTGCACACGGGCGACTACACGATCGGCGTGATGGCCGACCCGGCGCATCCCGAGTCCGTCACCACCGATCTCGGCCTCGACCGGCTGTGGAACCGGGCGATCACCCTCCTGGCGATCGACGGGGTGATCCTGGCCGGCCTCGTCGGTGCGCTGATCTCGATCCTCCGCAACGGGCGCGCGGCGTTCCGGTCCGCCGCCTGACCGGCCCCGCGCCGGGATCTCGGCCGCGCAGGGCCGTCCGCGCCACGGGACACGCCCGAACCGGCGGACCGGTGCCGTACCGGTTGCCGGTCCGGCGATCCGGTACGTGTGTGTCATTGCGCCGGCGCGGACGGTCGGTCAGACCGCGCTCCCTCGAACCTCTCGGGAGAACCGGATGAGCAGCACCCGCAAGACGGCGCTTCGTGGCGCCCTCCTCGGCCTCGCCCTCGCAGGCCCGGCGCTGGCCGACGACACGCCGACGACGGCGGGCGCGGTCGACCGGCTCAAGGGCCTCGCCAACGAGGCGGTCGGCGGCGCCAAGCGCGGCGTCGGCAACCTGACGGACGACGAGGCGCTGAAGGCCGAGGGACGCGACCAGAAGCTCCGGGGCCAGGCCCAGCAGGAGCGCGGCAAGGCCAAGGACGCCGTCGAGAACGCCCTCGACAAGTAGGCGGACCGGGTCCCGGCCGCGCCATGGCCGGGACCCGGCGCACCGATCGAAACGGCCTCGCCGGCCGGCATGACGGACACCGTCGACGCCTCGGCCTGTCCCGGAGCCGGAGCCACTGGCCGCGCCGGGCGCGACGGACAGCGCCAGGCTGGCGCCGGTGCCCGCGGCCCGAGCGATCGTACAGTTGCCCTGCGTACTCGCCCGATCGACCTATTACGCGGGAAAGCTCTCATTATTTTAGCAAACGTTCCAATTTTTCATTCTATCTTACTCACTTGGCAGACATCACAGAAATCATACGGCCGCTCTGCCGGACGCCACCGCTTTAGGTAGTGCGCCGTGGTTGATAACGATTTTTGCTGCAACAACTTAACCGCGACATATGCTATCGATACAGGATAGGCGACCGAATCGGGCCGGTCTTGAGTATCGAACCTGTATTGCTGCAGGGCACGGCAACCGTGTGGGGCCGCCAGAACAAGGATCGACCGGACCGTCCGGTCGACGCGACGCGCGGGTGTGCCGATCATGATGTTTGCTGTCCCCGCCTTGCTGTTGGAGCTGGCGTTGACGACGCCGGTCTCGGACAAGATGCCGGTCTTCGACGTTCACGGCAGCTGCCGAGCGGCGACGACGGCGATGACCCTCGATCCCGTTCGGCAGAAGCTCTGCCTCCAGGACGAGGGGTCGGCCCGTGCCGAGGTGGCGAAGAAGTGGTCCAGCTTCCCGGCGGTCGATCGGACGCGCTGCGCGGCGGAGGCCCAGCTCGACGGCCTGCCCAGCTACGTCGATCTGCTGGAGTGCCTGACCCTCGCCCGGGAAGCCAAGGCCGAGGACGATCAGTAGTGCGCGTCAGGACCGAGACCGAAGACCGTCCCGTAACGCTCTCAGGTTGAGGGTCGACCGTGCCGATCGTGCTGCAGCTTCCCGGATCCCTCCGTCTCCTCGCCTTGGCGGCCATCGCGGGCCTCGCCGCCGGTTGCCGCGATGCGAACCAGTACGTTCCCCCACCGCCGCCGACGGTCTCGGTCGCGCAACCGCTCGTGCGCACGGTCACGCGCTACTTCGAACTCACCGGCAACACCAAGGCGTTCGCGGCCGTCGAGCTCGAGGCACGGGTCCAGGGCTTCCTAGAGGCGATCACCTACAAGGACGGCGCCGTCGTGAAGAAGGGCACGCCGCTCTTCTCGATCCAACGCAACACCTACGAGGCGCAGCTCAAGCAGGCGCAGGGCGCCCTGGCGGCGCAGCAGGCCGCCCTAGCGAATGCCCAGTCCGAGTATCAGCGCCAGTCCACGCTGGGCCGGCAGGAATTCGCCTCGCAGGCGCGCGTCGAGGACGCGAAGACCAAGCAGGACCAAGCCAGCGCCGCCGTCATGGAGGCGCAGGCCAACCTCGACATCGCCGCCATCAATCTCGGCTACACGCAGGTCTCCGCACCGTTCGACGGCGTGGTCACCAACCACCTCGCGGATGTCGGGGCGCTCGTCGGCATCAGCGGACCGACCAAGCTGGCGCAGCTCGTGCGCATCGATCCGCTCTACGTCTACTTCAACATCAGCGAGCAGCAGGTGCTGCTGGTCAAGGAGCACCTGCTCGCCACGCACCGGACGCTGGGCGACCTATCCAGGATCCCGGTGGAGATCGGCCTGCAGACCGAGACCGGCTATCCGCATGCGGGCAAGCTCGACTACCTCGCGCCGCAGGTCGACCCGTCCACCGGCACGCTGATGGCGCGGGCGCTCATCGAGAACGGCGACCACGCGCTCCTCCCGGGCCTGTTCGTTCGGGTCCGGGTCCCGGTCGGGCGCCAGGACAAGGCCCTGCTGGTGCGCGACGACGCCATCGGGACGAACCAGCAGGGCAGCTACGTGCTCACGGTCGGCGCCGACGACACGGTCTCGCAGCGGGTGGTGACGCTCGGGCCCCGGGACGGGCGCTACCGGGTGATCGAGACCGGGCTCGCACCCGGCGACTGGGTCGTCACGGACGGCATCCAGCGGGCAATCCCAGGGGCGAAGGTCGCGCCCCAGAAGGTGGCGGTGGCCGAAGCCTTGCCCGACCCGGCGCCACTCCCGCGGTGAGCCGTCGTCCGGAAGTCCCGGCGCTGCCGACGAGGCCGACACGCCCGACGATCGGACAGTGATCTCCGCCACCCCGCGTCCCGCCCTGGCGGCGGGCCGCCCCTGAGACGCCGGCACCGAGGGCCAACGGCATGATCTCGCGCTTCTTCATCGAGCGGCCGGTCCTGGCCAACGTGCTGGCCCTGGTCATGGTGCTGATCGGCGCGGTGTCGCTCTTCAACCTGCCGGTGTCGCAGTATCCCAACGTCGTGCCGCCGACGGTCCAGGTCACCACCCGCTACCCGGGTGCGAGCGCCCGCACGGTGGTCGACACGGTGGCGCTCCCGATCGAGCAGCAGGTCAACGGCGTCGAGGGCATGCTCTACATGCAGTCGACCAGCGCGAGCGACGGCACCTACACCCTCACGGTCACCTTCGCGATCGGGACGGACGGCGATCAGGCCCAGGTGCTGGTGCAGAACCGGGTCGCGATCGCGATGTCGTCGCTGCCGCAGGCGGTCCAGGTCCAGGGCGTCACGACCCAGAAGAAATCCACCGCGGTCCTGCAATTCGTCACACTGTCGGCCAGCGACGGGAAGTTCGACAGCCTGTTCCTGTCGAATTACGGCGTCATCAACGTGCAGAACGAGCTGGCCCGGCTGCCCGGCGTCGGCAACGTCACGGTCTTCGGCGCCGGCCAGTACGCGATGCGGATCTGGCTGGATCCCGACCTTGTGCAGGCCCGGGGCCTCACCCCCGACGCCATCATCAACATCGTGCAGCAGCAGAGCCAGGAGGTCACCGCGGGCGCCGTGGGGATGCCGCCGGTCCCGGCCGGCCAGGACTTCCAGTACACGCTCAACGTCAACGGGCGGCTCAACAGCGCCCCGGACTTCGAGAACATCGTCGTCAAGGCGGACGCGCAGGACGGCGGCCGCATCACCCGCTTGCGCGACGTCGGCCGCGTCGAGCTCGGCGCGCAGACCTACAGCCAGTCGTTCACGCTGAACGGGCAGCCCGCCGCCGGCATCGGCATCTACCAGCTGCCCGAGGCGAACGCGTTGACGGTGGCGAACGCGGTCCGCACTCGGATGGCCGAGCTCGCGAAGACCTTCCCGTCGGGCCTCGTCTACGCCATCCCGTTCGACACGACGGAGTTCGTGCAGGCCTCGATCCACGAGGTCTACATGACGCTGTTCGAGGCGGCCGTCCTGGTCCTGATCGTCATCCTGGTCTTCGTCCAGGACTGGCGCGCCATGCTGGTGCCGGCGACGACGGTGCCGGTGACGATCATCGGCGCCTTCGCCGCCATGGCGGCGATGGGCTTCAGCGTGAACCTCTCGACGCTGTTCGCGATCGTGCTGGCCATCGGCATCGTGGTGGACGACGCCATCGTGATCGTCGAGGGGGTCTCCCACCACATCGACGAGGGCCTCTCGCCCCGGGCGGCGGCCGAGAAGGCGATGGAGGAGCTGTTCGGC
Source organism: Methylobacterium sp. 190mf (assembly GCF_900107945.1). NCBI lineage: Bacteria > Pseudomonadati > Pseudomonadota > Alphaproteobacteria > Hyphomicrobiales > Methylobacteriaceae > Methylobacterium > Methylobacterium sp. 190mf. The sequence goes on along the minus strand of NZ_FNVI01000001.1, from coordinate 174,629 downwards.
CCGATCATCGGCATCACCCTGGTGCTCATGTCGGTGTTCGTGCCGGCCGCGTTCCTGCCCGGCCTGACCGGGCAGCTCTACAAGCAGTTCGCCCTGGTGATCGCCGCCACTGCGCTGATCAGCGCGATCAATGCCGCCACCCTGAAGCCGACCCAGTGCGCCCTGTGGCTGCGCAAGCCGGTGCCGCCGGAGAAGCGGAACGTGTTCTACCGCGGCTTCAACCGCGTCTACGGGGTCCTCGAGGGCTGGTACGCCCGGCTGATCGCCACCATGGTCCGGCGCAGCCGCCTCATGGTCGCCGTGGCGCTCCTGCTGATCGGGCTCGCCGGATGGGGGCTGACCCGCCTGCCGACCGCCTTCCTGCCCACCGAGGACCAGGGCTACGTCCTGATCGGCGCACAGCTGCCGGACGGGGCCTCGAAGGAGCGCACCGACGCGGTGATGCAGCGGATCAGCGTCCAGGCGAAGGCGACGCCGGGCGTCGACAACGTGCTCTCGATCAGCGGGATCTCGGTCCTCGATTCGAGCGCCAGCCTGCCCAATGCCGGCGTCGCCTACGTGGTTCTCAAGAACTGGGATGTCCGGGCCAAGGAGAGGGGCCAGGATCTGCGCAGCCTCTACGAGCGCTTCAACACGATGCTGGCGGGCGTCGAGGACGCCGAGACCTTCGTGCTGATCCCGCCGCCGATCCAGGGCATCGGCAACGCCAGCGGCTTCACCATGCAGATCGAGCTGCGCAACGGCGACTTCGACTACCCCCTGCTGGAGAGCCTCGCCCGGACGGTCGTCGCCGACGGGAACTCGCAATCCGGGCTGCGGAAGCTCAACACCTCGTTCCGGGCCGGCGTGCCGCAGATCGCGATCGCGGTGGACCGGGTCAAGGCCGAGGCCCTCGGCGTGACGGTCGGGCAGGTCTTCTCGACCCTCTCGAGCTACGTCGGGTCGTCCTACGTCACGCAGTTCAACAAGTTCGGCCGGACCTTCCAGGTCTACGTGCAGGCCGCGCCCGATTACCGGCTCCGCCCCGAGGACGTCGAGAACCTGAAGGTGCGCGCCGGCAACGGCGTGATGGTGCCGCTCGGCACCGTCGTGGAGATCAAGTCCGTGCAGGGCCCGTCCCTGATCAGCCTGTACAACCTCTACCCGACGGCGACGATCGTGGGCGGGGCGGCGCCGGGCTTCAGCTCCGGGCAGGCGCTGGACCTGATGCAGCAGATCGCCGCCAAGGTGCTGCCGCCGGGCACGGGCTACGACTGGACGGCGATGTCGTACCAGGAGAAGGCGGTCGGCGCGCAGATCTACCTCGTGTTCGCGCTGGCCATCCTCCTCGTCTACCTGGTCCTGGCCGGCCAGTACGAGAGCTGGATCCTGCCGCTGGCGGTCCTGCTCGGCGTGCCGCTGGCGCTGCTGGGCACGGTCGGGGCGCTGCTGCTGCTCGGCGTCGCCAACAACCTCTACACGCAGATCGGCCTGATCCTGCTGATCGCGCTGGCGAGCAAGAACGCCATCCTGATCGTCGAGGTCGCCCGCGAGAAGCGGCAGGCCGGACTCGACATCGCGGCCGCCGCCGTGGAGGCGGCGCGGCTGCGCTTCCGCCCGATCCTGATGACCTCGTTCGCCTTCATCCTCGGCGTGCTGCCGCTCGTCACCGCCTCCGGGGCCGGGGCCGCGGCGCGCAAGTCGATCGGCATCACGGTGTTCAGCGGCATGCTCGCCTCGACCTGCCTGGCGGTGCTGTTCGTGCCGTCCTTCTACGTGATCCTGCAGCGGATCGAGGAGCGCCGCGCGCGCCGGGGGCAGCCCGGGCCTGTCGCGTCCCCGCCCCCGGCCGGGACAACCCCCGAGACCGGACCGGCGTGAGCCGGAGCGCGGACGCGGCGCGGTTCCGCCCCGCGCCGCCGTCACCGCGCGACGCCGTTCCCTCCGACGCGCGGCGCCGGATCCGCGACCGGACCTCCGGAGACCACGCGTCCGGCATGCTCGACCGTTGACGGCCTTACATCGCCCACCCTATTAGATATAGCATTAGCTATAATGATGGGTCAGGGCTATGACGCACACCGGCGCTCCGCGTCGCCTCTCGGCTCTAGGATCGGTCCTGTGCGGCCTCGCCGCGGCGCTCGGGTTGGCCGCGGGGCTCTGGATGGCCGCAGCGCTCGGGCCGGCACTGGCCCAGTCCCTGCCCACAGCCGCCGAGAACCTGACGCCGGGCGACCTCGACAGCGAGCATCTGTTCGGCTTCACCGAGGGGAGCGACCTCGGCGTTCCCGGGGAGGCGGAGCTGGAATGGGAGACGAGCGGGCGACTCGGCCGGCGCGTCGCCCGCTTCCTGACCGTGGACAGTTCCCTGGCCCTGAAGGTGCCGCTGACCAACGATTTCCGCCTGGCCCCGGGCGTCACCTTCAACGCCTACGACATCGGCGCGCCGGGCACCCCGGCCCGGACCACGGGCGGCTTCAACGGCGGCTTCCTCGAGACCCGGGTGCGCCTGATGGATCGCCGGACGGCCCCCCTCGGCCTGACCCTCAACATCGTGCCGGGCTACGGAACCGTCGACAGCGGGACGGGCGTGCCGGCGCGCAGCTTCGCCACCGAGATCGGCCTGCTGGCGGATCGCGAGATCATCCCCGGCAAGCTGATCGCCGCCGTCAATGTCGGCTTCGCGCTCTCGACGACGCGGCTGACCGTGATGGACGCGCCCGTGCGCGGATCGGGGATCGAGGTGGCGGGGGCGCTGGCCTACTGCGTCCGGCCCGGCCTCTTCCTCGGCGGCGAGGCACGCTATGCCCGGACCTACGACGGCTTGGCGCTCGACCGGTTCGCGGGCGAGGCCGTGTATCTCGGACCGACCGCCTACACGACCCTGTCACCCCAGGCCTGGGCCTCGTTCACCTGGAGCTTCCAGGTCGCCGGGCAGGCGATGGGCGAGCCCGGACCGCTCGACCTGTCGAGCTTCGACCGCCATCAGATGCGGTTGCGCGTCGGGTACAGCTTCTGACCGCGGCCCTGTCACCGCACCGCGGCCTGCGAGCCTCAGGGTGGGCGAACGGGCGCCGAGAACGCGACCCTGGTGGAGCCGTCGAGGGACCGAACCGCCCGTGCCGACGGGCGGTGAGCCTGCCGTGGATGTCGGCTGAAGCGGCCCGGTCGCGACGAGAAGAGGGACTGGCTGCTTCGGAGCAGGTCTTCCGGAAGGGCCATTACATGCCAAACATGTTCGCAGTCGGAGCATGCAACGTGAAGGCATGACCCTCATCAATCCAGCCGCTCCCGGCGTGACCTTGCTCGATGTAGCTGATCTCATCGGCGCTGGAAGCGTAGTAGTGCCGTCCGCTCACGGTGTTGACGAACCGCTCGACGGTCAACGCATGCGATCCCGCGGCGGTCGAACTCGCGTAAGCGTCGAACGCAACACCGTCATAGTTGTAGCCGGAACCGTCCGAGAGGAGCCCGTCGCGCTCCGCGGTGCTGGTCGTGTAGAAGTGATCGCCGGTCGTCGGATTGGTGAATCGAAAGACGTCAGCCGTGGCAGACGACGACACTGGCGCGGCCCAGCCAACGCCCTGATAGGCGTAGCCCGACGGGGTGCTCTCAAGCTGCGCGCGTTCTGCAGCGCTTGCCGTGTAGAAATGCCGTCCTGAGACGGCGTCATAGAAGTGAAATACCGGCTCAAGCGCCGCGGCGTCCGGACTGGCCTGATAAGCCCGCATGTAGTCAATATTCATCTGCGCGGGAAATGGCGTCGACGCGTCGGCGTCGCCCGGCCACGAGCCGCCGACGGCGAGATTCGCGATCATGTACATGGGTTTGTCCAGACCGGCAGGCGTCGGCGTACGATAGATCTCCTGTCCGTCGAAGTAGAAGGTCAGCGTGTCCGGTTGCCAGTCAACACCGTAGGTGTGGTAGCCGCCGCTCATGTCGGCGACTGCGGAGATCCCCTGGCTCATGGTGTGGTTGCCGGGTGTCTGGCCGGGCGCCAAGCTGTGCACCGTGGTGTAGAGCGTGTCGGGATCGTGCCCGAGCATCTCCATCACGTCGATCTCGGGCGGCCAGGAACCGTCCGCCGGGAGCAGCCAGAACGCCGGCCAGAAGCCCTGACCGGCGGGCAACTCGGCCCGCATCTCGAAGTAGCCATAGGTCTGGCTGAAACTGTGGAAGGTATTGACCATTCCCGACGTGTAGGGCTGATCCCCAAGGTCCTGGAGCAGAGACGGATCAGACGGCGCGGCGGTGATGGTGAGGATGCCGTCGTGGACGCGGAACGGGTTCGGGAGCGCGCTGCCGTCGGGTTGATCGGCGCGGACATACCATTGCTGCTCCTGATTGAAGGGCCGCGTCCCGGTCGACGTGACGTGGATGCTCCACTGCGGGCCGCCGGACGTGTCGAGACCCGAAGTGCCGTCCCAGAGCGGCAGCGTGTCGAAGTCCTGGCTGTAGGTGAGTGTCGCCGTCTGGGCGAGATTCCTCGGATCAATGGCCACGGATCACCTGCCCCTTCGCGCCACGCACTGAAGTGGCCGCGCCGCACGATACAATCATAAGCTGCATCGGAAAACAGGGCGAATTGGTTACGACGATGATTGCCGGTCACCGTCTGGTCGATGGCACGACGCGCGGGATGCCGCCGTCGAAGCGTGCGGATCGATACGGAGGAGCCGATCGAAAGCGAATATTTATCTATATATTCCCCGTCATTCAGCGCGATTATCGATTTATAACGGACATCGATTTCCTCAGCTGATTTTATATACGCAATATTACTACGAATGATAGTTGAGCATGTCATCGCTGCGACGAATATCGTGGTCCGGGACCGAAGCCCGACGCGGTTGGACCTCCTCCCTCGGCGGTGTCGTGACAGGCCGCACGCAGCAACGGCAGGCCGCCGGCTCGGTATTCTTTACCGACGCTCGGGACTGCAACCCATAATTGTACTGCCGGTTACGCATCAAAACCGGAGGTGCCCATGTTGTCGTCCCCTCTCGCCGCACTCAACCCGTCGTCACGCTCGCTCGAATGGCTGGTCGGGTCCAGCGCGCTGCTGTCCTCCACCGCACTATCGACCGGCCAATTGACGAGTCTCGGTCCGATTACCTCGCTCATCGAGAGTGCCGTCGACGTCGGTGCGACGGACGAGGGCGGATCACTGCTTCCCGGCGCGCTGGCCGATACCGCGAACCAGATCGTCCTCGACACCCATGCGCAGCTCGAGAACGCGGGTCATCAGGTCGCGGCGCTGAACGGCCCGCTCCACGGTCTGACCAATCTCGGTGAGACGGTCGGGCTCGGTCATATCGGCGAGGCCGGCAACCTGATCACGGACCTGACCGGCGCCGTCGCCAACCCGACCGAGGCCGGCAGCGTCGTCCCGGTGTTGAACGATGCCGGGCAGGTCGCCGAGGCTGCCGGAACCTTGCTGAATACCGTCACGGCCCTGCCCGTGGCCGGCAACGGACTTTTCGGCTCCGGCGGTACGCTCGCGCCGGCGGTGGGGATTCTCAACCAAGCCGTCCTCGACCTGCACACGACGCTGGAGGATGTCGGCCATCAGGTCCCGGTGCTCAACGCGCCGATCCACGGCCTCACCGGCCTCGGCGAGACGGTCGGCCTCGGTCACGTCGGCGCGGTGGGCAACCTCCTGACGGACACGCTCGCCGTGCCGGGTTCGCTCCTCACCGGCGGCGGCCTCGCCTCGGCCACGCCGGTCCTCGCGGATCTCGGTTCCGTCCTCGAAGCGACCGACACGCTGATCACCTCCGTCACCGGGGCCGCGACGGCCGGCGGGCTGCTCGCGTCGGGCGGCCTTCTCGCCCCGGCCGCGAATCTCGCGAACACCGCCGTCCTCGACGTCCACATGACCCTCGAGAACCTCGGGCACGAGATCCCGCTGCTGAACGGCGCTGTCCACGGCCTGACCAATCTGGGCGAGACCCTCGGACTCGGCCATCTGGGCGAGGGCGGAAACCTGCTGACCGACGCCGCGGCCCTGCCCGGTGCCCTGCTGGGCGGCCAGGGGCTCGGCGCATTGTCGCCGATTCTCGGCGATGTCGGCGCGGTGGCCGGCGCGGCCGGCGGATTGCTCGGCAGCGTCACCGGCATCGTCGGCGACCTGGGGGGAGCGGGCGCGCCGGGCGCGGGCAGTCTCCTCACCCCCGTCACCGCCGCGGTGGATGGCCTGCTCGGCACCGTGACCGGCGGCGCACCGGACGGAACCGGCGCCCTGCTCGGGCCGAACGCGCCGCTGCAGCCGGTGGGCGCTGTCGCCAACACGCTGATCGACACCGTCCACGGGGCGCTGGAGCAGGTCGGACACGACGTGCCGCTCCTCAACGACCCGCTCCACGCGGTGATCGCGCTGGGCAACACGGTCGGACTGGGGGAACTCGGCGACAGCCACAACCTGCTCACCGACACCATCAACCTGCCCGGCGCGATCCTGACCGGGAACGCGTCCGGAGGCGTGGCGCAGGTCGTCGACGACCTCGGGCACGTGGCGGGCGCGCTGGGCGGCGTCGTCGGCTCGGCGACCGGCCTCCTCGACTCGGCTGGCGGCGGTCTCGGATCCGGCCTGCCGGGCGGCGGTCTCCTGGCACCGGTCACCTCCGCCCTCGGCGGCCTGACGGGGGACCAGGGTGCCGGCGCCCTCGACGGTCTGCTGGGCGGCTTGAACGGAGGCCCGGGTTCCGGCGCGGCCGGCGAGCTGCTCGGGACGAACGCGCCGCTGCAGCCGGTCGGAGACGTCGCCAATACGCTGATCGACGGCGTCCACGCGGCCCTGGAACAGGTCGGCCACGACGTGCCGGCCCTGAACGACCCGCTCCACGCCGTGATCAACCTCGGAACCACGGTCGGCCTGGGGGAACTCGGCGAGTCGAGCAACCTCGTGACCGATGTCGTCAACCTGCCGGGGGCGGTCCTGAACGGCGACGGAGGCCCCGCGGTGGCGCAGGTCGCGAGCGATCTCGGGTCCGTGACGGAGGCGGCCGGCGGCGTCGTGGGCTCGGTGGCGGGGATCCTTCCCGCGGCCGGCGGGGACGGCCACCAGGCGGGCTCCCCGGTCGACGGCGTCGTCGCGACCGTGACCACGGTCCTGGGCGGGGGCGAGACCGGTGGGGCGGGGAGCGCCGTCGGCAACCTGCTCGGCACGCTCACCGGCGGCACGTCGGGCGAGCCGGGAGCCGAGACGCACCCGTTGATCGACGTGTCGGCGGGCCCGACGACCCCGACGCCGGTGGCGGACGTCGCCGTGCTCACGCCCGCCGCCGATCCGGCCCACACCGTCGACGTGAGCGCGGTCGCGGTGAGCGCCGATCAGCCGAGTCTGGCCACGGCGAACCTGCTCAGCGGCGACAGCATCCACCTGCCGCAGACGGGCGGCGGTGCCGACTCCCTCGTCGGCCACCTCGTGGACGCGGTGTCGGGGACCTCCGCCGCGCCGGCCGAGGCGGGCGCCTCCCAGGGCGTGAGCGTCGATCTCGGCGTCGCCACGATCGATCTCGGCGGCCACACCGAGGTCCAGCACACGGACCCGACCCCCCACACGGCCACGACCGGCCTGCACCTGCTCGGCCTGTGAAACGCGGCCCCCGCCGCCGACGCGGCGGGGGCTTCCGCGACGCCGGGGCCCGACTCGCGTCGGCCCGAACCGCTCCGCTGACGTGCCAAGCCGAGGGATAGACCTGTGACCGATGAACGCGTGTTGCGTGTCGCGAAGCGCCGCGAGTTCTGGTCCGCCGTCAGGGCCGGGCGCACGTGCCTGATCACCGTGATGATCGTCAGCGGTCTGATCAATCTGCTGATGCTCACGGCCCCGATCTTCATGCTGCAGGTCTACGACCGGGTGCTGCCGAGCCGGAGCATCGCGACGCTCGTCGGCCTCGCCGGCATCACGCTGATGCTGCTCGTGATCCAGAGCGTCTTCGAGATCTTCCGTGCCCGGATCCTGGCGCGCTTCGCGCGCCTCGTCGACGAGCGCCTCGGTCCGCGGATCTTCCGGACGCTGCTGGTCCGCGGCGCCGAGATGCCGCGCAGCGATGACGGGCCCCAGGCCCTGCGCGATCTCGACACCGTCCGCGGCTTCGTGTCGAGCATGGCGGTCAGCGCCTTCTTCGACCTGCCCTGGGTGCCGCTCTACGTCGCGGTCTGCTTCCTGTTCCATCCCTGGCTCGGCGCGGCGGTGGCCGGGGGCGCCCTGTTCCTGTGCGTGCTGACGATCCTCACGGACTGGGCCTCGTCCGCGTCCACCCAGGAGGCCGTCCGCACGGCCGGTGAGCGCCGGTCCTTCACCGACATGGCGCACCGGACGGCACCGCTACTCTCGGCGCTCGGGATGCGGTCCCGGATCGCGGAACTCTGGCGGGTCCGGGCCCGGCGGAACCTCGACGTCGCGGCGTACGGGAACGACCTGGCCATCGGCTTCGGCACGACGGCGCGCCTGCTGCGCACGGTGCTGCAATCCGGCATCCTCGGTCTGGGCGCCTTCCTCGTGGTGCGCGAGGAGGCGACGGCCGGCGTGATGCTGGCCGCCACGATCCTGTCCGCGCGCGCCCTCGCCCCGGTCGACCTGGCGATCGCCAACTGGAAGTCGTTCTCGGGCGCCCGGCAGGCCTGGGGCCGCCTCGTCGCGTTCCTGCCCCGGCGGGAGCCCGCCGCCCTCACGCCGCTCCCGGCGCCGCGGGAGAGCGTGCGCGTGACGGCCCTGTCGATCGCGGCGCCCGGCACCGACACCCTGGTGCTCCACGACGTCAACGTCGCCCTCGCGCCCGGAAGCGCCCTCGGGGTGATCGGGGCCAGCGGCTCCGGCAAATCCACCTTCGCCCGTGCCCTCGTCGGACTGGCGCGCCCGAACCGCGGCGTGATCCGCCTCGACGGCGCCGCGATCGACCAGTGGGATCCCGATGCCCTCGGGCGCGCGGTCGGCTACCTCCCGCAGGACATCGAGATGTTCGACGGCACGATCACCGAGAACATCACGCGGTTCGATCCCGAGCCCAACCCCGAGGCCCTGCTGGCGGCCGCCCGGGCCGCCGGCGTGCACGAGGTCGTGCTCCGGCTGCCGGGCGGCTACGACGCCCGCGTCGGTTCCGGCGGCCTGGGCCTCTCCGGCGGTCAGCGGCAGCGGATCGCGCTCGCGCGGGCGCTGTACGGCGATCCGTTCCTCGTGGTCCTCGACGAGCCGAACTCGAATCTCGACGTCGACGGCGATCGCGCCCTGTCCGCCGCCGTGCAGGGCGTGCGCGCCCGCGGCGGCATCGTCGTGGTGATCGCGCACCGGCCGAGCGCCCTGGCGGCGGTCGATCGCATCCTGGTCCTCGGGGACGGGCGCGTGCAGCTGCACGGCCCGCGCGACGAAGTTCTGTCGAAGCTGAACGCCCTGACGCGGCAGACGCCCACGAGGGTCGCATGACGACGGATCGCACGCCTGACGGGCCGGTTACGGATCCGACATACGAGACGCGCCGCTCCCTGCGGCGGCACGTCGCCGGCGTCGCCGCCGTGATCGTGGTCGCCACGGGCGCGGGGGCCTGGACGGCGGCGACGGAATTGTCCGGCGCCATCATCGCCACGGGCTCGCTGGTGGTCGAGAGCAACATCAAGAAGGTCCAGCATCCGACCGGCGGCGTCGTCGCCGAGCTGCCGGTTCAGGAGGGCGCGCGCGTCCAGGCGGGCGACCTGCTGGTCCGCCTGGACGCGACCACCGCCAAGGCCACCTACGACAGCGTCACCAAGAGCCTGTGGGAGATCGCGGCGCGCAACGCCCGGCTGGAGGCCGAACGCGACGGCCGCGCGAGCCTCGCCATCGCCCCCGAGCTCGAGGGAGCCGGACCGGATGTGGCCCGGATCGTCGACGGCGAGCGCAAGCTGTTCCGCTTCCGACAGGACGCGCTCCAGGGCCAGAAGGCGCAGCTCCGCGAGCGGGTCGGGCAGCTGAACGAGGAGATCAAAGGCCTGTCCGAGCAAGCCGCCGCGAAGGAGCAGGAGACCGCGATCATCGGGCGGGAGTACGAGGGTGTCGAGGATCTCTGGCGGAAGAACCTCATCCAGCTGACCCGGCTCACGAGCCTTCAGCGCGACATGTCCCGCCTGAAAGGCGAGCGCGGCGTCCTCGTCGCCAACATCGCGCAGATCAAGGGCAAGGTCTCGGAGACCGAGCTGCAGATCATCCAGCTCGAGCAGAATCTCCGCAGCGACGTCGCGAAGGAGCTCGCCGAGAACCGCGCCAAGGCGGCGACGCTGACCGAGCAGCGGATCACGGCCTTCGACCAGCTGCAGCGCATCGAGATCCGCGCGCCGCAGACCGGCTACGTGCACGAACTCGCGGTCCACACCCGCGGCGGTGTGATCTCCCCGGGTGAGCCGATCATGCTGATCGTGCCGACCGCGGATTCCCTCGTCGCCGAGGTACGTGTGGCGCCGCAGGACATCGACCGGTTGCAGACCGGTCAGGCCGCGGGGTTGCGCTTCCCGAGCTTCGACCAGCGGACGACACCCGAGCTCAACGCGCGCGTGACCCGGATCGCGGCCGATGTGAGCGAGGACAAGCGGACCGGCAGCTTCTACTACCTCGTCCGTCTGGGCGTGACGAAGGAGGAGATGAAGAGACTGGACGGGGCCAAGTTGATGCCCGGCATGCCCGTGGAGGCCTTCATCCGAACGGCTGACCGAACGGTTCTGTCCTACCTCACCAAGCCGCTCGTCGATCAAGCCCGGCGGGCGTTCCGGGAAAAGTGAGATCCACCCGGTCGCCCGCATGGACGGTCACGGAACCTGCCGAGATCGCGGAGCTGATCCCAACAGGACCGACTGTGTCGCGCTCGGCGAAACGCCGGTCCGAGCACGGGGAAGCACCGGCCAACGCACGTCCGCCTTCGCGGGCGGCGCGCATGCGAGAAGCCATTCCGCTTCTACCCGCTGCAGTTGTTCAACGCGGGCTGTGGAGCATCATCGCCTGGCGGCGGACGCACTGGGCAGGGGGCCACGGTGCGGAGGCGAGGGGTCACGAAGCCTCACAACGAGCACGGCTGCGAGCGCGGCGGTGACCGCGAGAATCGCGATCGTCGTGAGTCGGTCAGGCGGTCTCCGCTTCATGGCCACGTCTTAGCAGCTGCGCCTGCTCCCCGCAGGATGCGGACCTGACTCGCCCCGACGCGCCCGGCTCCGATCGGGCGCCGGCCGGCGCCGTGCCGATCCCGGTGCACATGGCTCGGCGCTGCGACCTTCTCCGATCCTGCTACCGGTTGGTGTCAGACGCCCGCGGCCCGATGGGTTCGCAGGAGACGAACAGGCTCACGAACCAGAACAGGGTCATGGCGGCGATCGCCGCCGCGGTCCCGAACAAGGGGCTGACGATCAGCGCGGCCAGCACGCCATGCTTCCACATCAGGGTAATCGCGATGAGCCAGCCGAGGCTCGCGGCGATAGATACCCGGATGATGCAGCATTCGGATGCCTGCATCACAACCTCCAAGTTCCATATACAACGCATACGTGCATGAAACGGTGATGGTTCAATGTGGCAAACTGCTGGGTTCGCGAGGGATCAGCTGCTCGGCACTGCCGAGCCGGGGCCGACGGCCCCTTCTCACGCGCGCGACAGCGGGTGAGACAATTCGGCATCCTCCACGTTCGATCGTCCGTCACACGAAGTGCGGCGGCAGGATCATGACCTGGGCGTGCACGACGAGACTGAACGCCATGGCGGCCGTCACGACGGCGTCGACGAGACGGTTCGTCAGGGTGATCGGCTTGGTCATCGTGGCCTCGTCAGCTCGGCTGTTCCGAGGCGGCCTTATGGTCAAGCTGGATGTCGCCAGGATTGCTCCGATTGTTGCATGAGGCTGGCAGGATCGACCTGCGCCGGCCGGAGCGCTCGGATTCCGGTCTCCCACTTCGCGACATCGCTCTCATCGCGGTCCTTCGCGAGAGGCCGACCGCCGGGACGTCAGCCAAGCCCTGCCGCATCTCGGAACAGGCTGAAGGAGCGGTCTGCCGCTCAGCACCGACGCGGGCCTCGCGCCCAGCAGCGTAGGCGGCCTCCGCGGGTCTTCCGTGTCTTCGGTCTTCGGGTATCGGGCGTTCTCCGTGTTGAGGAGGTCCACAGCCCGCTTCAGAGCAGGTCCGGGGGCGGCACGGACCATGAGGTGGCGAGGTTCGAGGTCGGAGATGCGCTTCCGAGACCCGCGCCCGCCTCACCTTGGGTCGCGGCGAGGGTCGCACGCCGCCGCTGAGGCTAGAACGCGTTACCGGTCACCCTGTCGGGCGCCGCCATCCTGCTGTGTTCACAGGCCCATCGGCAGGTGGGCAACCCAACGGCGGGTGCTGCTCAGGTTCTGCGTAATCCGAACCCGAGGCGCCGGGGGGATTTCCCGTTGAGGTGACGCTAATCCGACACATACCACTTTTAGTTGCATTAGCCATCTGGAAGAGGGGGCGGCGCGTCAGATGTCGGAAGCCATCCTTGCACGCGATCAACGGACGGAGTGGTTGCCCAGAAGCCGGATCGGTCTCCTGATTTTCGTGCCGGGCGCACTGCTGTGGATCTCGATCGTCCTCTGCATGCTGCCGATCACAGTACTCGCATTCCCTGCGGAATGGATGTTCAAGGACAGGCCGAACCTCCATGCGACAGCCGTGACGATTCTCGTGTGCCTCGGCGCAGCCAATGTCGTGATCGCTCCGGCGACCGTGCTCTACCTCCTGTATGCCTGACTGGCGGGCGGGCTATGTGCTCCGCCGCAGGAACCAAGCTTGCGGACATCGCCTCGGTAGGCTGATGCGACGGTGAATCATGGCTCACATCGAGACAGTGTCGGTTCAGGATCAATCCATGCGTCCCTGGATGGATCGCTTCCTCACGATGATCATGGTCGCAGGCGGCGTGGCGACGGTGGTGTGGATCGCCGCGATGATGGTGGTCGGCTGGCAAATGGCCGTCGTGCTGATGGGCCTGAGTGCGGTCTGACAGGCGTCCCTGCCTCAGGGTTGCCGCCACTGCTCCCGAGACGCCCGTTCCGCGACGGGGTGCGGGACCACGGGCGCCCGATGGCGAAGCTGAGCGGGGTCAGCCTCCACCGCCGCCCCCTCCCCCTGTTCCGGGTCCGCCGAGGTTGCCGTCCTTGTTCGGCGTGTTCCAGTGGATGATCCCGTCGCCGGCGGGACGCGGCGCGGTATTGGGCGGCCGCGGGAAGGCGAAGGGGGAGAACGCAGTCGCGCCGCGCGGGGCGGGGTTGCTCGCTCGAGAACGCCGGGCGACAGCTTCGGTGCTCACGAAGCCCGCGAGCGCGACAACGAGCCACCTGATCGCCGCGCTATGCATGATCGACTTGCCTCGCGCTGAGGTGCGCCACCGAGCGGCGACGGCTGTGCGCAGGGTAGCAGGATCGCTGCGCTTTCGCAGCGGCAACCCATGTCCCTCCGTCTCGTCAGCGCGCGCAGGACGCCCGATGCCGTGTAGCGGTTCGCTTCTGCTTCCAGCTTGGCGAAAGCCAGCTTCGAGGTTCGGTCGATGGCCACAAACAGGTCAAGTTTGCCTTCTTCTGTCCTGACCTCGGCGATATCGATGTGCATGTAGCCGTGGGATGATCGGCGAAGCGCTTCTTCTTGGGCTTGTCGCCTTCCTTCTGGTAGGCGACTGATGCCGTGCCGCTCCAGGCAGCGGTGCAGCGACGAGCGGGTCAGGTGCGGGATCGTGGGCTGTAGGCCGTAGAGGCAGTCGTCCAGCGGCAGCAGGGTGTGCCGGCGGAAGGCGACGATGATGACCTCCTCCGCTGGGGTCAGAACCGTCGAACGGGGCTGCTTCGACCCCATAGCGGCATCACCTGTCGTCTGCCGCGTTCGCCACTTCTGGACTGTCGGCGGGGCATCTCTCGCAGCATGACGATCGACCGTACCACCACACCGCGGGATCAAACATCGAGGGTCTTGCCTGTAGCGGCCGAGCCATCGATGCTGCGCCGCAGCGGATGGCCTACGACGGGAGCGACCCTTGGAAACGATCGGCCGTGACCTGCGGGAGATGCAGCGCATACCCCTCGCTGCATCGCATGTCGCCGCATTGCGGGCGATCGGGGCCGAGAAGCACTACTCCGCAGGCGCCTTTCTCGTTCGTGCCGGTGAGCCAGCCGATCGCTTCGTGTATGTCGAGGCCGGCGAGATCGAAGTCGTGAATCCCTTTACGGACGAGCGCCATCTCCCATCCACCCTCGGTCCGACCCAGTTCATGGGCGAAATCTCGTTCCTGAACGGCGGCGTTTGGTCGATGCCCATGCGGGCGAGCGCAGATACGGTCGTCACCGAGGTGCCGCGCCCCGAGATGCTGCGACTGATGTCCGAGATCCCGGAGATGTCGGACATCATCATCACAGTCCTCGCCGCACGGCGGCGGCGGCAGCTCGACTCGCACGACGGCACGCTCGTGCTCATCGGCGAGGACGACGACCGGAGCGTACGGCGGATCGCCGAGTTCGCGAGCCGCAACCGGCTTCCTTACAGGACCTATCCGTTGGGCAGCCCGGAGGCGGCAAGCGTCGCAACGGCCTGCTCGATCTCGGCAAACCGACCGGCGGTCATCTTCGGCCGGGACGTGGTCGTGACCGAGCCGACGCCCGCCAAGGTCGCGCGGCTGCTCGGCCTCGACTACAACCTCGTCGACGACGAGGCCTTCGACGTCCTCATCGTGGGCGGCGGGCCGGCCGGGGTGGCAGCGGGCGTCTATGCGGGTGCGGAGGGGCTGCGCGCGTTGGTCATCGAGGATGTGGCGATCGGCGGTCAGGCCGGCACATCGAGCCGGATCGAGAACTACATGGGCTTCCCGACCGGGATCTCGGGCGCCGACCTCGTCTGGCGCGGCGAGATCCAGGCGATGAAGTTTGGCACTCGCTTCGCGATGCCGCGACGGGTGGCGAAGTTGGAGCGGCTCGAGGACGGATCGTTCTGTGCGACGTTTGACAACGGCCGGCGCGTTCGGGGACAGGCCGTCGTCGTCGCGACCGGCGTCCAGTACCGAAGGTTGCCGATCGACCGCCTCGAAGCGTTCGAGGGCGCCGGCATCTACTACGCTGCGACGGAGATCGAGGCGCGCTACTGCCGGAATGCCGAGGCAATCATTATTGGCGGCGGCAACTCGGCGGGCCAAGCTGCGATGTATCTCAGCCGCTCAGCGCGACACGTTCGCCTCCTGGTGCGCGGGCAATCGCTCGCCACCTCCATGTCGAGGTACCTGTCGAGCCGGCTCGAGGCAGACCCGGCGATCACGATCGAGTACGGGGCCGAAGTCACCGACCTGCACAGCGACGACCATCTCGACGCGGTGACGATCCGCACCGGCGCCGACGGAGCGACGCGCAGGATCTCGACCTGCGCCGTGTTCGTCATGGTGGGCGCCGCCCCCAATACCGGCTGGCTCTCGGGGCTCGTCGAGCTCGATGGACACGGCTTCGTCCTGACCGGAGACGCGATCGGCGCGCATTCGCCTTACGCGACGTCGCATCCGGGAATCTTCGCGGTCGGCGACGTCCGCGCCAGCTCCGTCAAGCGGGTCGCAGCCTCGGTCGGCGAGGGATCGGTCGTCATCTCCAAGGTGTGGGAGCACGTTCGGTCGTAGAGTTCGCCGCCCGGGACGCACACGATCGGAGCGCCGGATCGGCGAACGGCCGTTTCTGGGAAGCTCTGCTGACTATCTGCCAGACTGTTTCGGGTGGCTTCCTGCCCATCTGCTTCCGACCGGCGGATGTCCCGAAGCGGACATCTCCACGGGGACCGCTCACGCCCTCGCCGCACCTTCGAACAGCTTGTCCCAAGGTGTCGGGGATGGGAGCATACCACCGAGGAATGCCGGGAAAGCCTTCACGTTTGGATCGCCGCGTCGGCTCTCCGGCCACAGCGCCGTGAACACAGAGCGCTCAGTGGCGAAGCTCTGCAGGACCGGCACGAACGCGCCCCGCTCGACCTAGTGACCGGCCAGGTCACCACCACGACGCGCTCTTCTGAACGTCCAAGATGGGTGGATCTGAAACGGCCCGCTTTCGACTGGCATAGACATGGAAGCAGACGTGCCGCGACATTTCTTGATACGCGAGCCCATTGGCAGATCATTTAGCGGGCATGGCCAGAAATTCATTCAAAAATTGACAAGCGGATCTTTTCTCGAAGCCGTCCAATAAGTAGAAGACGTGCGGTCTTCGATGGTCAAATTCGGGAACGTCATCGCGAAACGGCAACCACCCTTTTCCGACGTGCGAACACTCACGCTTGCGGCGTGAATCTTGGCGATGGCGGCGACCAGGCTGAGGCCAAGGCCGTTGCCGGGGGTCTGGCGGGACATCTCGGCGCGGTAGAAGCGGCGGAAGACCTTCTCGTGCTCGCTCGCCGGCAGGCCTGGGCCGGTATCTTCCACGGCCACCTCGATCGCTTGGCCGGTCCAGGCGACCCCGACCCGGACGGTCCCTCTGGGGGGCGTGAACTTCACGGCGTTGTCGATGAGGTTCGACAGGGCCTCGAAGCAGAGGTCCCGGTCGCCGTGGACGGTGAAAGGCCCCACCGCCGACAGGACGAGCCGGACGCCCCTCTCTTCAGCCTCGGGCTCGAAGAAGTCGACCGCCGCAGCGGCGACCTCCCCGAGATCGACCGGCGCGAAGGCGGTCCGGCGGCCCTCCTCCATCGCGCCGATCCGAAGCACGGCCGTCACCATCGCGAGTGTCTGGTCGATCCAGGCGAGGCCCTGATCGATCGCCTCGTGCAATTCCGCCACCGTTCGCGCCTGCGCCCGGCTGCGTTCCAGCCGGGCCCGCAGGCGGGTCAACGGCGTCCGCAGGTCGTGGGCGACGGCATCGCCGACGCTGCGGACTTCGCCCATCAGTTGCTCGATCTCGTCGAGCATGCGGTTCACGTTGGCGGCAAGGCGGTCGAACTCATCGCCCCGGCCTCCGACCGGCAGGCGCTTGCCGAGGTTGCCGCGCATCACCTCGGCGAGCGCCACCTCGGTGGCGGCGAACCGCCTGCGGCCCCGGCGGGCGAGGACGAGGCCGCCGATCCCGGAGAGCGCCAGCATCGGCAGTAGCCCGAGGCCGAGCGCCCGCAGCGTCGTGACCCGCACCCGGTCGATGTCGTCGGTGTCGTGGGCGATCACCACCGTGCCGCCGCCGGGCAGCGCCAGGGCCGCGGCCCAGATCTCGTCGGCGAGGCTGCGGCCCCCGACCTCCACCGTGGCGTTCACCCGGTAGGCATCCCCGTCCCGCGGCAGCCCCTTCGGCATCGCATCGAGGTTACCCGCGCGCCGGACGCCGTCCGGAGCGAAGTCGCCGCCATAGTGCCGGGCATGCGGGTCCATGGCGGTCCAGGTGTCGACCCGCAACGCCGTGGCGGCGGGGTCGGCGGCGGCCGCGCGGACTTCCAGCCGCAGGGTCTCGGCGAGTTCCTCCCGCAGGTAGGAGGCCGTCTGCCAGTAGATGAAGGCGAACATCGTCAGGGCGAGAAGCACCGACCACAGGGCGATCCCCACCGCCCACCGCAGGGTGGTCGAGCGCAGGAGGTCAGTCATCGGGCGTGAGGGTGAAACCGACGCCGCGGACGTTCTGGATCAGGGGCGCCTCCCCGGCCGCCTCAAGCTTGCGGCGCAGGCGGCCGAGATGGACGTCGATGAGGTTCGATTTCGGAGTAAAGCGGTAGTTCCAGACCTCCTCGAACAGCATCGCCCGTGTGACGATCCGACCGGGCGCGCGCATCAGATAGGCGAGGAGCTTGAGTTCCCGAGGCAGGAGGTCGAGGTCGCGCGCGCCGCGCCGGCCCGTCCCGGCGATCAGGTCGATCTCCAGGCTTCCGACCCGCAGCAGCGTCTCGCGGGTGTCGACCGGGCGGCGGAGCAACGCCTCGATCCGTGCGGCGAGTTCGCCGAGCGCGAAGGGCTTGGCGAGGTAGTCGTCGCCACCAGCCCGGAGGCCGCGGATGCGCTCGTCGACGTCGCCGAGCGCGCTGAGGACGAGGGCCGGTGTCCGGTCCCCGTCCCGGCGCAGGTCCTGCAGCACGCCGAGCCCGTCCTGGCCGGGCAGCATCCGGTCGAGGATGATCGCGTCCCAGCCGCCCTGCCGCGCCGAGCGAGCGCCGTCCGGCCCGGTCGCGGCCCAGGCGACCTCGTGGCCGCGCCCGCGCAGGTCGTCGCGCACGTCCCCGGCCGTGTCCCCGTCGTCCTCGATCAGCAGCAGCCTCGCCACGTGAACCCGGTCCTCCCGCGTTGCCAGTGTGTCGCATGTCGGCCCTGCGGTCTGCGCGAGGAAGCGACTGTGAACCAGAATTTAGTGGCGCCCCATCGGCTTCGTCCAATTTATTAGAATGACTCTAGCGCGCACCTCGGGCCCTGTTCGGCTGGGCGCGATCCTCAGCGGGCTCCTCCGATGTTGTTCCTGCTACGCCGCTTCCCCGCATCCGCCGCGATCCCCCACCGCTGAGGGAGTCCACACATGCCCCGGAAGCGGCGGCCCCGCCGCCTCATCAACCGTTACGCCCAGAGCCGGCTCTACGACGTCGAGACCCGCACCTATGTCTCCGTCGAGCAACTGCGGGAATGGCGCGGCGAGGGCTTCGAGGTTGTGATCCGCGAGGTCGAGACCGGGCGCTTCGTCAGCGACGAGGTGCTCCCCACCGGCTTCGACGCATGAACCTCATCCGCGGAGCGTCCGGCCCGACCGGTCGGCAAGCTGCCTGTCCATGTCGCTGAACACCGAAGCGTCCGCGCGCCCCGCGGAGGTCTCGGAGGCATCCGAGACCGATGGCTTCGGGCGCGGGGATGCCTCCGCGCCGACTCCGATTGTGAGCCGGAGCCGCGCGCCGCGAGTGCTGCTCATCCTGGCGGTGCTGGCCGCCGTGGCCTTCGCGGGCTGGACCTATCGCGGCCCACTCCTCGCCGGCCTTGGCCTCGCCCCGCCCGCGGTCCCCGAGGCGAAGGCGGACCGTTCCGACGACACCCCGGCGAACCCCGATCTCGTCACCCTCGACGGGGCGGGGCAGACGCGGATCGGCTTGGCCTTCGGCACGGCGGAGACCCGCCGGATCGTGCTCCCGGTGCGGGCGCCGGGCACCGTCGCCTTCGACGAGCGGCGGGTGACGCATCTCAAGCCGCGCACGCAGGGACGTGTACTGAGCCTCGCCGTCCAGCCCGGGGACCGGGTGACGGCGGGGCAGACGCTCGCGACCCTCGATGCCGCCGGCCTCCTCGACGCCCGCAACGGGCTTCAGGCGGCTGAAGCCGCCCTCGGCGAGGCGCGGGCCTCCGAGGCGGTGGCGGCGCTCCAGGTGAAGCGTGGGCTGGAGCAGCTGAAATTCGGGGGCGTGGCGCAAGCCGAGGTCGAGCGGCGGCAGGTCGATCTCGCCAAGGCACAGGCGGCGGTGAAATCTGCGCAGGCGAACGCGGAGATGTACCGGGCGCAGTACCAGCGCCTCGCCCCGGCCGAGGGCGCCGCGCCGGGCACCAGCGCCGTGGTCACGCCGATTGCCGGCGTGGTGACGAGCGTCGGCATCACCCTGGGCGAGGTCGTCGATACCGGGCGCGACGCCTTCACGGTGGCCGATCCCACCCGTGTCGTCGTGCTGGCGAACCTCTACGGGGCCGACATCTCCCGGGTGAAGGCCGGGGATGCGGTCTCGGTGGAGAGCCCGGTGCCCGGCCATCCGCCCTTCGAGGGCCATGTCCGCTCGGTCAACGCCGCCCTCGATCCGGTGACGAACACGGCGCCGGCGCGGATCGAACTCGACAACCCGCAGGATCTCCTGCGCGCCAACCTTTTCGTCTCGGTGACGGTCGGGGCTGATCTCGGTCGCGACGGCGTGACCATCCCGGCGGCGGCCGTGCAGCAGACGGACACCGGCCCCATCGCCTTCGTGCGCACGGCCCCGGACAGGTTCGAGCGGCGGGCCCTGACGCTGGGCATCCAGCGCACCGACTGG
The DNA here is from genome assembly GCF_900107945.1 of Methylobacterium sp. 190mf. Lineage (NCBI taxonomy): Bacteria > Pseudomonadati > Pseudomonadota > Alphaproteobacteria > Hyphomicrobiales > Methylobacteriaceae > Methylobacterium > Methylobacterium sp. 190mf. Next base: position 154,694 of record NZ_FNVI01000001.1, on the reverse strand, counting down.
GTGGAGGTGCGCCGAGGCGTGGCGGCGGGTGAGAGTGTTGCGACCGCGGGCAGCTTCGGCCTGAAGGCCATCCTGCTGCGCAGCCTTCTCGGCTCGACGGATTGAGCGCCGGCGATGAAGAGCTGGTTCGCCATCCTGGTCCGCCGCCGCTTCCTCGTGCTGATGATCGCGCTGGCCGCGGCGGCGGGCGGAGCCGCTAACCTCGAAGGTCTCTCGATCGACGCGGTGCCGGACATCTCGCCGAAGCAGGTGATGATCCTCACCCTGTCGCCGGGGCTCGGCCCCCTGGAGGTCGAGCGGCTCGTCACCTTTCCTGTCGAGAACGCGATGGCCGGTGCGCCGGGGCTCTCCAACGTCCGCTCGACGTCCCGGGCCGGCGTCTCGGCGGTCTACGTCACCTTCGACGAATCCGTGTCGGTCACAGCGGCGCGGGCGGAGGTGTTCCAGCGCCTGCCCCAGGCCAAGAGCCTGATGCCCGCCGGAGTCGGCGATCCGCAGATGGGTCCGATGGCGACCGGGCTCGGCGAGATCTACCAGTTCGAGCTGCGCGGGCCCGCCTACACGCCGATGCAGCTCAAGCGCATCCTGCAATGGACCATCGCGCCGAAGCTGAAGCTCACCCCCGGAATCGCCGACGTGAACATCTACGGCGGCCAGATGCCGACCGAGGAGGTCCGCGTCTCGGCGGACGCGCTGCGCCGCTACGGCGTGACGCTGGCCCAGGTCTACACGGCGCTCGCTGAGAACAACGCCGCCCGGGGCGGCGCCTACATCGAGCACAACGACCAGCAGGAGACGATCCGCGGCCTCGGCCTCGCCAAGGGCCCGGAGGACATCGCGAACATCGTCGTCGCGACGGGCCCCGGCGGCGTGCCGGTGACGCTCGGCACGCTGGGCACGGTGCAGGAGGCCCCCAAGGTCCGGCTCGGCGCCGTCACCCACGACGCGGAAGGCGAGACCGTCGTCGGCATCGCGATGATGCGCTACGGCGAGAATGCCAGCGCCGTGGTCGCGGAGGTGAAGAAGACGATCGCCGCCCTGCGCCAGCAACTGCCGCCGGGGGTCGAGATCGTCCCGTTCTACGACCGCAGCGCGCTGGTGGACCGCACCATCCGCACGGTGGAGCACAACCTCCTCGAGGGGGCGGTGCTGGTGATCGTGGTGCTGCTCCTACTGCTCGGCAACCTGCGCGCAGGGCTGATCGTCGCCGCCGCGATCCCGCTCTCGATGCTGATGGCGTTTGCCGGGATGCGGCTGCTCGGCCTGTCGGGCAATCTGATGAGCCTCGGGGCGATCGATTTCGGGCTGATCGTCGACGGCGCGGTGGTGATGATCGAGAACGTGCTCCGCGCCCGGGGCGAGCACCCGGACCGCCCGGCCCACGACGTGATCCGCGACGCCGCCGCCGAGGTGGCCCGCCCGGTGATCTTCGCGGTGGCGATCATCATCATCGTGTACGTCCCGATCCTCGCGCTGGAAGGCGTGGCCGGCAAGATGTTCGCCCCGATGGCGCTCACGGTGATCCTGGCGCTCGCCTCGTCGCTCGTCGTCACCCTGATCCTGATGCCGGCGCTCGCGGCGCTCTTTCTCGCCGGGCGCGGTGTCAATGAGCGCGAGACGCGTCTCGTCCACGCGGTGCGGGGTGTCTACACGCCGGTGCTGCGCTGGGCCGAGCGGCACGCGCTCGCCACCGTGCTCACGACGGTCGCCCTGTTCGCCGGCTCCTGCGCGATGGCCACGCGGCTCGGGGGCGAGTTCCTGCCGAAGCTGTCGGAGGGCTCGATCGTCATCACCTCCGAGAAGCTGCCCGGCATCGCGCTGAACGCCTCGCTCGCCACCGTGACCCGCATCGAGCGGGTGCTGAAATCCTTCCCCGAGGTGAAGCGGATCGTCTCCCTCACCGGCAGCGCCGAGATCCCGACCGACCCGATGGGCGTCGAATCGACCGACAGCTTCATCACCCTGACCGACCCCTCGACCTGGAGGACCGCCGACAGCCAGGAAGGGCTCGTCGCGGCCTTCGATAAGCGCCTCCGGGAGGAGGTGCCGGGCGTCGCCTACAGCTTCTCGCAGCCGATCCAGATGCGGATGGACGACCTCTTGGAGGGCGTGCGCGGCGACGTCGCGATCAACCTCTACGGCGACGACCTGAAGGTCCTGAAGGACACGGCCGATTCCATCGTGCGGGTGGTCTCAGGCATTCAGGGCGCGGCGGACGTGAAGGCCGAGGCGCAGGCCGGGATGCCGGCGCTCTCGATCCGGGTCGACCGGGTCAAGGCCGCCCGCTACGGGATCAACGTCTCGGACGTGCTCGACGTGGTCGAGAGCATCGGCGGGCGCCCCGCCGGCATGGTCTACGGCGACGACAATTCCATCACCGACATCGTGGTCCGGCTCGACCCGGCCGACCGCAGCGACATCGAGCGCATCCGCGCCCTGCCGGTGGGGCGGCCGCGCAAGGAGACCGGTCCCGCCATGACGGTGCCGCTCGCGATGGTGGCCTCGGTGGAGGTCACCTCCGGCCCGGCCCAGATCAGCCGCGAGCGGCTGCAGCGGCGGATCTCGATCCAGGCCAACGTCCGCGGCCGCGACGTGCAGAGCTTCGTGGACGCCGCGCAGAAGGCCGTGTCCGATCAGGTCAAGCTGCCGCCCCGCTACGCGCTGCAATGGAGCGGCCAGTACCAGAACCTGCAGGAGGCTACCGCCCGCCTCTCGGTGGTGGTGCCGGCGGCGCTGGCGGGGATCCTCGTCCTCCTCGTCGTGATGTTCGGCGACATCCGCCGCGCCGGGCTGATCTTCCTCAACGTGCCGATGGCCGCGACGGGGGGCATCCTTGCCCTCTCTGTGCGCGACATGCCGTTCTCGATCTCGGCGGCGATCGGCTTCATCGCGACCTTCGGCATCGCGATCCTGAACGGCGTGGTGCTGACGAGCACCATCCGCGACCTCGAAGCTTCCGGCCTGGACCCGCGGGAGGCGGCCACCCGGGCGGCCGAGAGGCGCCTGCGCCCGGTGATGATGACGGCCCTTGTCGCAGCGCTCGGCTTCCTGCCGATGGCGCTCTCGACCAGCGCGGGTGCGGAAGTGCAGCGCCCGCTCGCCACGGTGGTGATCGGCGGCCTGATCACCGCGACGCTGCTGACGCTCGTCGTTCTTCCCGCCGTCTATCCGGTGATCGCAACGTTGCGCCTGCCCTTCGGCAGGGTGAGCAAGCGACGGCATTCGAAGCCCCGCCAGCGGATGCAGCAGGGGACCGGTCGATGAGCGCACTCACGGCGACGGCTGCGTTCGCCGTGGGGCGAGAGTACCGACGTTGCTCGCGACATAAACTGCTCGAGTTTACGAGTTCGCCGCGTTGAACTGCTTCGAACAGGGAATCTCAGGTACAGTCGCCGCCGACTTCGATGCCTACCGACCGTGCGCGGCCGGTCGCAGATGACCGCTTTGGGCGAAAGCTTGGCCGCGATCCGGGCGGCCGGCATGGGTCGCCAGCGGAACGTCCGCATATGCCCCCATCTTCATAGCCTCGGTTCGGGTGTCTCCTTGACCTGACCGGTATTTTGGACCGAGCCGATTGAGAGACTACTGCATGGTGGCGGCCATGGAGAGCCGGAAGGCCAGATCTGGGAAGCTGACAGGCGCAGGTGGCCGATAGCCAATCGACGAATGCGGTCGGACGCGGTTGTAGGTAGATTGTCATCGACCAATCACGATCTGCGCCTCCTTCAGCGAGCAGAAGATCTCTTGGCGTAGGCACTCGTCGCGCAGCCTACCGTTGAAGCTCTCACAGTACACGCTCTCCCACGGCGAGCCGGGTGCGATGTACTGAATCTGTGGCCCCGTCTTGGCGACCCATTTGCGCAGCGCCTTCGAGATCAGCTCGGGGCCGTTATCGCAGCGGATGTGCTCCGGGAGGCCGTGCAGGCACATCGCATCGGCCAGCGTCTCGATCACACCTACGCTGTTGATGCGTCGGGCCACCTTCAGCGCCAGGCATGTCCGACTGTGCTCATCGATCAGCGTCAGGACGCGCAAGCTGCGCCCGTCATGTGTCTGCGCCTGCACGAAGTCGAAGCTCCCCACATGGCTGCGGCGGAGCGGCCGCAGTCGCACGCATGAGCCGTCGGTCAGCCAGATACGGCTGCGCGGCCGGTGCTCCCGGGGGACCTTCAGCCCCTCGCGAGGCCAGATGCCCTCGTCCTGAGGTTCTCGAAGGATGAACCCGATCCTTGCCCACCGGCCAGCCGTTTGCCTGCAGCAGCGCGGTGAAACGGCGGTATCTGTCGCGCCGTACTCGGACGCCAGGGCCATGATGGCGCGGGTCAGCGCATCCGCGTCGGCCGGCAGTGTGGGCACGTAGCGTGGGCACGTAGGGCTGCGTGCCCCGGTGCAGGCCGACGATCCGGCAGGCGTGACGTTCGGAAGAGGCCGTACTTCTCCCGGATGCCATCGACCGCCTGCCGGAGCCGCTCGGGGGCTACAAGTTTCCCGAGGCGACGTCCGCCAGTACCTGCTTTTCCAAAGACAGGTCCGCCACGAGCCGCCGTAACCGAGCGTTCTCGCGCTCCAACTGCTTCATTTTCCTGGCTTGGTCGACTTGGAGGCCGCCGTACTCCTTGCGCCAGCGTGAGTCGCTCTGCTCAGAGATCTCCGCCTCCTCGCACGCCAGCGCCAAGCTTTTGCCTTGTGCCGTCTGCACCTCGATCTGGCGCAGCTTCAGCACGACCTGCTGCCCGCTCGTCTTCTGACCTCGCCGCAGGTCCGACGCCTTCGGTCCTGGCTGATCCTCTCAATCAGCCCGGTCCAAAGCCAGCCGGTCAGGTCACGAGACACCACCCATACTCGATGTGAGAAGATACTGGCCGACGCGCTCGGCGAGCATCTCGCGCTCGCCTATCAGCGTACCATCGGCAGTCGCGAGCCAAAACTCGCCGAGGTCGGCCTCTGACCAACTTGGCTACGCCGGCCCGGCCGATCGCGCGGAGCAGTACTCGGCGTTCTTCTGGGGCAAGATCGAGCCGGTCATCGGGATGCGACTCGCCCTCTCACGCTGACTGTCGGTGGGCGGATCTGAACTCCCAATCACTATAGTCATGTGTCCGGCAGCGAGCATGACCGCTGCCGCATGGGTCCTCGCCCCGGCTGCGCTATCAGAATGACTCTCGAAGAAATCGGCCTTGGTGATGATAGCGAGCAACGGGTTCGCCCTCGCGCGCGGGCACATCGTCCATCTACATCCGGTACAAGCCGTTTCGAAATGTAGGGCGCAACGTGGGCCGGCTACTGCAACCCCGTCAGAAGACTCAGTTAAATCAACGATTAAATTCAAGTACGTGGCGGAGAGGGGGTCTTTCCAAAAACTGTCCTCGACTGTCCGCCACTGTCCGTGACGCGTTGTTTTTCTTCACTCGCCCTCCCCTGGCCCGTCTATCCGTACACGCACGGACACGCTACAATCCGGCTCCTATTTGTAGGTAGCGTTGTAGGTATCGTGTCGAGACGAGCGCCAGGGCAGCTCAGCGCACTGAAGGTCTCCCGCACCCGAGACCCGGGCCTCTATGCCGACGGCGGCGGACTCTACCTGCAGGTCACGAACGCCGAGGCGCGCTCGTGGATCTTCCGGTTCATGCTGAACGGCCGGGCGAGGTCGATGGGCCTCGGTTCGCTGCATACCCTGACGCTGGCCGAGGCGCGTGAGAAGGCTACCGAGTGCCGGAAGCTCTGCCTAGACGGGATCGACCCGATAGAGGCCCGTGAGAAGGCTCGCGCAACCGCGCGACTCGACGCAGCCAACACCATCACCTTCGACGCCTGCGCGGAAGCTTATATTGAGGCGCACAAGGCCGGCTGGCGCAATGCGAAACACAGTGATCAATGGCGCAACACCCTCGCCACCTACGCCTCGCCCGTGTTCGGCGCCCTTCCCGTTCAGGCAGTCGATACTGGGCTGGTAATGCGGGTGATCGAGCCGATCTGGGGCGGTAAGACGGAGACGGCCACGCGGGTGCGTGGACGCATCGAGTCGGTGCTGGATTGGGCCGCTACCCGTGGCTACCGGCAAGGTGAGAACCCGGCGCGCTGGCGTGGGCACCTGCAGAACCTGTTGCCGAAGCGCTCGAAGGTTAAGCGCGTCGAGCATCACGCCGCCCTGCCCTTCCGCGAGATCAGCGAGTTCGTCGGCCGCTTGCGGGCGCAGTCCGGCACGTCGCCGCTCGCTCTGGAATTCACGATCCTGACGGCTGCGCGCACAGGCGAGGTGATCGGCGCGACCTGGGACGAGATCGACCTCGCCGAGCGAACGTGGACCGTGCCGGCCGGGCGGATGAAGGGCGGTCGCGAGCACCGGGTGCCTTTGTGTGATCGGGCCGTAGAGATCCTCGAAGGCTTCAAGGTGCTCGGAGACCGGCACGTCTTCCCCGGCGGTAAGCGCGGCAGGTCACTCTCCAACATGGCGATGCTGGAGTTGCTGAAGCGCATGAATCGGCCGGATCTAACCGTTCACGGCTTCCGGTCGACGTTCCGCGATTGGGCGGCTGAGACGACACACTTCCCGAACGAGATGGTGGAGATGGCGCTCGCCCACATCATCGAGAACCGGGTCGAGGCAGCCTATCGGCGCGGTGATCTCTTCCAGAAGCGGCGCGAGCTGATGGATGCGTGGGCGCTAATTGTAGGAGGTGCGCATGGCCGAGCCTCCTGAGCCTGCGGATGCCGGCCTGATGGCGGAGATCCTCGAGGATGCCAGCGCCGCCAGCATCTTGAGCGCCCCGGATCGCCGTGTGGTGGTGACCCTTCTCATCGAGCGCTGCGTCCATGCGAGGCTGGAAGCGACGGAGGAAATCTTCCGGCGTGCCTATGGAGATCAGAATGGGCGGGCGTACTGGTCAGGCTGGCTGACGGCCGATTTCTCCGACCTCCATCAGTTCATCCGGTTCGTGGAGATCCACAACGGCAAGGCGCGGGACCTGCTCGACATCACGCGTAGCCCTATTCTGGAAGCATTCTCTGTCGCCTCTAGAGCTAGGCCAAGCTGGCTTCGTCATGACAGCGGCGAGAGCCAGGATCTTGGCCGAACTAATCACCCGCAGTATCTGGCCCACTGGCAAATTTGCCGCGGTCCCGCCGTCCGTTGGCTTCTGGAGCATCCTGAGTTCAACGAACTATTGCCCGCGCGGCTAGCAGATGCGGCTCGCGGAGATGCTGCTCAGGAAGAAGCTGCATCGGTATCCGAACGAACAACACCGCAAAAGCTGATGTGCCAGGAAGCTTTTGAGGCCCTCTTCCCAACGGGCATTCCGACCCGAGGCCAAATCTCGGACCAGAGGCTGGCCGACAAAGTCCAGAAGTACATCAAGCAGTCCAACCGAACGCCGCCTTCCGAAGACACAATTTTGCGGGCGGCGGGCAGGAAGCCAATCAAAAAGCGGCCGAAGTCGGTCTAGGGCAACAAGCTTATTGCCTTAGTTGCCTTTGTTGCCCTCTTCACGAAGGCAGCGCTGCAGCCCTAGTTTCTGCCTATCGGCGCGGACACGTGCTGACAGAGAAGGAATAGACCCATGAACTCGAAAGAGTCTCAGGCGTCGCAGGGAGACCTGCGCGCGCCACCGATGAAGCTTGCCTACTCGGTGAACGAAGCCTGTCAGGCTCTGAGCCTCAGCAGAACCACGGTCTACGAGATGATTGCTGATAAGCGGCTTCGGTCGTTCAAGGTCGGCGTCAAAACGCTGATCCCGGCCGACAGCCTGCAGCGCCTCGTGGCCTCTCTTGAGATGGAGGCGGCGTAGATTGGCCCACAACGTCAGAACCCCCGGCGCTGGTACGCCGAGGGCTCTGGGAAATGTCTGCTTGGCGGCTGACGATCTCAGAGATAACCTACACCACGTTGACCTTCAAGCGCGCCGGATCACCGCGCGCCTAAAATGCAGCCCGGCCGTTGCCGCAGTCTACGCGGCCCACGCCTTCGACCTGCCTGAGAACTGGAGGCGCGCATGAGCGCCCCCACCCTCAATCCCGACGACTTTGAGTTCGGCGACCCGAACAAGCTCCGCGCCTACATCGCCGAGCGAATGGCGGCCGTCGCCATGCGGGCCGATCTCGTCAACACCTACGCCGCTTTGGGCGACGACGCCGGGCTCCGGTACTCGATGCGCTGCGCCGCTGCCGAGTTTCGAGCTGCCCTGAACCTGCTCGGCGACCTGACCGAGCAGACCGAACGCGTGCGCCAGCGGCGACAGCCCTCGCCCGCTTCCCATCCCCAACCCAACTCGGAGGCGCGCCAATGAGAGCGCCACATTTTGCGGCCGAACTGGACCGGCTCAGCGAGCCTGCTCCCGTGCCCTTCAAGCGCGATCCGCCTCACGTCGTCAGTTCATCCCCCATCACGCTCCGATGGCACGGCGAAGCGGATCCGGAAGCCGATCGCGCTTGGCTAGTCCAAGATCTGATCAGCGAGACCGGCAAGGGGCTGATGCCCGGTCAATGGGGTTGCGGAAAAACTTTTACCGCCATCGACTTGTCAGCGTCCGTGATGACCGGTCAGCCGTTCGCCGGGCGGCGCGTTCTCCGGCAGGGCGGTGTGCTGTTCGTCGCCTCCGAAGGAGCTTTCGAGATCCCGATCCGGCTTCGCGGTCTTGTTCAGGGTAAGCTTGGCTCTGAGCCCGCCGAGCACCTGCCTTTCGCTTGGATCGACGATTGCCCCCGTCTCCTCAGCACTGAGGCTGTCACTCAGCTCGTGGCGGTGGCCAAGGCCGCGGCCGAGCATCTGCGCCAGGTGTTCGACCTGCCACTTGCGCTGATCATCGTTGATACCGTCGCGGCAGCGGCCGGCTTCGGAGATGAGAACTCGGCCGCGGAAGCCCAGCGGGTGATGAACGCCATGGAGGCGCTGAGCCGTCAGACCGGTGCGTTCGTCCTCGGAGTCGATCACTTCGGCAAAACCACCGAGACTGGCACTCGGGGATCCTCGGCGAAGGAAGCGGCTGCGGACGCGGTTCTCGCCGTGCTCGCCAATCGTGATGAGGGCGGCGCCATCAGCAACACGCGCATGGCGATCCGGAAGGTGCGTGGCGCTCGCTGCGGGTATGAGATCCCGTTCGATCTGGAGGTGGTCACAGTCGGCGAGAACTACGACCGCGAGCCGATCACTACCTGTGTCGTGAACTGGCAGACGGACCGCACGTCTGCGGCAGCCGTCACGGCCGGCAAGGAGCGTTGGCCGACATCGTCGAAGGTGTTCCGGCAAGCGCTCCTGACGAGCCTCGCCGACCACGGCATCCGCGCGTGGCCGTTCGGCAATGAGGGCTCCGAGGTCCGTGCCGTTCCGCTGCAGGCCGTCAGGACGGGGTTCTTCGCCATCTACCCGGCGGATGGCGACGACGAGGCCAAGCGGACAGAGGCCAAGCGCAAGGCGTTCAAGCGGGCCGTCGAAGCATGCCTCGGCCGCAGCCTGATCGGCTCGGTGGCTCTCAACGGCGTCGATCACCTTTGGCTTATTGAGGCGTCGGAATGAGTGCCGCGACCGGACGGACAGGACAGATCCCTAGGGTTTTGTCCTGTCCGTCCGGTGCCGGACGCCGGACATACGGGACATCTGTCCGGAATGTCCGGGTTGTCCGGCCACGGTCCTTAATCGGTTTGGTCGTCGACTACCGGCACAGCAAAGAACTTGAATGGATCCTCGACCACCCCGCCCTCGGCATCCATCGCGTCAGCGCAGTGCTGGCTCTCGATCGGCGTCGAAGGTCGAGACGTGAAGGTGGCGGTAGGCGCCTCTAGGCTTGCGGCTCTGATTTGCTTCTCGACTTCGCCCTCATGGGTCGAGTGGCAGAACATCCAGGGCTCGCCGTCCTTCTCGATCGTCACGTAGGCCATGGGCATCTCCTGCGGTTCGGCAGGGACAACGCAGCAGGATGCGATTGGGCAGCGGGCTATCGTCGCGGTGCCGATCCGATCTCTCAGCCCGCTTCCTAAGCTGACCTCTCCGGCCGGTCGGTCGGCTTCCGTATCCGTTGCAGCGCCGTGTCGACCTCAGCCTCTGCCGTACCTTCCAGCGTAGTGATAGGTACAGCAGCACCTTTGAGGTCAAACGCGGCCACGCTCCAGCCCAACACAGCAAAGAGCCGACACCTTTCGAGAGCGATCCACGCCGTTGCACATGGCAGCCGCACCGTGTCGTCGCCGCGTACCGCGCGGATCGTGTAGGCGTAGTTCACGACTACCTCCCGCTCGGTTAAACCGGCGCACCAATCATACTCGTTATTGAGGATATCTTCCCGGCGCAGGTCACCACATCTCTTCGCTGATCAGCGAGCCGGTGTGATCGAAGATGCCCGACCAGCCTTTGTCCTCCAGGCGGACAGTCACGCGCGAAAGACCCGTGTCCTTGCCGGTTCCTGCTGCGAGTTGAGCATCAACGCGCCCCCGCTGGTTCAGGCGTTTGAGCAAAGTGGCGCTGATACCGAAGCGGGAGGCCAGATCGCGAGGATCCACCATCCAGTCGCCTTCAAGGCCGATGTCGAGCCGCATGGAGTAATCCTCCTACAGCTCGGCAGCAGATGCGGGGCTGAGACTGACGGTAACACCATCACGCCGGTCGGGATATCGTTCTTCGAAACAGGTCCGATGGCCAGGCCGAGACACAAACCCCGCCGTCCGAAATTTCCTCCTCGCCGCCGATGGCTGCGAAGTACCGCTTGACTGACTCGGCAGCCTATTTACAATCTAGTCAACGAGCGGTGACTAGGGCGTAATACCATGGCTTCGGGCGGATTTATTACCTATCTCCGCGTTTCCACCGATCGGCAGGGCAAGTCGGGCCTCGGGCTCGACGCTCAGCGTGAGGCGGTCCGCGTCTACCTCAACGGCGGCAACTGGAAGATCCTGGCCGAGCACGTTGAGGTGGAAAGCGGTCGGAACGATGCCCGACCTGCATTGGATGCCGCTCTCGCCGAAGCTCGCCTGAAGCGCGTACCGCTGCTCGTAGCAAAGGTGGATCGGCTGACCCGCTCGGTGGCCTTCCTGTCCCGCCTGCTCGCCAGTGGCGTCGAGGTGCGGTTCTGCGACCTTCCCCAGATCGAAGGGCCTGCCGGCAAATTCATGTTGAACCAGATGGTGGCCGTGGCCGAGCTGGAGGCCGGTCTGATCAGCGCTCGCACCAAGGCCGCTCTGGCAGCCGCCAAGGCCCGTGGGACCAAGCTCGGCGGCAATCGGGGCGTCGTCATGTCGGCGGCCGTCAGTGAGGCTGGCAGGGCCGCTCTGTCGGCCAAGGCCAGCGCCCGCACGGCGGACCTCGCCCCCGTCATCGCTGAGATCCAGGCCGAGGGCATCACCTCCGCCCGCGGCATAGCCATCGCCCTGAATGAGCGCGGGATCGAGACCTCGACCGGTAAGGGCCAGTGGCAGGCCGTGCAGGTTCAGCGGGTGCTGGCGCGGTTGGAGGCCTAGGGCGAGGAAGTAGCCGTCCTACCGGTCTGTGATGGAGAAGTTGGCCTGCGCGCTCATCACCAGCCGCCCGGCCTCATCATAGGCTCGCGCAGTGTACTTGTTCACGCCGATCGCCGTAGCCTCATCACACATCATCTCGGTGAGGGCCCGACGGAGTAGGGTACGCAATGCATCGAGGCTCGGCAGATCGATGCCTTCCTCATCCATTACCTCACTGCCGTTGGCGGTGTTGATGAAGTAGCGCGACACTCATGCCTCCGCGAATGTGTGCCCCGTTCCGGCAAACCCAGCTGATCGCGTCATTGTTCTCGGAACGATCGTAGAGGTAGCTAGGCATCATTCCTGCAGTGACACTGTATAGCTAATGCTATATTATCGGCCCGATATCGCCAGATCGGGTCGGGAAACCTCATGAAGGGGCGCAGACGCAGCACCGTTACGAACGGCAACCGCCTTGGCGTCGGTCTCGACGGGCGAACGGTCTGGGGCCGGCGGATGCGGGACCTCATTGATCTGCACACGGCAGATCTCGGCGGGGACTCTGAAGTTTCCGAGGCCGAGCGGTCTCTGATCCGCCGGGCGGCCACCATCGCCACCGAGTTGGAGCGGCTGGAGGCGCAGTTCGCGGCAGCCGGCGCCGCCGATCCCGAGTCCTTGGACCTCTACGGCCGACAGGCGGGCAACCTGCGGCGGCTCTACGAAGGGATCGGTCTGAAGCGCCGGCCGAAGGACGTCACGCCGGATCTGAAGACCTACGCGGCCCAGCTCGCGCGAGAGGGAGCGGTCGACCTGTGAAGCGCCTGTTCTCGATGCGCCGGGCGCTGACCGATCCTCAGCTCTTCGGCGCCATGCTGGAGGGCGACACCTGGGCGGGCTGGAAGGCCCTGCTGATCGCCAGCCAGGGTGAGGAGCTGCGGCCCGCCGAGCGCGAGGTGCTGCTGAGCCTGACCGGGCGGGAGCACGAGCCGAGCGAGCCGGTAGACGAACTCTGGATGATCGTCGGCCGCCGCGGCGGTAAGACCCGGGCGGGCGCGGTCTTCGCGTCCTACTTCGCCGCCCTGTGCGACTGGAGCGACGTGTTGGCACCGGGCGAGCGGGGCACCGTGCCGATTATGTCGGCGAGCGTGGCGCAGGCTCGCAAGGCGCTCTCCTACCTCTCCGGCATCTTTGACCCGCGCACCGGCTCCCCGATCCTGCGCAAGCTTCGCACGGGTGAGACGGCCGACACGGTGAGCCTATCCACCCGCATCGACATCGAAGTCCGGCCTGCGAACTGGCGCACAATCCGTGGCGGCACGGCGGTCGCGGCTGTCGGCGATGAGGTCGCGTTCTGGCGATCGGATTTCACGACGAACCCGGACACGGAGATCTTGAACGCGGTGAGACCGGCGCTGGCGACCACGGGCGGCCCGTTGCTGTGCATGTCGTCGCCCTACGCGCGGAAGGGCGAGGTGTTCGAGGCCTACCGACGGCACTACGGACCGGAAGGTGACCCGACCATCCTGGTAGCGAAGGCGGCCTCGAAGGTGATGAACCCGAGCCTGTCGGATCGCTTCATCGCCAAGGAGTACGCCCGCGACGCTGCTGTGGCCCGCGCCGAATGGGGCGGTGAGTTCCGCGACGGCATCGAGTCGTTCATCAGCCTCGACGTGGTGGAGGAGTGCACCGCCACCGACGTGATCGAGCGCCCGCCGTCATCCGGCATCCGCTACTCGGCCTTCGTGGATCCGTCAGGCGGTGGTGCGGACGCGATGACGCTCGCCATTGCGCACCAGGAAGGCGAAAGGGTCGTTCTCGACGCCGTGCGGGAGGAGCACCCCGGCACCTCGCCGGATGCCGTCGTGCGCCAGTTCTGCGGCCTGCTGAAGGCCTACGGCATCAAGAGCGTGACGGGCGATCGGTACGCTGGCGAGTGGCCTCGCGAGCGGTTCCGCGCGGCAGAGATCACCTACGTGGTTTCCGAGCGCTCGAAGTCAGAGATCTACCGGGACTTCTTGCCGATCCTGAACAGCCGCAACGCCGTGCTGCTCGATATGCCTCAGCTCCGGAAGCAGTTGCTGTCTCTGGAGCGTCGCACGACTCGCGGCACCGGTCGGGACATCATCGATCACCCGACCATGAAGGGCGCGCACGACGACCTGATCAACGCGGCTGCCGGCGCCATGCTGATGACCAAGCAGTCGAAGTCCACCTACAACCTGGCCGCCTTCTGATGCTGGATCCCGCTCTTCCCCGCGTCCTGATCCCGTTCAACCGCGACGAGGCCCTGACCGTCGGTGAGGCGGCGCATATCGCCCGGAAGTCGGCCGGCACGATGCGGCAGTGGGCGTCCCGCTTCGACATCGGGCGCCGCGTCGGCGGTGGAGACTGGATGATCTCGCATCCGGCTCTGCTGATGCACCTCGACGGCGACGACGACGCGCTTCGCTCCTACCTTGCTGGCGAGCGGCAGAGCGAGGATATCCGAGGCTACTTCGCGCGAGCCTCAGACGAAAAGCGCGCGCAAAATCGTCAGAAAGCTTAGATCCGCGAGCATCGTCAGAGTTGCCGTAGGATATTCTCGCGAACGCGCCCACAGTCATCCCCATGACGAGGACTGCTTCTCAGTTCAAGGCGCCAGATGACGGCCGCGGGCTCTACCCGGCTAGCATCAAGGTCGGCGTGCCGCGCGAGCTGCCGGCGCAGATCTACGCCGCGGCCGAGGCTGAAGGCTGTTCCGTCTCTGAGTACGTGCGCCGCGCCATAGCCGTGCGGCTAGAGACTATGAAGGCTGGCTGATGTTCACGGACGCGCAGGGCCGCAAGTGGCGGCACAGGATCATCAAGCCAGATGGCACCATCCAATACACGAACGACGGCGGCCCGCTTTCGGACGGTCATCGCATGCACGTCGGCATGATGATGTCCGATGCGGCACGCGGTGGGGGACTGATGATGACCGACACCAAGGTCAACGACGCCTACTTGGCGGACGCGCGGCAGAAGTTTGAGGATGCCTACGGCCCCGGCGGGGGATGCCTTCTGACATTCTCCGAGCGGGCCAAGGCCCTGCACCTCATCGGCGACGCGGAGTCCGGCGAGGTGTTCCGGGTCGAGCAGGCGATGCAGGGCCTGCGCAGCATGGCGTTCCGCTGCACCATGGCGGCCAGCAACGGCGGCTCGTCTGGGCTGATGCGCGACAGCGCCGAGGACAGCCTGCTGGCCGCAGCGTTCCTCACTCGCATGGCGGATCGAGCGCACGGGCGGGCGGATGCGCTCCGTGCCGGCCAGCGGCCCGGCAACCCCGATCGCTTCGACCCTCGGCAGACGCAGCGCATCGCCGATGCCCGCACGCAGGGCGGCGACCGTGCCGCCGCCTACGAGATCCACAAGGCTCAACTCAGCAACGCCTGGATGAGGAACCGCTGATGTCCGACACCTCCACCTTCGACGCGGCCGACGCCGCCCACCGTGAGATCCACGTGGCGCTGGGCGGCTCGCTCACTGCCACGGACGTCGGCGCTCTGATCGATCGAGCCTCCAAGCAGGTGGCCGAATGCGACGCGTTCGCCGCCGAGAAAGCAGCGGCGGCCTCGGATGCGACCCTGCCAACGCGCGATGCCCTCGTCGCCAAGCAGGAGGCTGACGCGCTGACTTTCGTGGCCCTCCGCCTCCGTAATCTGATGCCGACCCTCGACAAGCGACTGGCGGTTGAGCGGGACGGCGAGGAGCAGCGCCAGCGGCGAGAGCAGCACGGCCAGGCGCAGCAGCGCGTGGAGGAGATCGCCGCGCGGGTGCGGAAGGACTACCCGAAGGCCGTCGCCGCGATCCTCGACCTCGTGGCCGAGATGGGCAAGGCCAACGCCATCGCGACCGACGCGAACCGCAACCTGCCGCGGGACGTGGAGCACGTGCCCTCGGTTGAGACGATGATCGGCGCCGAGATCCTATCGCGGCTGCACCTCCCCGCCCTCGACGGCACCATTGCGCACGAGATGACCGGTGATGCGAACGAGGCGTTCCGCACCGAGCTGTGGAACCGTGAGCAGCGCAAGCGGGGCGAGGAATGGAGCCGGCTGAGCCCTGCCGCCAGCCTGCGCGCCGTGTCCTAGCCGTTGAGATTGCGCCGGTTCTTCATCTCGGCGCCGCGGCCAGTGTGAGGGTGCCGCGCCTATGGGTTGGGGAATAACAGCACACAGCCGGTGGGATGGCCTCCTCCGTCCGCGACCGGCAGCCATTCGGATAGCGCCTTCTCCTGGGCGGAGAGCGCCGCGGCAAGTCGGACAGTGCCGCGTCAGTAACACCGACAGCCGGCGGGGTGGCACGTCAGCTTGGCCCGCGGCCGGCGACTATTGAAAGGACGGCCTGATGGCTGGTTTCACGATCGCTGATTTCTTCGCGAGTGTCAGCTTCAAGGCCGACGATGCTTCGCGGTCTCGTGCCGAGGGCAGCTACGCGAAGTTTGAGAAGGCGGTCCGCGACGCCGAGGACCGGATCACCAAAGCCAAGGCAGAGGGCGCCAAGGCCGCCGTCCGGTATGCGCTCGAAGTAGAGGCCGCGCAGGCTCGCGAGGCTTTAGAGGCGGCCAAAGCCGCGAAGAAGATCACGGACGCCGAGGCTCAGAAGGTCAAGGCGATCGAGGCCAGCGAGAAGGCGACGAAACATCATAGCGAGACCATGGTTCGGGGCCTCACAGCGATCACGCTCGCCGCGGGGACCATGGGGCTCGCGGTAGGAGCGGCGCTCGCCAAGGTCGTCGGCGCCTTCGACAACCTGTACTTTGCGTCGCAGCGCACGGGCGCTTCGGTGAAGAACATCCAAAGCCTGCAGTACGCCTTCTCTCAGGTCGGCAGCACTGGCGCCTCTGCCACTTCGGCTATCGAGTCCTTCGCCCGTCAGATGCGGACGAACCTGACCGGTGGTTTCATTCGAAGTCTTGGGGTGGCCACAGAGCAGGGCGGCAAGGCTCGCGACACCTTCGACATCCTGTCGGACACCATCGATGCCATCTCGACCAAGCACCCATACCATACCGGTGCACAGATGGCCGAGGTCCTTGGCCTGAGCGAAGAGCAGTTCGAGACCTTCAACAAGCACCGCGCCGAGATCAAGCAATTCCGTGCAGAATACGAGAGCACGCTGAAGACGGTCGGGCTGAACAGCCAGGAAGCCGCGAAGCAGTCCGAGCACCTCGAGCAGACCCTACGCCGCATGGGGATGCAGATCGGCGTCGCTGGTCAGGCCCTGCTGTTGAACCTGCTGCCGGTGCTCGACAGGCTGGTGGCGTCGGTCGGCCGCTTCATGACCGACAACGCCCCCGCTTTGAACGGCTTCTTCAGTAAGGTCGGCGAGCTGGCGCAGACGGCCACCGAAGGCGTCCAGAGCTTCATTC
Source organism: Methylobacterium sp. 190mf (assembly GCF_900107945.1). Classification (NCBI taxonomy): domain Bacteria; kingdom Pseudomonadati; phylum Pseudomonadota; class Alphaproteobacteria; order Hyphomicrobiales; family Methylobacteriaceae; genus Methylobacterium; species Methylobacterium sp. 190mf. The sequence goes on along the minus strand of NZ_FNVI01000001.1, from coordinate 137,882 downwards.
AAGGCTTCTCGGGCGAGGAAGGCGCCAAGCGGATTGAGGCTTGGGCGACGGCCATGAACAACCTCGCAGACGGGATGCGGGGCGTGTGGCGCGTCATTGCGTGGATCCAGGACAGCGCTTTCTGGAAGGCGTTGACCTATTTCGAAAGTCCTCTCTGGAAGTTCCTCAAGTATGCCGGCGGCAGCGCAGTAGGCTCAGCGCAGGCATCAACGGGTGGCGGCAGTGTACCCCTCGACAGCGGCCCGGTGGACACGCGCAATGCCTGGCAGCGGCATGCGCCTAAGTGGCTCGGCGGTAAGGATGCGCCGAGCGGTGGCGCCACCGTCGCGAGCGGCAGGCTCGCGGATAACCAGAAGACCGCCTACGACGCCGCGCGCGCTGAAGGCCTCTCCGACAAGGCCGCCCGTGCGTTGATCGCCAACTTCTCCGGCGAGAGCCTTCGCAATCCGGCGGACTATCACTGGGACAACAAACACATGTCCGGCGGGATCGGGCAGTGGGATCCCGAGCGGTCGGAGGCGATCAAGGCGAAGTTCGGGAAGTATCCTTGGCAGCTACCCATCGGCGAGCAAGTGAAGGCAGCCGTCTGGGAGATCAACAACAACCCGCGCTTCAGCAGAACGCGGCAGGCTCTTGCCGGCGATGACGAGGGCGCGATGATCGGGGCCCTTGTGAAGAACTACGAGAACCCGGCCAATCATGATCGGGCCATTGCCGAGCGCAGCGCGCACTATCGCGGCTTCAATCCGAATGCCCCGACCATCTCCAATGCCCCGCAGGTCTCCGGCGGCTTCCATCCGCTCGGCGGCCTTGGCCGGTTCACGTCCGACTACGGGATGCGAAACCACCCGATCAGCGGAGGCCGCAGGATGCACAACGGCGTGGATCTGGCCGCACCCGCTGGTTCGCCCGTCTCGGCGATGCAGGGGGGCAAGGTGTCGATCGGCCGCTCGGGCGATGTGACGATCACGGCGGGCGACGGGAGCAGCACCACCTATCGGCACGTCGATGCCTCCGTGAAGGACGGATCCGAGGTGGCGGCCGGCGCCGTGATCGCGGCGCTTCGGGCCAAGGATGCACGGTCGACCGGTCCGCATCTGCATTTCGAGGCGCGGGACCGGAGCGGCAACCTCATCGACCCGAAGGGCCTATTGACCGGCAAGCCCGTCACGGCGGCGGATGCCATGGCCGCGAAGCCTCAGATCACCGTGCCGAGCATGCCGAAGCTCAACATGTCGCCCGGCGGGTTCGACGTGAACAAGATCGCCGGGCAGCCCATGGGTGCCGGCAGCATCACGACCACCACGAACAATGCCGGTGCGACCGTGACCATGCAGCCGCAGACCACGGTGCACATCCACGGCGGCGACCCCGCAAGCAACGCATCTCAGTTCGAGCGCGCGGCTGGCCGGGTCAACCAGAGCGCCCTCCGCAACATCCAGACGGCAATCCGATGACCCTGCAATACCTTCGCGAATGGCGCGTCGTCGTGAATGGCGTTGAGCTGTCGGGCGACGACACGGGCCGTGGGTTCAAGGTCCGGTTCGACACACACCAAGCCCTATCCAGCACGCCACACCACGCGAACATCTACATCTATAACCTCTCGGCGCAGACGCTGGCGCGGATGCAGAAGGAGAAGGGCCGCGTCGAGCTGTACGCCGGCTATCGTGGCGCCTCGGGCAAGATCTTCGGAGGGCAGGCCATCCAGGTCCGCGCCGGTCGTGAAAACGTGGTCGACAGCTACGTACACGTGTTGGCTACGTCCTCCGAGGACGCACGCAACTACGCAATCACCAACGAGGCGCTGGCGAAGGGCCACACCCTGAACGATCGCCTGCAGCTCGCCGTGAAGGCTATGCGAGAGCACGGCGTGAAGCCCGGGACCATGGACAACCTTGGCTCTCGGCAGTTCCCCCGGAACTACGTGTTCTCCGGCATGACCCACGACCTCCTCAGGGAGGTTTGCGAGGCCGCGGGCGCCACGTGGCACATCCAGGACGACATGCTGACCGTGCTGAACAGCGGGAGCACTCTGCCGGGCGGCGTGATCGAGATGAACTCGGAAACCGGGATGGTGGGTCTACCTGAGCAGACGCTCGGCGGTGTGATCGTCCGGTGCCTCCTGAACCCAAGGATCTACCCGGGCAGCCGGATCCACATCAACGAGAGCAGCATCCAGCGGGCGGCGTTCAGCCCGACGACGCGGGACTCGGCGCAGAACGTCGAGCTTGAGAAGGGCCTGCTCAGCCTAGCTGCGGACGGCATCTATAAGGTCTGGCAGGTGGGCCACGTCGGCGACACCCGGGGCGACCCGTGGTGGAATGAGATGGTCTGTACGAAGCAGGATCTGCCGCTAGCGGCCAAGGGACTGATGCTGCCGAACGGCATCCCGGGGGATGGGGCCCAGCAGTAGCGCTACCACCATGAGCGAGATATGAGCAGCCTGATCGCTGTGAAAATGCTGTTGAAATCGATAGCTCGCGGCGGAAGTCCGTGCGATGGAATATCTGCGGTTCGGAGCGTAAGAATTGCCATGCCGTACAAAGCGAAGCAGGTGGCAAATGCGTTCATAACGCTGGCCAATCGAGATGGATCTCCCATTGATCCTATGAAGCTTCAAAAGCTTTTGTACTATGCCAACGGCTATTTCGTGGCCGAAAGGGATGGGCAGCCTCTTATCAATGAGTACTTCGAGGCCTGGGATTATGGACCTGTAGTTCCGACGGTCTATTACGAATTTAGGGAGTACAAAGATCAGCCAATACGGCGATTTGCATACACTTGGAACGAAAAACTAAAAAGAATGATCATTGCCCCGCAGCCTGTCGACGATCCCGCGGCGGAAGAAACGATTGCGTGGGTATGGAGCAACTATAAGCAATTCTCCGGTCGAGAGTTGTCTGACATGACCCACAAAATCGGTGCGCCATGGTCTTTGGCGAGACACCGGGCGGCGAATTCTGGCATGCGCAATGAACGCCTCGAAATCAAAGAGATCCGTGATCACTTTGCGCAGCTTGCCGCCTGAATGCCGCGCAAGATAGATACCCCGGGGCCAGCCTCAGAACCCTCGCCCCCTCTTCAACCAGGCGAAGAGGCTTCTCCGCTAACGATTGAAATTCCTCTATGGCGATTTGGTCGTATAAAATTTGAAAATAGATCACAAAAAGCTTCGCTAGCTTTAGTTGCACTCGCTGCACTCGTTGTAATTATTGCGATACTATCTGTAGTCGAGGCATTGCCGGGCGAACATCCCGGTGTTTCGAGTTTCATTGGCAGCTTGAGTCAAGTCCTGATGCTTGTGCTTGGGGTACTGCTTGGTGTTGACTGGAAAGGCTCGAGACAAGATCCTGAGTAGTAATTTTCAAGCGCCTGCAGCTCGTCCGCCAATGGGCGGCAAGGCACAGGAATGGCGGGTCCGCGATGACGCGAGCCTGCAATCAAACTGCTCTCAATGGCCGCCCAAGTATCTCCAGGTCATTTGATGCGAACTATGTCGGGAAGTACGGCCCCATTAGGTCCAAAACTCGCACGTATAATTGGGCAATATTTTGCGGGATCCGATCTATAGCGAGCGAGCAGTGCTTCATATTTTGCTCGATGAACGGGGTCACGCATGACATCATCACGCGACACCCCAAAAACAGCAATTGCGGCCCGTATGCCCATCTCGTCTTGAGTAAGCGAAGGACAACTTTCGGAGGCAAAGCGCGCCACTGCGAAAACAGGAACCATGGCGCTCTTTTTCGACTCTGGATCGTCCGCAGAAAGGACTTGTGTGCTGATTGCTATAGCTATAGACCCACCAGCTACCGCAATTTTTAAATGTAATCCAAAATTCACATCAACCCCCTATTGGCTGTTTCCATCGCTGATCGGGCTGAGCACAGTGGCCGACACGAACGCTACGACAAAACCAGCAAGCCTGCTTCCAGGCGTTCTACATTCACTTCAGATAGCCCTTTGCTTCAGGTGCTCGGTTTGGGCTTGGCGGATCACCGGAGATCGTACTGCCCTGAAGTCAGTCATCCTCATCCTTGGCGCCGCCGTCCTCAAACCCATCGAACCCTTCCAAGGGCACGCCTGTCCGGTACACGTCGTACTTGCGACCCAGCGCGTCCAGTTGCTTGCCCGACGCTTCAATGACGAGGTCCCGATCGCCGTCAGGAACTTCGCGCAGCAGGCGCTCGCGAAAGTCTGCGTCAGGCTCGGGCTCGCTCATGCGTCACCTATGATCGCTTCGCCTTCAAGGCTTCTTCGACGAGCCGACGAATGGCTTCCGGTCGCGAGGGCTGCGGCTCAGGCTGGGCCTCAATCCAGGCATCCAATGGCCCGAGCTGATCGGCATGCATGCGGACGACGATCTGCGTCCCCTTGCCGGTCGGGGCTGGACCACGACGTTTCTTTGCTAGCAAGGTTTCTTGCATCCACATACCAACCGTGATAGCACAGTAGCGAGCCGGCGGGAAGGTAGTAGCTCCCGCACCGGCCCTAACCACCAACTGCACCAGGAGTGCTGTTCATGGCTATCCACCACCCTACACCGCCCCTCGGCGGCGGTGAACGCCCGCGCTTGCCTTCAGCACAGGTAGGACCGGTCACACAGGCCATCCGCGCGATGCGGACCGCCGAGCATGGTCCGCGCAATTTTGCGCAGCCCCTCCCTCACGGCATCCGCGCCCTGTCCCGCACCGAGGTCGAGGATCTGATCGGCGGCCTGATCGACCTCCTCGACGCCATGGACGGCGACGCGGACCTGGAGGACGGCGCCGACCTCGAAGCCGAGAACGAGCACGGCGGTGACGTTCAGGACGAGCCCCACGATCCCGAGGAAGACGGCGACGTTCATGAGATCGCCACGGCGGTCGCCGGCTTCGACGGCACCAACTACGGGAGGGTGCGGTCATGAAGGAGCGCAATCCCGCCTTGCACCCCCTCTTGAAGCTGGAGGGCGATATCGCGGACGTGTTCCGATACGGGCAGCTTCTATCCATCGTGGCCGGCTGTGACCACCAGATCGACAACGCGATGCTCAACACCATCGCTGTGCCGCTGATGGAAGCCGGCAAGCGGCTGGATGTCTACTACCGGCAGGCGTGCAAGGCGGCGCAGGAGGGCATTCAGTGATGACCTCCTCCCGCCGCGCCGCCCTCGGCGCCATCCTAGCGGCCCCGCTGGCTTCCCTGCCTGCCATCGCCGCCCTCGGCTCAGACGAGACCCGGTTCCTCGCCTCTGCCTCCCGCATCGTTGCGATGCTGAACGAATACGACCGCTTATGGGCTGAGTCGCATCCGTTCTATGAGGCTTGGCTCAAGGCTGCCGAGCATCTTATCGGCGACCGCCACCTAGAACGGGACACTATCCCCGAATGGGACACCTACTGCGAGAGCAGAAGGGTTGCGGACGAAATCGACGCGGAATTGTACGACCTGCACGAGTCGTTCGAGGGCGTGCAATTTCAGAGCGCCGACGCGATCATGCTTCGGCATCGCATCGCCCTAACGTTCGATTGGGCGGAGCAAGACGCGGGCGACAATGTGAAGGCTTATTGGGAGGCGCGGCAATGCGCCTAATCTACGCCTTCCTCGCGGTCCGGATGCTCCGGCTCGCCCGCTTCGACCTGTTCCGGCACGAGCTGCTGATGGCTGACGCAGACGCGGCCCTCGCTCGGTCACGGGATCGAGTGCGGCTGGCTGAAGCTCTGGCAGCTCGGGCGGACCTGCCCTCGCTGGCGGCCGGGCGGTGAGACGTTGCCGCAAATTTTTCGCCAACGTCGGATCATGCGGCCAACTTGGCCACATGAACCGTCTCGCCAAGCTGGCGACTCGGCAGCAGCCGACAATCTGTCAGTTGCTGCCGGGCAAGTCGCCAACTTTGCGACTTGCTCGCCTAGGGTTCGCCAACTTGGCGACGGCTAAGGGGGGTAGCGCTTCGCGATCCCCTTGGCATCCACGCCCGCCCAGCTTGCCTGGGGGGTCCAAAGGGCGGACGTGGACAGCCGGCAGACCGCCCCCTCCCGGCGCGCCGACACCATACAAGTATGCTGACGGGTAATGCTTGTAGCTGTGGCGAATGCGCCGGAACTTCGCCCCCTCACGAATGCTGCTCAAGCATCCGGCGCGGGCCTACCCCTTCGCGACGCACACTGTAATCGCGGAGGCGCCAGCAAACGGACGGCCGGAGTCGGCGATCGCCTTCGACGCCGCTTGGCACGCCTCCTTGGTGTTGAACTCGACGGATCCGACCGACGCGCCGGATCCAGCCAGCATGATGATGAGCACGTAGACCATCGCATCCTCCTCGGTTCGAGGATGTCACCTACGCTGAAGATGGCTGCCCGCGCATCCGGTGCGGTCAGCAGGAAGCCCAGGGAAATTCACGCCCGCCCCGACAGCTTGAGGGGCGCGTCTACGGACGAGCGTGGAAGGCCGGCGGGGGCTTAGGCCGCCGACAAGCTCGACGGTACGGGCCGAGCTTTGCCGGATGATGTCCGGACCTGCGAACGCCGCTCGCGCAGCCAGTGCGGGCGAATTGTAGGTATCACTGTAGGCACAGATCACATGGAAACCGCTAACATACTGTCAAATAAGCGGTTTCAGGAAGAAACTGGCGGAGAGGGGGGGATTCGAACCCCCGATGCCCTTGCAGGCATGCCGCATTTCGAGTGCGGTGCATTCAACCGCTCTGCCACCTCTCCGCAAGGTGCCTCGATGAGACGGGCGGTGCGTAGCACGCGTGGTCCCGCTTCACAAGCGAGACGTCGCGCGGCGCCGGATCAGACCACCACGGTGATCGCCTGCGCCGCGCGGGTCAGGCCGGTGTAGAGCCAGCGCGCCCGGTGCTCGCGGAACGCGTAGGATTCGTCGAACAGCGTGACCCGATCCCACTGCGACCCTTGAGCCTTGTGCACCGTCAGCGCGTAGCCGTAGGTGAACTCGTCCGTCTCGCGCCGCAGGAACAGCGGGATCTCCTCGTCCGTGCCGGAGATCATCGCGCGCAGCACCTTGATGTCGGTGGGCTTCCGGCGGAGCGCCGGGTCGTCCTCCGGCACCACGTCGAGGCGGATCAGGTCCGGACGCGGCGGCGCGCGCAGGGCCTGCACGGTCCAGGTCGAGCCGTTGAGCAGGCCCTTCACCCGGTCGTTGCGCAGGCAGACCAGCTTCTCGCCGATCGCCGGCATCGGGTCCGTGTGGCCGGCGAGCTCCCGCAGCCGTGCATTGTAGAGGCGGCGGGTCTTGTTCAAGCCGACCAGCACCTGATCGCACTCGAGCACCTCGGCCGGATCCAGGGCGCGGCGCGACACGATCCGGCTCTGCCCGTAGCTGCCGAGCTCCAGCCGGCCGCCCTCGCGCACGGTCATGGCCATGCGGACGATCGGGTCGTCCTTGGCCTGCCGGTGCACCTCGGTGAGCATCACGTCGGGCTCGGCCTCGGTGAAGAAGCCGCCGCCGCGCACCGGCGGCAGCTGCGCCGGGTCGCCCAGGACGAGGACCGGCCGCTCGAAGGACAAGAGATCGTTGCCGAGGTCGGAATCGACCATCGAGCACTCGTCGATGATGATCAGGTCCGCCTTGGCGGCCGGGCCCGAGCGGTTCAGCGTGAAGGTCGGCCCGCCCTCCTCCGCCTCCTTGGTGCGGTAGATCAGCGAGTGGATCGTGGCGGCGTCGTAGCAGCCCTTCTGGCGCATCACCGAGGCCGCCTTGCCGGTGAAGGCCCCGTAGACCACCGTGCCGTCGACATCCTCGGCGATCCGGCGGGCGAGCGTCGTCTTGCCGGTGCCGGCATAGCCGAACAGCCGGAACACCTGCGATCCCCCGTCCCGCCGCCACGCGGCGATCGCCTTCAGCGCCGCGTCCTGCTGCGGCGCGTAGGCGGCCGGCAGACCCGCACTCACGGCCAGCGCACGGTCGGCGGCATCGAGGAGAGGATGGAGGCGACGTTGCCGCCCGTCTTCAGGCCGAAGATCGTGCCCCGGTCGTAGAGCAGGTTGAACTCCACGTAGCGGCCCCGCCGCACCTGCTGCTCGTGGCGGTCCGCCTCGGTCCAGGGCGTGCCGAGATTGTCGCGCACGATCTTCGGGTAGGCCTCCAGGAAGGCCCGGCCCACGTCGCGGGTGTAGGCGAGGTCGGCCTGCGGCGTCCCGCTCCAGAGGTAATCGTAGAAGATCCCGCCGATGCCGCGCGGCTCGTTCCGGTGCTTGAGGTGGAAATACTCGTCGCACCACGCCTTGTAGCGGGCGTGGTCGATGCCGTGCGCCGCGCAGGCCCGCGCCAGGCAGGCGTGGAAGTGGCGGCTGTCCGGATCGTCCTGCGTGCGGCGCCGGTCGAGCACCGGCGTCAGGTCGGCCCCGCCCCCGAACCACGCCCGCGTCGTCGCGACGAACCGGGTGTTCATGTGCACCGTCGGCACGTGCGGGTTCCACGGATGGGCGATCAGCGAGATGCCGGTGGCGAAGAAGCGCGGATCCTCGGCGGCGCCGGGCATCTGGGCGCGGAATTCCGGCGCGAACTCGCCGTGCACCGTCGAGATGTGCACGCCGGCCTTCTCGAAGACGCGGCCCCGCAGCATCGCCATGACGCCGCCGCCGCCCGGCCGCCCGGTATGGTCGGTCCGGTTCCACGGGGTCTTCTCGAACGTCCCGGGGCCCTCGGGCGCGTCGGGGTGGAACGGGCCCGCCGCCTCCGCCTCGAGGGTCTCCAGAGCGGCGACGATCCGGTCGCGCAGCGTCTCGAACCACGCCGCGGCCTCGGACTTCATGGCCGTCACGTCGGCCTCGGAGGGAGGCGCAGCCAGGGCTGCGCGCGCGTCGTCCGGCATCGTCATGACACAGGCTTTTCCACCCTGCCGGGCGCACGTCAATGCGGTCGCGGCCCCGCACGGGCGCGCAGGGCTCGCGCGCAGGGCTCCCGCGCCGGTGTCCCGACCGGCGACAACGCCCCTACGCGGCCCCTACGCGGCCCCTACGCGAGCGCCGGCCGCTCGCCGACGGGCTTGAGCAGCCCCGTGGCGGTCGCCACCAGCTCCCCGGCCTCGTCGCGGATCTCGGCCTCGCAGAAGATCACCGACCGCCCCGCCCGGGTGACCCGTCCCTCGGCGGTCAGGACGCCGCGGCCGGGGGCGAGGAAACGGGTCTGCATGTCGAGGGTCACCACGGGGCGCCCCGCCCGCAGCCGCGCCGCCGTCCCCAGGGCGACGTCGAGCAGGGTGCAGAGCGCGCCGCCATGGGCGATGCCGAGGTTGTTGGCGTGCTCCGGCCGCAGGGCGAGGCGCAGCCGCGTCCGGCCCGCGCGCACGTCGAGCGCCTCGATCCCGCAGTGATCCACGAACGGGATGATGGCGCCGAAGACGGTGCCCGTCTCCGAGCGCTGATCCACTTGCTGATCCACTTGGTGATCCCCTTGCTGGTCCACGCCGATCGCCCCGGATCCTGCCCCGCCCGGATCCTTATCGCCCGGCCGCCTCCGAGGCCATGACCGGTCCGCGGCAGATCACGTGACAGTCCGGCCGAAACGTTCGTCCCGTCCCGAAGGCTCACGGGACATCGCGGCGGGCCGCCGCGTGAAGTTCTGCGCCTCTCATCAGACCGGAGACGGATCTTCGCAGAGGAAGCCCGCGGCGAGATCGCGGCGGAAGGCATAACCGGCGCCCGTCCGCGTCGCCCGGTCTCGTCCAACTTCGGCTCCGGGGTGTCGGTTTGCTCGACGGTCGATTTCAGCTCGACCCACGGTTTGAATAATATGCGTGTTCATGGCGGGGGCATTGTGTAGGGAAATGCTCGACGACGACTTGATTTTGCTGCACAGACGTTAGAACCGTCTCACGACGGTCGGATAGAGGGAATCATCGATGGACGACAACGCCACTGAGCAGCAGCAGACCTTTATCGAGCAGGCGTCCGACATCGTCTCGGCGTATGTCTCGAACAATTCCGTGCCGATCAGCGAATTGCCCGGTCTGCTCGCCGGCGTTCACGCCGCGCTGACGAAGCTGTCCGCCCCCACGGCGACGGTCACCGAGGCGGCCGACAAGCCGACGCCGGCCCAGATCCGCAAGTCGGTGACGCCGGACGCCCTGATCTCGTTCATCGACGGCAAGCCGTACAAGACGCTCAAGCGGCACCTGTCGCGCAACGGCCTGACGATCGAGCAGTATCGCGAGCGCTTCGGGCTGCCGCGCGACTATCCGTCGACGGCCGCGAGCTACTCGGCCCAGCGCTCGGAACTCGCCCGCAGCCTCGGCCTCGGCCAGCAGCGCCGCAAGTCCGCCGCCCCGGCGCCCGAGCCCGAGCCCGTCGCGGAAGTGGCCGAGAAGCCGAAGCGCGCCAGCCGCACCCGCAAGGCCAAGGAGACGGCCTGAGCCCGGCCTGAGCCCGGCAACGCCCGGGCTCGTGGTTACCGGCCGGCGCGCGACCCGCGCGCCGGTCCGTTACGCGAAATCGGCGAGGTCGTCGGCCACGTCGCCCGCGGCGATCTCCGTCTCGGCCTTGTGCCGCTCGACCGCCTCGGCCTCCGCCCCGATCTCCGGCCCGACCTCTGCCTCGGTCATGCCGGGCCGCGGGCCCGGCCCCTCGGGCGCCGGCGCTGTCTCCGGCCGCGCCTGGCCGGCCTCCCCTTCGGAGGCTCGATCCGTCACCCGCCCCGCCATGCTGCGCGCTCCCCGATCCGCCGACGGGAGAGCAAAGCGCGGACGGCCCGGCGCGTTCCGCGCGCGCCGCATCACGACGGCGCCGCGCGCGACGGAGCCGATCCCGCGGTGATCGCGATCTGCGGGATGGCGCCGCGTTTGAGCCTCAGGAGCGCGACGCGCCGTGTCGAGAGGCGTCGCCACGCGTTGAACCGCCGGACATGCATGCGCCGGACATGCCGATCGGGAGCGGGATTTGGGCAATCGCTACGGGCTGGAGATCCGCGCCGCCGCGGGGCCGGACGCCGCGGGTCTCGCGGCGCTGCTCAGCGAGGTCGGGGTCGCGGTCGGCGCCGCGGACCTCGCGGCCCGGCTCGAGGCCCTGCAGCGGGAAGGCGGCATCGCCCTCGTCGCCGTGGAATGGGGGCCGCCGAGTGGCCTCATCGCCGTCGCCCCCGTGCGGACGCTGGACGCGCCGCGGCCCTTCGGCCTGATCACCGGCCTCGCGGTCGCCGCCGAGTCGCGCCGCCGGGGCATCGGTCGGGTCCTGCTGAAGGCGGCCGGCCGGGCGGCGCGGCAGGCGGGCTGCGACCGGCTGCTCCTGGCCGCGGGGCCGGACCAGGCCGCCCTGCGCGCCTTCTGCGCCGCCGCCGGCTTCGCCGACGAAGGGACCGTGCTCGCGCGGCCGCTGCTGAAGCGGGGCACCGGAGACGGCTGAGATCCGCGACATCCTGGCCGAAGCCGGCGGGGCTCACCGGGCGTTACCCCCGGAGAGTGGAGCCCCCCGATGACGCTGCGATCCGAGACCCCGCCACCGCCCGCGAACCTGCCCTGCGATCCGCCGCCGGATTCCGAGGCGCCGACCGCCGCGCAGCTCAAGGGCGACATCGACAGCGGCCGCACCGCCGACAAGACCCCGCACATGGATATCGGCGCGGCCCCGCTCGGGACCTGCGAGGAGGCCGGCGGGACGCCGCCGACGCCCCGGGAGGTCCGGATCGCCCGGCAGAACGAGCGGGCGCCCTCGGAGCGGGCGGCCAAGGGTTACCCGCACCAGCGGCAGCCCTGGGTCCTGCCGCTCTACGCCGGCATCATCGTCGCGGCCGCCGTGGGGCTCGGCCTCGTGCTCTGGCTGACGCGCTGACGGATGCGCTGACGGTCCGGCCGGGGCGGGACCGCGCCGGTGCCATCCTGGCGCAGGACGGCACGGTCGCCGCGGAGGCGGTTTAAAGGTCGATTCACGTCGATGCGGTTAGCGTGACCTTACTGCAGTCTTGCGTAACCGATCCTCCATGCCCCCTTCCGTCGATGCTCCGCCGGACCTGTCCGGGCTCCTCGAACTGTCACGCATCGAGAATCTCGATCTCAAGCCGGTGATCCTCCGGGTTCAGACGGACCTGTTCGTCCGGGCCGCGGCCCGGGACCGGACCGAGATCGAGATCTTCGAGTCCCTGGCCTGCGGACTCATCCCGACGGTGGACGAGGAGACGGCCCGGGTCGTGGCCCGCAAGCTGGCCCCCTGCCCCGAGACGCCGCCCGCGGTGCTGGAGGCGCTCGCCCTGCGCGGCGGCGGTGCCCGCGATGCGGTGGTGGAGCTGGCCCCGACCCTGAGCCACCGCCTGATCGAGGCGGCCCTGGCCGAGGGGTCGGACATCGCCGCCCGCATCGCCGCCCGGGCTGGGCTGAGCCGGGAGGCGGTGGACGAACTCTCCCGCGAGGGCCGCCCCGAGATCGACCGCGCGCTGGCGGCCAATCTCGGCCACACCCTGCGGGGCGCGGCCCTGTCGCGGCTCGTGGACCGCGGCCGCACCGCCCCCGACCTCGCCCGGCTGCTGCTGGTCCGGCCCGACGTTTCGGCCGCCGACCTCGTGCCCCTGTACCTGCACGCCGACCCGATGCGCCGCACGGTGATCGGCCGGGCCGTCGAGGCGACCGCCGCCCTGCGCCCCTGCCCGCCGCCGCCCCGCGGCCTCGGCGAGACCCTGACCGGCCTGTCCGCCGCTCGCGACGTTCCCGCCTTCATGGCGGCGCTGGCCGACGGGCTCGGCCTGCCCCGCGATTTCCTGACCGTGGTCGCCGACGCGGGCACCCGCTACGACCTCCTGACCCTCGGCCTGCGGGCCGCCGGCCTGCACGAGGAGGAGGCGGTCTACATCTTCCTGACCCTCAACCAGGGGGTGGCGCGCTCGGCCGAACGCGTCGCCGATCTGGTCCGGCTGTTCCGCACCGTGAGCCGTCCGGCCTCGCGGGACCTGATCGCCGCGATCCTCGACCGGCCGCTCGCCGAGCGCGGTCGGAGCGAGGCCCATCAGCCGGCACACGGCCCGGAGGCCAAGCTGCGCCAGGGCGCCGAGCGCGTCGCCGCGCAGCGGCCGCCCCTGCCGGCGCGGGCCCGGACGGCGAGCGGCGGGGAGCCGGGCTGACCGGCCGGCCGTCAGCGCGGCCCGGTCCGGGGATCGTTCTGCGGATCGCTCTCCGGATCGGCGCCCCGCCAAGCGGGCTGCCGGTCCGTCTCCTGCAGGGTGTCGTTCGAGGGCGCCTCCGCGGCGCGGCGGCTCAGCTCCGCCATCAGGCCGCGGGCCAGCACGGCGCGGACCGCCCGCTCCCGGGTCTCGGGCGGTACCGCCTCCAGGGCGGCCGGCACGACCGCCTGGGCGCTCGGGACCGCCCCGGCGAGCCTGCGGGCCTCCGCGGCCGGGTCCGCTCCGGTGCGAAGCATGGCGAAGTAGGAGAGCACGCCGATCACCAGCGCGGCGCGCAGCAGGACGGTCATGGAACGGTTTCTCCGCTCGAGATCGCGCGAAGCATTCGACGGATTTCGTGAACCGGGCCTCTACCAACCCGAGCTTTCCCGCACGATGGTGAATGAAGCTTGTTCGCGATCGGCTGGTTACCTCGCGGAAAGCATCCCGACCATTCGGACAAGTCCCGCAACACTCGTTTAAGCCGGCTCTGCGACCGTCCGGTAGTCGTTCGAAGTCGAACCGGAGGCGCGACGGATGCGGGAACGCAGCCAGCGCGACGCGTGCCAACCTTGACCATCAAGACCGTCCTGACGTCGCTGATCGATGACCGGCTCGCGCGCCTCGTCCACGAATCCGCGGCCGACAATCCGGCCGCCCGCGCGCGCCACCAGCGCTTCCTGGTGTCGCGGCTGGCGACCGGCGCCGTGATGATGGCCGGGCTGCCGCCCTACCTGCTGTGGCGCGGGGTGCCGTCGGGCTTCGAGGTCCTGGCGATCGCGAGCCTGCTGCTGCCGGTCTTCGCCGCCGTCCTCCTCACCCGCACCGGCTCCCTCTGGGTCGCCCACGCGGTCTCGTCGGCGGGCCTGACCGGCCTCGTCGTCGCCCTGGCGGGCGTCACCGGCGGCGTCACCTCGCCCGCCGCGGTCTGGCTCGTGGCGATCCCCCTGGAGGCGCTGGTCTCCGGCTCGCTCCGCGCGACGATCGCGGCCGCCGCGATGGCGGTCCTCGGCGTCCTGACCGTGGTGGCCCTCGGCGCCTGGGCCGGCTCCCTGCCGGTCATGGATATCTCGGCCGCGATCGCCCTGCCGGCCTTCGCCATCACGGCGATCGGCCACGTCGCCGCCCAGGCCCTGGAGCACATGCGCAACGAGGGCGTCTGGCGCGAGCGGCTGCGCGACAACGAGGCCCGCGACCGGCTGCTGCTCTCGGCGATCGACGACCTCGTGACCTGGCACGACCGCAACGGCCGCGTGCTGGAGGCCTCGGTCTCGGCCGTCCGACTCCTGGGCAGCGCCCCGGCCCGCCTGCGCGGCCACGGCCTGCTGGAGCGCGTCCACGTCGCCGACCGCCCGGCCTTCCTCAAGGCGGTGAGCGACGTCGCCGCGACCGGCCGGCCCGCGACCCTGCCCCTGCGCCTGCACGTCGAGCCCGAGACCGGCCGCGCCGACGGCGCGAGCCTGATCTACGCCGAGATGCGCGCCCACCGGATCGAGCACGGCGCGCACGACGCCGCCACGGCGGTCGTGGCGGTCACCCGCGACATGACCGAGCACCACCGGCACGCCGTCGAGCTGGAGCGCGCCCGCGCCGAGGCCGAGCGGGCCGACGCGATCAAGGGCCGGTTCCTGGCCAACGTCACCCACGAGCTGCGCACGCCGCTCAACGCGATCATCGGCTTCTCCGAGGTCCTCGCCGGCGAAGGCGCCGTCAGCCTCGGACCGGTCCAGGCGCGGGAATATGCCGGCATCATCGGCGCCTCCGGCCACCACCTGCTCGGCGTCGTCAACACGCTGCTCGACATGAGCCGGATCCAGAGCGGCAACTTCGACTGCGCCCCCGAGGCGTTCGACATCGCGGACCTGCTCCGGGCCTGCTGCGACATGATGCGCCTGAAGGCCGACGCCGCCGGCGTCGTCGTCACCGCCGCCCCGTCGGGACCGGTGGAGATCACGGCCGATCCCGCCGCCTGCCGGCAGGTGCTGATCAACCTCATCTCGAACGCCGTGAAGTTTACCCCGGCGGGCGGCCGCATCGACCTGTCCCTGCGGCGTGGCGCCGGCACCCTGGACATCGTCGTGGCCGATACGGGCGTCGGCATCGGCGCGGACGACCTGCCCAAGCTCGGCACACCGTTCTTCCAGGCCGGGAGCGGCGGCTACAAGCGCCAGCACGAGGGCACCGGCCTCGGCCTGTCGGTGGTCCAGGGCCTTGTCAGCCTCCACGGCGGCTCCCTGCTGATCGAGAGCGCGCCCCAGGCCGGGACGGTGGTGACCGTCACCCTGCCCCTCGTCTGCCAGGCCCCCGCGGCCGCCCACGGCCCGGCCCCGATCCGCACGGCCGTGCGCGGCGCCCCGGCGCCCCGCCGCGTGGTGCGCCTGCCGCTCGGCCTGTTCGACGCGGAGCCGGGCCTCGCCGCGGCCCCGGCCGACCCGGTCCTGCGCCGCACCGGCTGACCCGAAGATCCCCGGAAGGAGACATGATGTCAGGCTACCGCGAGATCACCGTACCGGGCGAACCCGGCCGCGCGCGCCGCGCCGCGCCGCGCCGCCCCGCGGTCCAGGGCGACTGGCGCGCCGTGCTCGTCGGCGCGGTGAAGGCGACGGGCGCCACCTGCCGGACCAGCCCGGGCGCCGTTCTCGGCAGCCTCGTCGCCCTCGGCGCGGCGGGCTTCGTCTGCGTCAACGCCCTCGGCTACCAGACCGGGCGCCATCCGGCGCCGATCCTGCCGAAGCTCGCCCAGAAGGCGCCCGCCCCCCGCGAGGCGGCGCCGGCCGCCAGGGAGGCCCTCCGGGAACCCGCGCGGGATCCGGTGCGGGTCATCGAGGCCGACCGCGCCGCCGCGCCGGTCCCCGCCAAGCCGGCGGCCCGGGACGCGATCGGCGAGCTGATCCGGTCCGAGGAGACCACCGCCTCGGTCACCCCGAAGGCGTCGCCGGTTCGGCCGGCCTCCAAGCCGGCCGCGAAGGAGACGGACGCCAAGGCGGCAAAGTCCGAGAAGGACGGCGATCCGGTGCTGCGCGCCCAGAAGGCGCTGTCGAAGCTCGGCTACGCGGTGAAGCCCGACGGCGCGATGGGCCCCGGCACCCGCGCGGCGATCGAGAAGTTCGAGCGCGGCGCCAAGCTGCCGGTGACCGGAGAGGCGACGGGCCGGACCCTGCGCGAGCTGATGGCGCGGGCGGGCCACGGCTAGCGGCACGGAAGCGGCGCCCGCACCGCGGAAGCGGTGCGGGCGCCGGTCGTCGTGAGAGCGCGACCCTCAGTACTGCGTGCCGGTGAACCGGCAGATCGTCTTGCAGCGCGGGCCGCCATTGGCCTGCCAGGACTTCGCGTGGCCGATCGATCCGGTCATGTCCTGCGTGGGATTACCGCCGGGCCGGTGCACGACGATGTTGCAGGCATCGCTCGGCGTCCGCTGGTAGCGCGGGCAGGACGCGGAGTCGCGGTGGCCCAGTAAATCCATGAGCGTCTCCGGACGGGCGTGGGCCGACGGCACAGCAAAGCACAGGCAGGCGACGATCAGCGTCGCGAGCGAGGTCATTCTCCGCATCGGATTGCTCCTCAAATCATCGTGGCATGCGAATTCGGGCGCCCTTTGCTCAGTTAGGCAGCAGAAAATACTATAGATGTGCGCTGACGCACATCGTTCAATTCTTTTTTAATCCCGAGAAATACTGGATTTTTTGACGGATTATTCGCCGCGCTGAGCCGTTTGCTCTAAACGTGCGGCTTCGCGCATCCGCGCTTGCCCGTGCCGGCGCTTTCGCGCATGGCGGGGCTTGCGCCGCTCACAACCGGCCGGGTTTCAGGGGCCGACCGCCGCGCCGGATCGCCCGCCCGCGGCGCGGGCCGCGCGATTCACAGGGCTACAGACGCATGCGCCTGCGCTCCGATTTCTGGGTCTCGGCCCATCTGCGGCGTCTCGACGTCGCGGGCATCCCGGCGGCGCTGCGCCGGCGCGGATCCGCGGAGGCGGGCGCGATCTTCGTGAAGGTCGATCGGCTCGACGGCAGCGCCGACCTCTACGGACCGGCGCCGCAAGCGCTGTTCGAGGCCGAGGAGAGCGGCGACCGCCGCTTCGCCGCGATCGTCACCGGCGGCAGCCCGCTCGACGTGGAGGAGCGCCTGACCAAGGAGATCCGGTTCGATTCCGATCTCTGGATCGTCGAGATCGACGACCGCCAGGGGCGCCATTTTCTGGATCTGGCGGAGTGATACCGTTTCCGGTTGGAGACCTCGCCACCGTCTTTGCGAGCGCAGCGACGCAATCCAGCGGCGCCACGCCGACCGATGGCGCGCCGCCCCGGGTCACTTCGCTCCGCTCGTGATGACGGAGCGAAGCGAGGGCAGCGCCCGTCAGCCCTCGATGATGCGCTCGTCGAGCTTGCGGTCGACGGTCTCGACGGTGCGGTCGATCTCGGCGTTCGGCTCGCCGAGCTGGTGCGAGATGAGCTTCACCAGCAGGTCGACCCGCTCGATGTAGGGCGCGCCGTTCGCCACGGCCCGCGCCGCCGAGGACGGCTTCAGCAGGCTCTCGGCAGCCTTGGCGTACTTCTCGAACGGCACCTGGTCGGCCGCGTCGGCGCCGAGCTTCCGGGCGATGCCGTCGACGTGGTCGTAGATCGCCCGCGAGCGCGCCAGGTCGCCGTGGACGGCGTCGTGGATGGATTGCGGCTCGCCCGGGGTGATGCAGCGGTAATTGCCGGTGAGCAGCATCGACCACTTGGCCAGCGGCACGAACAGCGAGTCGAACACCTTGAGCTTCACCGGCACGTCGTGCCCGTCGAGGCGCACGGCGTCGATGTCGGCCTCAAGCTCCCGGAGCAGCCGGTTATGGGCCTCGTCCGCGAAGGTCGCGGCCTTGAAGTTCGTCGGCAGGCCGACGTGGAGGACGTTCGCCTCCTCCTCCGGCGGCCGGAAGGCCTGCGGATCGGGGGAGCAGAGCGACACCAGACCCGGCTCGAACCGGTCCCACACGCCGGCATTGGTGTAGGCGTCTTCGAGGTCCATGGCGGCGAGCGCCGGGATCCGCTTGAGGTAGGGCAGCGGCGGCATGTTCATGATCGACAGGCACGGCAGCCTCGCCGCCGCGATCTTGATCATGAGGACGCGGATCGTGTGGTTGTTGTACTGCGGCTCCTGCATGGCGAGGCCGACGAGGTCGTAGCGCGACACGTCGACGTCCTCCGGCGGCATCGCGTCGACCTTGCCGGGCAGATCGCGCGAGTGAATCGCGCGGTGCTCCTTCTCGTCGCGCAGCTTGATGCGGACCTCGGTCCCCTCGCGGTTGATCAGGTCCGCGGTCTTCCGCCGGCAGACCAGGGTCACGTTGTGACCGGCCATCAGGAGTTTGGTGCCCAGGAGCGAGCCGTAGGAGGCCCCCAGGATCAGGATGTTCTTGGCCACGTCGGTCCTCCCCAGCATTGAGACTTGCTGTGTGTTGTCTGGCTGCTGGGAACAGCGCGTCCACGCCACGGCCCCAAGCGCACGTGCGATGGATGGCAGCCGGGCGAGCGGAAGGCAAGCCTTCTGGTATACCTAATCCCAAACCCTTTGTGAGGCCCTGCCGGTGACAGGCGGGGCGATCCCTATCCTCCGCACCCGGGATCTCCACAGGGTGGCGCCTCCGGGACATCGCGCGGGACCCTCTCGGGACCGCGGACGACAACCGCCCCGCCGCGGGCCCTAGCCCCAGAGGTCCGGCATCGGCGGGTGCATCAGGCTGCCCTCGTAGCGCAGCGGCGGGTCACGGTCCCGGGCCAGCAGCAACGGCCCGTCGAGGTCGACGAACTCCGCGTCGTTGGCGAGCAGGGCCGCCGGCGCCATGCCCAGCGAGGTGCCGAGCATGCAGCCGACCATGATCGAGAGCCCCCGGGCCCGCGCCTCGCGGGCGAGGAGCACCGCCTCGGTCAGGCCGCCGGTCTTGTCGAGCTTGATGTTGATCGCGTCGTAGCGCCCGGCCAGCGCGTCGAGGCCGGCGCGGTCGTGAAGGCTCTCGTCGGCGCAGACCGGCACCGGGTGGGGGATCTCGGCGAGCAGGGCGTCGGCGTCGGCCGGCAGCGGCTGCTCGAGCAGCGCGACGCCCGCTCGCAGGCAGGCCGCGAGGTTGGCCTCCACGTTCTCGGGCCGCCACGCCTCGTTGGCGTCGACGATCAGCCGCGATTCCGGCGCGCCGGCCCGCACCGCGGCGATGCGCTCCGGATCGCCGTCCCCGCCGAGCTTGACCTTGAGCAGCGGCCGGTGGGCGGCCTTGCGGGCGGCCTCCGCCATGCTCTCCGGCGTGCCGAGGCTCAGCGTGTAGGCGGTGATGGCCGGCCGGGGCTCGGCGAGACCCGCGATCTCCCAGGCGGGACGGCCCTGCCGCTTCGCCTCGAGGTCGAACAGCGCGCAATCGAGGGCGTTGCGCGCGGCGCCCGCCTTCATGCGGGTCATGAGCGCGTCCCGCCCGATCCCGGCCGCGATCGCCTCCGCCTGGCCCTCGATCAGGGCGCTGACGCTCTCGACGCTCTCCCCGTAGCGCGGATAGGGCACGCACTCGCCGCGCCCGACCGCGTCGCCGTCCGCGATCGTCGCCACTACGACGGCGATCTCGGTGCGGCTGCCGCGGGAGATCGTGAAGGCGCCGGCGATCGGGAAGCGCTCGACGGCGAGGGTCAGGCGGCGGGCCATGTCGTAGGGTCTCCGGTTCAGGCCTGCGGTCGATGCAGCCCGCTCCGTCATCACGGGCGGAGCGAAGTGACCCAGGGCAGCGAGCGGCCGGTTGGCATGGCGCTGCTGGATCGCTTCGCTCGGCTCACGGGGACGGAGTGAGAGCCGGCACAGGGAAGCGGTATCAGATCGCCGGGAAGTCGGCGACGATCCGGTCGACCAGCCCGTCGACGCCGAAGCGCACCGGGTCGGTGGCGGGCAGGCCGTGCTCGGAGCCGAGCGCGTCGAGGAGCGCCCGGGCCTCGCCCTCGGCGAGCGCCTGGGTGTTCACCGCGATGCCGACCGGCTTGATTCCCGGATTGGTCAGGCTGCCGAGCTGCACGGTGAGGTCGATCACCTGCCGGATGGTCGGAAGCGGGTGCTTCACGCCGCGCATGTTGGTGCGGGTCGGCTCGTGGCAGACCACGAAGGCGTCGGCCTGCGCGCCGTGGAGCAGGCCGAGGCTCACGCCCGCGAAGGACGGGTGGTAGAGCGAGCCCTGACCCTCGATCAGGTCCCAGTGGTTCGGCTCGGCCTCGGGCGAGATCGTCTCGACGGCGCCGGAGATGAAGTCGGCCACGACGGCGTCGATGGCGACGCCCCGGCCGGAGATGAACACGCCGGTCTGGCCCGTGGCGCGGAAATCGGCGTCGAGGCCGCGCTCGCGCATGCCGCGCTCCAGGGCCAGCACGGTGTACTTCTTGCCGACCGAGCAGTCGGTGCCGACGGTGAGCAAGCGCCGCCCGGCCCGCTTGGTGCCCTTGCCGGTGGGGAAGCGCTCGTCGGTGTGGCGGACGTCGTGGAGCTGGCGGCCGCGGCGGGCGGCGGCCTCCGCGATGGCCGGGACCGCGCCGAGCTTCACGTGCAGGCCGCTCGCCACGTCGAGCCCGGCCTCGATCGCCGCGACGATCTCCTTGACCCAGTGGTCCGGCAGGACGCCGCCGGCGTTGACGACGCCGATCACCAGGGTCCGGCAGCCCTTCGCCAGGGCCTCGGGCAGGGTCATGTCGGGGATGCCGAGATCGGCGGCGCAGCCCGGCAGGCGCATCTGGCCGACGCACCATTCGGGGCGCCAGTCCTTGATCCCGTAGGCGGTCTTGGCCGCCAGCGTGTCGGGCACGTCGCCCAGGAACATCAGGTAGGGCGTGGCGATCTGCATCGGTCGAGCAACCTTCTCCGGGAGGCCGGCGGACCGTCTATGCGGGATCGCGGGCGGCGTGCGCAATGCATGGGGCTGGCCAAGGCGGTCGATGCGGCCGCCCCACGGAGCATACCGGCTCTGCACGCCGTCATCGCGAGCGCAGCGAAGCGACCCAGGGCAGCGCGACGTCATTGAACGGGGCGCGACCCAGGCTTGCTTCACTCCGCTCGCGAAGACGGTTCGTCGCCTCAGATCGGCGGAGCGCCGAAGCCCCGTTCAGGCGGCGCGTCGTCGCGCCACCCCCGCCTCGTTGGCCACCGCGCCCACCGGCGCCGGCACGCCGGTCGCCCGGACCATCCCCTCGGCGCCCGCCAGCGCGCCCGCGCGCAGCTCGAGACCGAGGAAGCGCGCGCGCTCGAACGGCCCCGGCAGGGTCAGGCCCTCCGCGAGCGCCCGGTCGAAGCCGAAGCGCGCGTAGTAGGGCGCGTCGCCGACCAGCAGCACGGCGCCGTGGCCGAGGGATTCCGCCCGGCCGAGGGCCGCCTGCATCATCACCGAGCCGAGCCCCTGGCCCTGGATCGCCGGATCGACGGCGAGCGGGCCGAGCAGCAGCGCCGGGCGGCCGAGCCCGGCCTCGACGTGCCACAGCCGCAGGGTGCCGACGAGCCGCCCCGCCCGGGTCGCCGCGAAGGCGAGGCCGCGGGCCGGCAGGCGGCCCTCGCGCAGGCGCTCCGAGGTCTTGGCGCGTCGATTGCCGGGAAAGCACGCGTCGAGCAGGCGCTCGCGCGCCGGGACGTCGTGGAGATGCTCCGCGCGGATCTCGATCATGGCTGTGCCCTCCCCGGGCCGGCGAGCGGGAGAAGCGATTGTCTGTGACCGAGAGCCGGACGCCCTCGGTCGACGCGGTGGTGGACGTCAGCGTCCGGCAGGGTCGCCCTCCCCGTCATCACGAGCGAAGCGACGTGACCCAGGGCAGCGAAACGTCGGAAGGCGTCCCGCGTCCCTGGATCGCTCCGCTCCGCTCGCGAGGACGGAGGAGCCTGCGTCCCTCAGCCGGAACCCGTCCTGATCCTAGGAAGGATCAGATGACGATCTGCTGAAGGGGCGGGAAGCCGTTGAAGGCCACCGCCGCGTAGGTCGTGGTGTAGGCGCCCGCCCCCTCGATCAGCACCTTGTCGCCGATCGAGAGCGAGACCGGCAGCGGGTAGAGCTGCCGCTCGTAGAGCACGTCCACCGAGTCGCAGGTCGGGCCGGCGATGACGCAGGGCTCGGTCGCCTCCCCGTCCCGCGCAGTGCGGATCGGGTAGCGGATCGCCTCGTCCATGGTCTCGGCGAGCCCCCCGAACTTGCCGATGTCGAGGTAGACCCATCGGACCTCGTCGGCCTCGGCGGACTTCTTCGACACGAGCACGACCTCGGCCTCGATCAGGCCGGCATTGCCGACCATGCCGCGGCCCGGCTCGATGATCGTCTCGGGGATCTGGTTGCCGAAATGCTTGGTCAGGCCCCGGAAGATCGCCTCGCCGTAGCTCTCCACGCCCGGCACCGCCTTGAGGTACTTGGTCGGGAAGCCGCCGCCGAGATTGACCATCGAGAGGCCGATGCCGCGCTCCGCGCACTCGCGGAAGATCGCCGCCGCGGAGCCGAGCGCCCCGTCCCAGGCCTCGGTGTTGCCCTGCTGAGAGCCGACGTGGAACGAGATGCCGTAGGCCTCGAGCCCCTGGCGGTGGGCGTGCTCCAGCACGTCCGCGGCCATCTCGGGCACGCAGCCGAACTTGCGGGAGAGCGGCCAGTCGGCGCCCGCGCCGTCGCACAGGATGCGGCAGAACACCCGCACCTCGCCCGCCGGCACGCCCAGCGCGTCGGTGGCCCGTGCGATCTTCTCGACCTCGGCCTGGCAATCGACCGCGAACAGGCGGATGCCGAGCTTCAGGGCGCGGCCGATGCAGCGCTCCTTCTTGATGGTGTTGCCGAAGGAGATCCGGTCGGCGGTGGCGCCGGCGGCCAGCACCATCTCCATCTCGGCCACCGAGGCGGTGTCGAAGCAGGAGCCCATCTCGGCGAGCAGGCGCAGCACCTCGGGGGCCGGGTTCGCCTTCACGGCGTAGAACACGCGGGTGTCCGGCAGGGAGCGCGCGAAGGCGGTGTAGTTGTCGCGCACGACGTCGAGGTCGAGGACCATCACGGGGCCCTCGTCCTGACCGAGGTCGCGGCGCACGCGCAGGAAGTCACGGATGCGGTCGGTCATGGTCGTCTCCCGGCACGGGTTCGCGAGCGCCCTACGCGGGGCGCGCTGTCGAAGATGACGGCCCGAACGGGCCGCCGGCGTCAGGGGGCGATGCGTCGCGCGGACCCACGCGCTTTGGAGACGCGTGCGTCGGAGCGGGCGCAGAGCACCCGGAAGCTGCCGTGGATTGGAAGGGAGGACCCCCACCGCACGCCGGGCAAAGAGAAACAAGCCTCTTCGGTGCCGGCCTGTGGAGGGCCGACGAGACCAAAAAAGCCCGTTCGTCGTTGCTTTAAGCTGCGTCCCCCGTGGAGAGCGGGGTTCGCCGGTTTCGCCTCCGGCTGCCGGTTGTTGTCGGGGTCCGGTGTTGCCACCTGGATGCCGGCCGTAGGGATCCACCCTTGCGACCATCGATCCTTTAAGACCCCTGGCGGCTGTCCGGCAGTTGACCGGATGCCCACCAACCGACACGCGGCCACAGGCACGTGCGAAATTGGGCACGGCGCATATACGGAGACGGGACCCGCGCGACAAGGGGAAACCGCCCCGGAACGCCCGCTTTTCCGCCCGCAATCCACACCCCGCGCGCTCCGTTGCAAAAACGACGCATCGACGACGCGCCCCGACCGCGTCGACGGGGCCGTGCGGGCTTCCCAAGCGGGGCGGAAGCGGGCATCTGACCGGACGGGGCAGAGTACTCAGGCGAGCGAGCGATGGCCGGGCCGACCAGATTCACCGCGACGGCGCGGGCGTGAGCGCCTCCCTGTGAGCGCCCGGTCATGAGCGCCCCCTTGCGCAGCCCGGTCGGCGACGGTCTCCCCGAGCCGACGATTCGCACCGCCACGCTCGCCGATCTCGACGCCCTCGTCGCCCTGGAGCACGCCGCCTTCGCCACCGACCGGGCCGAGCGCCGGGCGATCCGCCACGCGATCCGCTCGCTCTCCATGGACGTGCTGGCGGCCCTGATCGACCCGCCGGACCGGGATCCCGTTCCGGTGCTCGTCGGCGCCGCGGTGCTGGAGCGGCGGCGCGGCAGCCGGATCGCCCGGCTGGCCTCGATCGCGGTGGCGCCGAATCGCGGCGGCCTCGGCCTCGGCGGCCGTCTCCTCGACGCCGCGGAGGCCCGCGCCCGCGCCGAGGGCTGCGACCGGCTCCGGCTGGAGGTGCGCGCCGACAACGGCGCCGGCATCCGCCTCTACGAGCGCCGGGGTTACACCCGCTTCGCCGTGCGGCCGGACTATTACGAGGACGGGATGGAGGCGTGGCGCTACGAGCGCGCGCTGTAGTCGTCGCGCGGACTGCCGCGCGGACCGCCGCCCAGCCGCCGGCTGGCCCGCACACCGTCCCGGCGATAGCGAGATCCGGCCAGGCGCGTCCTCGCGCCACACTCCGTCATCGCGGGGGCACCGGCAGGCCGACAGCGCTGAACCTGCGGCTCTTCGGGAGTGCGCCCGCAGGATACCTGGTCCCTCGCGCCGCGCCACGGACCGGCACAAGCCCGCCGCGCGGCCGGCGACCGCGCCGATATCGTCACGCGAGAATGCGGCCCAATTCCCGACAATCCTCGCCAATTCCGGTATTTGTCTCATATTACTTCACAATTCGGTCCATCGTCGACTTATAAATCCGTATTTCTGTCGAATAATTTCGGTCGATTGCCTGACAAAACCTTACGTTCTAAGACAGAGCATCGCGGGACATGAGATCTCACCGATGACTCGCTGGCTGGGACGCTTCTCGATCCGGACTTTGCTGTGCCTGGTGATCGTCATCATGGCCTGCATGGCGCTGGGCAACGCGGTGCGGACACTCGTCGACGCGCGGGCGCGGGCGGCGGGCGCCGCGAGAGCCCTGACCCTGACGCAGGCGAGCCAGGGCCTCCTCCGGACGATCCTGCCGCTGCGGCTCGAGCGCGGATCGACCCTCGCCCTCGGGGGTGAGGCGCCGGCGGACGCGAAGACCCTGTCGACCATCGCGGGGAGCCGGCAGGCGCTGACCGAGCATTACGGCCGGGCCCGGCGCAGCCTGGGCGATCTGGCAGAGCCGGCGGTCAGCGCGACGCTCGAGCGCCTGAGCACCGCGCAGGCGGCGATGGCGGACCTGCGTCCCCGCATCGACGCGGCCCTCGGGCTGCCGCTGGCCCGGCGTGACCCGGCGCTGCGGGACGCCGCGATGGCCGCCTTCCAGGACCTGCTCGAGGCGCTGACGGCCACGCTGAAGGCGGTCGACGCGGCCATTCCCCGGTCCGATCCGGTGCTGCAGCGCTATCTCGGCCTCAAGCAGGCGGCCTGGGAGACGCGCGTCGCCAGCGGCAACGTTGCGGTCCGGGTACAGGCCTCGCTGGTCGCCGGCACGGCGTGGTCCCTGCCCGAGACGGTCGCGGCGGCGGCGGAGCGGACCGAGCTTCTGTCCGCGTGGCGCCGCACCACCGAGGCAGCGGTCGACGTCTCGGAGACGGTGCGGGCCGCGTACGAGCGGGCGAAGGCCGCCAATTTCGAGGGCGACACCGAGGCCATCGCGCGGGCGGTCTTCGACGCGCTCAGCACGCACGCGCCCCCGCGCCACACCTTCGCGGAGCTGCGCGACCGCAACACGGTGAACCAGCGCTCCCTCGTGGCCCTCTGCGACGCGGCCCTCGACGCGATGGTGGCGCGCGCCGAGGCCCTCGCCGAGGACGCGCGGGGCGACGTCGCGCGCAGCGGGGCGGCGCTGCTGGCGGTGATCCTGCTGGTGGCCCTCGGCCTGTGGACCCTGTTCGGCGGCGTGCTGCGCCCGCTCCGGGTGCTGACCGCCACGATGGGGGCGCTGGCCGACGGGGACGCCTCCGTCACGGTCCCGGCGCGCACCTACCGCAACGAGATCGGCGCCATGGCGCGGGCCGTCCAGGTGTTCAAGGACAACCTCATCCGCGGCCGCCAGCTCGAATCCGAGGCCGCCGAGGCGCGTCAGGCGGCGGAGGCACGGCGCCGGTCCGACCTGCGGGCGATGGCCGAGCGCTTCGAGCGGACGGTCGGCGGCATCATCGCCCAGGTCTCGGACGCGGCCACCGCGCTGCAGGGCACGGCCCAGACCATGACGGCCACCGCGACCGAGACCGCCAGCCAGTCCAGCACCGTGGCGGCCGCCGCCGAGGAGGCCGCCACCAACGTCGGCACCGTGGCGGCTGCGGCCGAGGAGCTCGGCGCCTCCGTGGAGGAGATCGGCCGGCAGGTCGAGGGATCGACCCGGCTCGCCCAGGGGGCCGTCGCGGAAGCGGGGCAGACCGGCGCGATGGTCCGGGACCTGAGCGACGCGGTCGCGCGGATCGGCGACGTGATCGGGCTGATCGCGGCGATCGCCGGGCAGACCAACCTGCTGGCGCTGAACGCCACGATCGAGGCCGCCCGGGCCGGCGAGGCGGGTCATGGCTTCGCGGTCGTCGCCGGCGAGGTGAAGGCCCTGGCCGCGCAGACCGCCCGGGCGACCGAGGAGATCGCGGGCCAGATCGCCGGCATCCAGGGCGTGACCGGCGGGGCCGTCGCGGCGATCGGCGCGATCACGGGGCGGATCCAGGAGATCAGCGGCGTGGCGAGCGCGATCGCGGCGGCGGTGGAGGAGCAGGGATCGGCCACCCGGGAGATCGTCCGCAACATCGGGGAGGCGGCCGTCGGCACCGGCGCGGTGATCCGCACGATCCTCGGCGTCGCCGGGGCCGCCGAGGAGACCGGCCGGGCGGCCAACGCGGTGCTCGCGGCGGCGTCCGCGCTGTCGCGCCAGTCCGAGACGCTCGCGGCCGAGGTCGCGCGCTTCCTCGACACCGTCCGGGCCGCGTGACCGGACGGTGCCGGGAGCCGCGCGGGTCTCCGCCCCGATCTCGCCCGTTTAGGGGAGTCTTACGGCTCGCGCGCTACAGCGTACGCAACGGGCGGGGGCAATCCCGCCGCGCATGAGTCGCCGTCCATGGCCGTGATCGTCGCCTTCGTCATCAATGCGGGGCTCAACTTCGTCCTCGGCCTGCTGATCGCCAAGCTGCTGGGGCCGGCGGATTTCGGCCGGTTCGCCCTCGCGACCACCGGCGCCATCGTGCTGAACACGGTGCTGTTCGAGTGGCTGCGCCTGTCGGCGACGCGGTTCTACTCGGGGCGCGTGCGCGTCGACGAGCCGTGGATCCGCCACGGGCTCGACCGGGCCTACCTGCGCATCGGCGCGCTGCTCCTGGCCGCCGCGGCCCTGTGCGGGGCCTTCGGCTTCGCCGGCGGCGCCGACGGGCGCGAGGCGGTCCTGTGCGGCACCGGCCTCGCGGCCCTGGGCATCGGCGTGTTCGACTACCACGCGGCCCTCGCCCGGGCGCGGTTCGACGGCAAGCTCTATCTCGGCCTCGTGGCGGTGAAGAACGTCCTGTCCTTCGCCATGATGGCCGCGGCGGCGTGGTGGCTGCCCCAGCCGGCCTGGGTGCTGGCGGCGGCGGGGCTCAGCCAGCTCCTCGCGGTGGCGGTGATGCGCCACCCCCTGCGCGACCCGCGCACGCCCCTCGAGCGGCCGCGCCTGTCGACGACCTGGCGGGTCTTCGCGCGCTACGGCCTGCCGCTGATCGCCGCCAACACCGCCTACCAGTGCCTCGCCTTCGTCAATCGCGGCGCCATCGCGGGCCATGCCGGCTTCGCCGAGGCCGGCTACTTCGCCCTGGCGGCCGACGTCACCTCGCGCTCGCTGATGACGCTGGGCACCGCCCTCGACCTGCTGCTGTTCCAGTTCGCCGTTCAGGCCGAGGAGCAGAGCGGCCGCGCCGCCGCAGAGGCGCAGGTCGCCGCCAATGCCGGCACCGTGTTCGCCCTGCTGGCACCCTGCGCGGTCGGCTTCTGGGCGGTGCTGCCGGCCCTCCAGGGCCTGGTGGTGCCGGACGCCTATCGCGGACCGTTCGAGACCTACAGCACCGTGCTGATGCCGGGCCTGTTCTGCCTCGCGATGATGTTCTACGCCCTCAACCCGGTCTTCCAGATCCGCCGCAAGACCCTGCCGGTGGTCGCCGCCGCCCTGGTCGGCCTCGCGGTGAACGGCGCCGGCCTGCTGGTCCTCCCGGACCGGATGGGCGGGCTCGGCGTCGCGGTGGCGCAGACCGCGGGCCTCGCCGCCGCCGGAACGTGGCTCGGCTGGCGCGCCCTCACCGGCCCGGGGCGCATCGCGCTGCCCTGGGGCGAGATCGGCGTCGCCGCGCTCGCCTGCGCGGCGATGGGGCTCGCCCTCGCCCCCTTCCGGCAGCTGCCGCCCGCCACCGCCCTGGCCGTGCTGGTCCCGTCCGGGATGGTTCTCTACGGCGCCCTGGTCTGGATCTTCGACATCGCCGGCCTGCGCCGTCAGGTCCTGGCGCGCCTGCGCCCGGCGCGGACCGTGCCGGCGGAGTAGACTCACGCGAAGGCGGCGCAGTGGAAATCCCGCCGCTGAAACCCCGCGACTCCGCCTGCGCTTGAATCCGCCGCCGGATCCGGCGACACCCGTCCTGGAATGGATACAAACAGGACCGGGACGGGAACGATGGGCGTCTACGAGCCCGGCACCGAGGCGGAGGCCGGGGAGATCGTGCGGGCCGCCGCCGGGCGCGGCGAGGGCCTGCGCCTCGCCGGCGGCGGCACCGCCGCGGGGCTCGGCCGGCCCGCGCAGGACAGCGCGACGCTCTCCGCGCAGGCGCTCACCGGCGTCACGCTCTACGAGCCCGCCGAGATGGTGGTGGCGGCCCGGGCCGGGACGCCGCTCGCCGAGGTCGAGGCGCTGCTCGCCTCCCGCGGCCAGATGCTGCCCTTCGAGCCGATGGACCTGCGCGGCCTGTACGGCACCGCCGGCGAGCCGACCCTCGGGGCCGTGGCGGCGATCAACAATGCCGGCCCCCGGCGGATCAATGCCGGCGCCGCCCGGGACAGCCTGATCGGCGTGCGCTTCGTCAACGGGCGCGGCGAGGCGATCAAGTCGGGCGGCCGGGTGATGAAGAACGTCACCGGCCTCGATCTCGTGAAGCTGATGGCCGGCGCCCACGGCACGCTGGGCCTCCTCACCGAGGTCACCTTCAAGGTGCTGCCCGCCTGCGAGCGGGTGGCGACCCTGGTCTTCTCCGGCCTGGACGACACGCGGGCGGTGACCGCCCTGTCGGAGGCGCTTGGCTCGCCCTTCGAGCTCACGGGCGCCGCGCACCTGCCGGCGGGGATCGGCGCCCCGGAGGCGCGGACCCTGATGCGCCTCGAGGGTTTCTCCGACTCCATCAACTACCGCACGGGCGAGCTGCGGCGCCTGCTGAAGCGCTACGGCCAGCCCGAGATCATCGACGGCGAGGCCGGCGCCGCCCTGTGGCGGACGGTGCGCGACGCGGCGCCGCTCGCCGAGCCGCGGGAGGCCGCCCTGTGGCGGATCTCCACCGCGCCGACCCGCGGGCCGGCCCTGGCGGCGGCGGTCGCGGCCGAGCGCGACGCGCGCTGGTTCTTCGACTGGGGCGGCGGCCTGATCTGGCTCGCCACCGGCGCGGCGGGCGATGCCGGCGCCGCGACGGTGCGCCGGGCGGTGCGGGCTCAGGGCGGCCACGCCACGCTGGTGCGGGCCCCCGACGCCGTGCGCGCCGCCGTGCCGGTGTTCGAGCCGCTGGCCGAGCCGCTGATGCGGCTCACCGCCGGCATCAAGGCGGCGCACGACCCCGCCGGGGTGCTCAACCCCGGCCGGATGTACGCCGGACTCTGAAGCTTCAGATCCCGCCCCTCCCCGAGCGTGGGGAGCCGTGGCGCCGAGGACGCGACCCGTGCAGACCAACTTCGCCCCCGCCCAGCTCGCCGATCCCGCCATGGCGGCGTCGGAGAAGATCCTGCGGACCTGCGTGCATTGCGGATTCTGCACGGCGACCTGCCCGACCTACCTGCTGCTCGGGGACGAGCTCGATTCCCCGCGCGGGCGGATCTACCTGATCAAGGACATGCTGGAGGGCGGCAAGCCGGCCTCGCAGGAGGTGGTCAAGCACGTCGACCGCTGCCTCTCGTGCCTGTCCTGCATGACCACCTGCCCGTCGGGGGTGCACTATATGCACCTCGTCGACCACGCCCGGGCCCATATCGAGGAGACCTACGCGCGCCCCGCCGGCGACCGGTTCCTGCGGGCGCTCCTCGCCCAGGTCCTGCCCTATCCGGGCCGCTTCCGCCTCGCGCTCACCGCCGCCAAGCTCGGCGCGCCGTTCCGGGGGCTGGTGGCCCGGCTGCCGCGGGTCGGCAACCGCCTCGCGGCCATGCTCGACCTCGCGCCGGCCGGGGCGCCGCCCCGCGAGCCGACGAACCGGCCCGGCCGGTTCCCGCCGGCGGGCGGTCAGGCGGCCGGGACGCCCGCCCGGCGCGTCGCCCTCCTCCGCGGCTGCGCCCAGAGCGTCCTGCGGCCGGACTTCAACGCCGCCGCGATCCGGCTGCTCAACCGGCACGGGATCGAGGTGGTGCACGCGAACGAGGGCTGCTGCGGGGCGCTGACCCACCACATGGGCAAGGAGGAATCGGCCCACGCCCATGCCAGGCAGGCGATCGACGCCTGGGACGCCGAGATCGCCCAGGGCCTCGACGCGATCCTGGTCACGGCCTCGGGCTGCGGCACGACCATCAAGGATTACGGCTTCATGTTCCGCGACGACCCGGCCTACGCCGAGAAGGCGCTGCGGGTCTCGAGCCTGGCCAAGGACGTGACCGAGTACCTCGCCCTGCTCGACCTGGCCCCCGTGGCCGAGACCGACCTCGTCGTGGCCTATCACTCGGCCTGCTCGATGCAGCACGGCCAGGGCATCCGCCTCGAGCCCAAGACGCTGCTGAAGCGCGCGGGCTTCACCGTGAAGGACGTGCCCGAGGGCCATATCTGCTGCGGCTCGGCGGGGACCTACAACATCCTGCAGCCGGAGCTCGCCGCGAAGCTGCGCGCCCGGAAGGTCGCCAACATCGAGCGCGTGCGCCCCGACGTGATCGCCACCGGCAACATCGGCTGCGCCACGCAGATCGGGAAGGGCACCGGCATCCCAATCGTCCACACGGTCGAGCTGCTCGACTGGGCGACCGGCGGCCCGAAGCCCGCGGCGCTCGCCGGGGTGACGCCGCGGCTCGAAGCGGCGGAGTAGACACACACCTGTCGCGTGGCGCCGCGCGCACCGTGACAGGCCCGTGACATCTATTCACGTTGACCCTTGCCAAATCCGCGCAGCGGTCTGTAATGATGTCGACCCCTCTCCGGTCCCGCCGGTCGCCGCAACGGCCCGCGGACGTGACCGAATTCCTCGCGAAAGCGGTCGCGGTGTCGCGGCGGGCCCTGTCGGTCCGCTTGGCGGCGGCATGTGCCGCCCGCGATCGGGCAGGTGTCGCACGACGCGGCGGAGATCCTCCGCCGCACCCAGGAATTCACGGCCGGTCCCCCGCCGGCCGAGATTGTTTCGCGAGGTCGGGACCACGATGGACGGACGCACGGCCCAGCATAAGGCTGCGCGTGCCCCGGAGGCGCAAACGGTGCGTCACGCCGGTCCGTCCGTCCGCCCGGCCTGTTTCAACCCCAGGCGCCCAGGGCGCCGAACGGCGGTTGACGGCAATTTCCCCTCGAACCCATCCGCCTCGGCGACGAGGCCGGCATCCCGCCCGACAGCATTGACGTCGGGCGAGGCGCCGCCGGGACCACGGGCACGGAGAACGACGTCGGCCGCCATGCCGAGAGTCCGACATGGCCAACAAAATGCTGATCGACGCGATGCACCCGGAGGAGACCCGGGTCGTCACGGTCCACGGGTCTAGGGTCGAGGAGTTCGACTTCGAAGCCGCCAACCGGCGCCAGCTGCGCGGCAACATCTACCTCGCCAAGGTCACCCGGGTGGAGCCGTCGCTCCAGGCGGCGTTCGTCGAGTACGGCGGCAACCGCCACGGCTTCCTGGCCTTCAACGAGATCCATCCCGACTACTACCAGATCCCGCTGGCCGACCGGCAGGCACTCCTCGAAGAGGAGGCCCGCGACGCCGAGGAGCACCGCGAGCGCGAGGAGCGGCGCCGCCGGTCGTCGTCGCGCCGGTCCCGCGGCCGCCGTGCCGAGGCCCGCGCCCGCGGCGCCGACGAGACCGTGAGCGCCGAGGACACGCACGCGGCGTCCGAGAGCGAGGATCAGGCCGAGATCCGGAACGAGTCGGGGATCGACCCGGCCGTCCAGCCCGACACGCTGTCCGAGAACCCCGAGGCCGTGCAGGAGGCCCTCGCCTCCGAGGCCGCCGCCGGCGACCTCCCGGAGGGTGAGCCGGCGCAGGCCGCCGAGCCCCAGACCGCGCCGGTCGAGGCGCAGGCGGCCCCCGCCGCGTCGGAGCCGGTCGCCGCCGCCTCCGCCCCGTCCGAGGACGCCCCCTCCGAGCCGGAGGCCCGCATCGCCGTGGCGGAGGCGCTGACCGTGTCCGACGCGCCGGACGAGACCGCCGCGCACGCGATCGTGACGGAGGAGAGCGAGGCTGGGGCGAGCGAGGCCGAGGAGACCGCGCCGACCGCCGCCGACCCGTCGGCCGAAGCGTTGGACGAGGCCTCCGAGGAGGACGACGAGGAATCCGACGACGACGAGGATGAGGACGAGTCGGAGGACGACGAGGACGAGTCCGACGAGGATGACGACTCGGACGAGGAGTCCGATGAGGAGTCCGACGATCCCGACGCCGAGCCCAAGATCGCCCAGGTCGGCGGCAACGGCGACGCGCTGGCCGAGATCCCCGAGCGTCCGCGCCACTACCGCCGCCAGTACAAGATCCAGGAGGTGATCAAGCGCCGCCAGATCATCCTGGTGCAGGTGGTCAAGGAGGAGCGCGGCACGAAGGGCGCGGCGCTCACGACCTATCTGTCGCTCGCCGGCCGCTACTCGGTGCTGATGCCCAACACCGGCCGGGGCGGCGGCATCTCCCGCAAGATCACCTCGGCGGCCGACCGCAAGCGCCTGAAGGAGGTCGTGCAGGACTTGGAGGTGCCCGAGGGGATGGGCGTCATCCTGCGCACCGCCGGCGCCTCGCGGTCCAAGCCCGAGATCGCCCGCGACTTCGAGTACCTGATGCGCCTGTGGGAGTCGGTCCGCGAGCTGACCCTGACGTCGATGGCGCCGGCCCTCGTCTACGAGGAGGGCTCGCTGATCAAGCGCGCCATCCGCGACCTCTACAACAAGGATCTGGACGAGGTTCTGGTCGCCGGCGAGGACGCCTACCGCGAGGCCAAGGACTTCATGCGGATGCTGATGCCCGGCCAGTCCAAGGTCGTGAAGCCCTACCGCGACTCGACGCCGATCTTTGCCCGCTTCGGCGTCGAGCAGCAGCTCGACGCGATGTTCTCCACGCACGTCTCGCTGAAGTCCGGCGGCTACCTCGTGATCAACCCGACCGAGGCCCTGGTCTCGATCGACGTGAACTCCGGCCGCGCCACCCGCGAGCACGACATCGAGGACACCGCCCTCAAGACGAACCTGGAGGCCGCCGAGGAGGTCGCCCGCCAGCTCCGGCTGCGCGACCTCGCGGGCCTGATCGTCATCGACTTCATCGACATGGAGGAGAAGCGGAACAACCGCGCCGTCGAGAAGAAGCTCAACGAGTGCCTGAAGAACGACCGCGCCCGCATCCAGGTCGGCCGGATCTCGCCCTTCGGCCTCCTGGAGATGAGCCGCCAGCGGATCCGCACCGGCGTGCTCGAATCCTCCTCGATCCCCTGCGCCCATTGCGGCGGCTCGGGCTTCGTGCGCGCCACCGCGTCGGTGGCGCTGCACATCCTGCGCTCGATCGAGGAGGTGCTGCTCAAGTCGGCCTCCCACAACCTCGTCCTGCGCACCCGCACCGAGATCGCGCTCTACATCCTCAACCAGAAGCGCGGACACCTGCGCGAGCTCGAGGTGCGCTTCGGCGTGACGATCACGATCGCGGCCGACGAGCGGCTGGCGGCGACCACACCGTTCCAGCTCGACCGCGGTGAGCCGGCCCAGCGGGCGGAGGGCCCGGTCACGGGCGTGCGCGCCCAGGCGATCTCGCCCGCGATGGAGTTCGACGACGAGGACGAGGAGGCCGACGAGGCCGAGACCGAGATTGAGACCGAGACCGACGCCGAGGGCGAGGCCGACGAGGGCCGCGCCGAGGCCCGCGAGGACGGGTCGCGCGAGGAGGGCGAGGGCCGCCGCCGCCGTCGTCGCCGCCGCCGGCGCGGCGGTCGCCAGGAGGGCCGCGGCGAGGACGGGCGCGCCGAGGACGATCGCGGCGACGACGATCAGGACGACCAGCAGGACGACGGCCGCGACGACGCCCGTTCGGACGCGGAACGGAGCGATGGGGACTGGGACGGCGCGCAGCCGGCCGGGACCGAGGCTCCCGCCGCGGCCGTCGCCGCGGAGGCCGGCGAGGCCGACGAGGCCGTCGCGGGTTCGGACGAGGTGGCGCGGTCCGAGGACGAGGGCGGCCGTCGCCGCCGCCGCGGGCGCCGGGGCGGCCGCGGTCGCAGCGAGGGCCGCACCCGCGAGGCGTCCGAGACGGACGACGCGCCGGAAGCCGCGGGCGATGTCGTCGCCCTGTCGGCGGAGGAGCCGGTGAGCGCCCAGGCTGTGGCCGAGGCGATCGAGGCGGCGCCGGCCGCGGCCGCCGAGGACCGGACCGAGACCGCGGTGGACCTGCCGGTGGCCCCGGTCGAGTCCGCGGCGCCGGCGGCCGATCGGGCGACCGTCGGCGCGCAGGCAGAGGCCGGCTCGCCCGAGGCCGCTCCCGCCGAGCCGGCGCCCGAGCCCGTGGCGATCGTGCTGACGCCGCCGTCCGATCCGGACCGGCCGAAGCGCGCCGGCTGGTGGTCGCGCACCAAGGCGGCCCTGACCGGCGAATGAAGCATTGCGCCCCCTGATAGAGCGCTATCAGGGGGCGCAACTTCTCGAAGTAGACGTGTTGCGCTGCACCGATGCCCCGCAACGCTTGTCGAGAGACTGGTCTATCCTTCACCATTGGTTGAAGGTTCTGTGTGACCATGCGCCCCGATTAGAGTGTCGGAGAGGCCCGCATGTTCAGTTTGCGCCGGCAGCGTCAGATCCCTGACGCGCTAGCAACCCCGGTGACGGCGACCGCCCCGGTCGAGACGGCGGCGGTCTTGCCAGTCGAGACGGCCCCGACGCCCGTCGCGGAGCCGGCCGTCGATCGGGAATGGCTGACTCTCCTGGCGCGCCTGTCCGCCTCCGCGTCCGACGCCGGCACCTCGATCGGCTGGATGACCCACGACGCCTCCGGCACCGCTGAGCAGGCCCGGCTCATCGCGGCCGCCAGCGAGGAGCTCGCCGCGACCACGGGTGAGATCGCCGCCCGCTCCTCGTCGGCGGCCGAGATGGCCGAGACGGCCCGGGCCGGCATCGCCACCTGCGTGGGCGACCTGCATCGCGCCACCGACGGCATGCGCGGGATCGAGGAAGGCACCGAGGAGATCGGCAGCCGACTCGACAGCTTCTCCACCGCGGCGCTGCGGATCGAGGAGATGGCCGGCACGATCGCGGCGATCTCGGCCCAGACCAACCTGCTGGCGCTCAACGCCACGATCGAGGCGGCGCGGGCCGGCGAGGCCGGCCGCGGCTTCGCGGTGGTCGCCGCCGAAGTGAAGACGCTCTCGGCGCAGACCGCGAAGGCGACGGACGAGATCCGGGCGCGGGTCAGCGGCCTGCGCGAGGAGATGGCGGCGATGCAGGCCGCCGTGACGCGCAGCCGCAACGCCGTAGAGGCCGGCGCGTCCGCGATGGTTCGGGCCAATGCCCGCGTCGAGGCCGAGAGCGGCGCCGTCGCGAACGTCGCGGCGCAGATGCGTGAGGCCTCCGAGATCCTCGGCCAGCAGATGCAGGCCACCGGTGACATCGCCCAGAACGTCGGCCGCATCGCGGAAGGGACTGACAAGGCCCGCCGCGAGATCGGCGACGCCCTCGCGCAGCTCGGACGGATCGAGGATCTCGGCCGCACCCTGCTCGACCGGCAGACCGGCACCGCCGCGGATCAGCGGGTGATCCGCCTGTCGGCGGACTGCGCCGCGTGGCGGCGCGCCATCGCGGCGACCCTGGTCGGCATGCGCTCGACAGACACGCCGCCGGAGGGCATCCCCGCCGACGCGACGCGGCCGGCCGCCATCGAGAAGCCCCTGGCGCAGGCCCGCGAGCAGGCAGCCGCCCTGGTCCGCCACGTGCGCAGCCAGACCTGGGACTCGGCGACCACGGCGTTCGTCGCCTTCGAGGCGGCGGTGAAGGAAACCCGGGCGGCGATCGAGGCCTGAAGGTCATCCGATCCCGGGTCCGCCGTGACCCGGGACCGTCTCGGATGAAGGTCGGAGACCGTCAGGCCGGCGGCGGATCGGAGCGCGGCGCTGCCGGCGCCGCGTCGGCCTTTCGGCGATCGCGCTCCTTGCGCAGTTCCCGCTCGGCCAGCAGCCAGAACTCGATCTCGAAGCCCTCGGGCCTGTGGTTGCGCTCCCAGAGCTCGTAGGCCCGCTCGCGGATCTGCTCGAACGTGATCGTGTCGGACGACCGCGCCGAAGGCTGCGGTGCCGCCGCGTCGGTCCCGGACGCGGGTCCCGGCGCGGGCTCGGACCCAGACTCGGACCCGAGTGCGGATCCGTGCGCCGGTGTCCCCGCCATCGGATGATCCGGAGGCGGACGGAAATCGGGGGGCACTTCCATGGCGCCGGTCTCAGGCGGCCGGCTTGTCGAGATAGGCGGCGACGCTGGTGATCCGGCTCCCGACCATGGTCACCGCCTTGCGCAGCCTCTCCTCGCTGACGCCGAAACGCTGCGCCCACTCCTCGCGGGTGGCGCGGTCGTAGATGTCGATATGCGTCTTGCCTCTGGATTCGGTCGACATGCAGTGCCCGCTCCGGTTCGCCGTGAGACGCGGCCGTGCCGCGCTTCCTGGAGGGACAACCGGACTCGGAGACTTCGGTTGCCGCCGGTCGCGCGGGACGCGCAGCTAGACCGCGCGAGACGTCAGGGTGCGGTCGGAGCGGGGCTGGGGACCGGCGCCGGATCCTCCTCGGCCGCGTCCGGGCGGACCCGCCCCGCCACGAAGGCGGTCAGCAGCGGCACGAGCAGCGCCGTGACCACCACGCTCGCCGCCACCAGCACGGTGGCGGGGCCGGCGGCCTCCTTGTAGGCCGGGTTGGCGGCGGCGATGATCGCCGGCACGGCGGCCGCGTTGCCGGCCGTCGAGGCGGCGGCGACGCCCGCCACGCCGTTGCCGCCGGTGAGGCGGTCGGCGACGAACAGGGCGGCCCCGGTGATCGCCACCACCGCCGCGCCGAGGCCGATGCCGAGGAGGCCCGCCTGCCAGATCTTGGCGAGGTCGAGCCCGAAGCCGAGGGCGAAGGCGAAGAACGGGATCATCACCGGCGCCGCCCCCGACAGGAAGGCGCGCATGTCGCGGTCGAGGTTGCCGAGGATCATCCCGATCAGCAGCGGCAGGATGCTGCCCACCAGGGTCGGCCACGGGAAGGCCGAAAGGCCCGCCAGCCCGAGCGTCACCATGGTGAGGAACGGCCCGGATTCGAGGCTCATGATCGCGTAGGCGCCCGCATCCTTCGGGCGGCCGAATTGGCCCATCAGGGCGAGGTAGAGCCCGCCGTTGGTGTCGTTCATGGCGGCGACGATCGCCAGCGTCGACAGCCCCGCGAAGGCGCCCCCGGCCACCGGCGCCTCGCCGAGGATCTGCCCGAACACCACGCCCATGATCGCCGCGACGCCGACCTTGGCGGCCAACAGGACGCCGCCCTTGCGGGCGATCGCCGGGGCGGCGCGGAAGTCGATGCCCGCGCCCATGCAGACGAAGAACACCGCCAGGATCGGCAGCGCGCCGTTGAACAGCGCGCCGGTGAACGAGCCGAAGAAGGTCGCGGTGTCCGGGAAGAGCGTGTGGAGGATCGCGCCGAGGAACAGCGGCACCACCATCAGGCCGCCGGGCACGCGCTCCAGGGAGCGCTTGATGGGAATCTGCATGGGTCGCCCTTCCGGTGCCGGCCCGTTCCGGATCCTGGCACCCGCCTTCCCCCCGGCGGCCTGCTACAACCTTTCGACGAGGCTGCGCAACGCGCGGCCGGACCGGTGCACATGGTGACAATTGCGCGGGCCCATCCCTGCCTGGGCGCGGCCCGGCACGATCTGCGGCGGCCCGGATGTCGTCAGCGACGTCCCCGTCCCTGTCCGGCTCCCTGGACCCGGCGGCCTTGCCCGGGCGGCGGCCGATCCGCGGCGCGAGGCTGCCCGCTTGACCGCCGCGCCGGCCGGTCGGTATGCCGCGCGACAACCTGACAACGAGCACGCGAGCCGCGCTCGGCCGGGGGCGCGGCCGGCGCGGCTCCCGCCATGATCCGCCCGACATGACCCGCCTGCGCCTCATCGCCGACGATCTCACCGGCACCCTCGACACGGCCGCGGGCTTCACCGGCCTGTGCGGGGCGATCCCGGTGGCGTGGCCGGAGCTCCTGGCGGGGGATGGACCCGGCTGCCTGGCGATCGATTCCGGCACCCGGGAAGGCTCGGCCGCGGAGGCCGACCGGATCGTCGGCGCCCTCGCGCCCCGGCTGGACGGCGCCGACATCGCCTTCAAGAAGGTCGACAGCCTGCTGCGCGGCCCCTGGGCGGCCGAACTCGCGGCCGTGCTTCGCACAGGGACCTGGGGGCGCTGCGTGGTGGCGCCGGCCTTCCCGTATCAGGGACGCCGCACGGAGGGCGGGCGGCAGCTCGCCCGGCGCGGCGCGGGCTTCGAGCCGGTCTCGGGCGACATCGCCGAGGCCCTGCGGGCGGTCGGGCTGCCGGCGCGCCGGGCCGACGTGTCCGACGGGCCGGTGGCGGGCGTCGCCGTCTACGACGCGGCGAGCGACGCCGACCTCGCCCGGGTCGCGGATCTCGGCGGCGGCAGGCCGGTGCTCTGG
Organism: Methylobacterium sp. 190mf; assembly: GCF_900107945.1. Lineage (NCBI taxonomy): Bacteria > Pseudomonadati > Pseudomonadota > Alphaproteobacteria > Hyphomicrobiales > Methylobacteriaceae > Methylobacterium > Methylobacterium sp. 190mf. Next base: position 98,843 of record NZ_FNVI01000001.1, on the reverse strand, counting down.
TGCGGCAGCGGCGGCCTCGCGGCGGCCCTGGCGCGCGGCGTGGCGGCGCCGGGCGACGACCGGCTCGCCGGCCCCGTCCTCGGGCTGTTCGGCTCGGACCGGCCCGAGACCGCGGCGCAGCTCGCGGCCTGCGGCGCCCACCACCTCGTCCTGTCGGCGCGCCATCCGGACCATGCCGGCGCGGTGGCCGCGCGCCTCGACCGGGACGGCGTCGTCCTGGCGAGCCTCGCGCTGCCCGAGGGCACCGCCCGGGAGCACGCCGCGGCGCGGATCGCCCAGACCTTCGCGGGGGTGATCGACCGCATCCCGCGGCCCGGCACGCTGCTGGTGGCCGGCGGCGAGACCCTGAAGGCGCTGTGCCTCGCGCTCTCCGTCGCGCGCCTCGACGTCACCGGGCAGATCACCCCGGGCCTGCCCCGCTCGACCCTGCGAGGCGGACGCTGGGACGGGCTCGCGGTCGTGTCCAAATCCGGCGCCTTCGGAACAGAGGACGTCTGGCGCGATCTACTTCACGGCAACGGCTTTCCGCGCAGCAGGAGCGACGCGTGACCTCACATCTCGCCATCACCATGGGCGATCCGGCCGGCATCGGCCCGGAGATCATCGTCAAGGCCGCCGCCCGGCTGAAGCACCGGATCGACGCGGGCGACCTCAAGCTCGTCGTCATCGGCAGCGCCCCCTCCCTGCGCCGCGCGGAGCGGGCGCTCGGCCTCCTGCCCGATCCCGTTCCCGAGGTCGCCGAGGACGGCGACTGGCCGGCGCTGTGCTGCCTCCAGGCCGACGCGGAGGGCGCGCCGATCGAGCCGGGCCGGCTCTCGGCCGACGGCGGCCGCTTCGCCTACAAGGCGATCGAGGCCGGCGTTCGCCTCGCCCTGGCCGGCCGGATCGGCGGCATCGTCACCGCGCCCCTCAACAAGGAGGCGCTCAACAAGGCCGGCTACCACTATGCCGGCCACACCGAGATGCTGGCGGAGCTGACCGGCGTGCGCGGCTCAGTGATGATGCTGGCCCACGGCAACATGCGGGTCTCCCACGTCACGACCCACGTCGCCCTGGAGGACGTGCCCAAGCGCCTGACCCCGGAGCGCCTGCGCCTCGTCATCGACCTCACCGACAGGGCGCTGAAGGGACTGGGTCTCGCCCGGCCGAAGATCGCGGTCGCCGCGCTCAACCCCCATGCCGGCGAGGGCGGCCTGTTCGGGCGCCAGGACATCGACGTCAGCGCGCCGGTGATCGAGACGGCCAACGCCGACGGGCTCGACGTGCACGGCCCGGTGCCGGGCGACACGGTGTTCGTGAAGCTGCGGGCGGGCCAGTACGACGCGGTGGTGGCGATGTACCACGACCAGGGACACATCCCGGTCAAGCTCCTGGGCTTCGAGATCGACCCGGCCACGGGCAAGTGGATGGACCTGTCGGGGGTGAACATCACCCTGGGGCTACCGATCATCCGCACCTCGGTCGATCACGGCACCGCCTTCGACATCGCCGGCACCGGCGTCGCCAACGAGCGCAGCCTCATCGAGGCGATCGAGTTCGCCGAGAAGCTGGCGGCGAACCGTCAGGCCGGTTGAGCGCGGGGCAGGCGCACGGGATCTCCGAAAAGCGATCTCCGATCCGCCAGCCCGACCGCCCGGCACCCGTGTTTCACGTGAAACAAAGCAGGAACGAAATCTACCGCGCGTCGGCCTCCTGCCCCACGGCCTCGCAGGCGAACGGAGACGGCGGCGCCTCGACGCCGCGCCAGCGGCCGTAGGCCCAGGGGCGGTACCACACCGCCCGCGCGGGCACGCGCTCCGGGACGAGGTCGATGCCGTAGGTGCCGAACGGCCCGCAGCGGCAGATCCGGGCGAAGCCCATCCAGCCGCCGGGCCAGAGCCCGTGCCGGGCGATGGCCGTGTCGGTGTACTCGGAGCAGCTCGGCCAGTGGCGGCACTGGCGCCCGATCAGGCCCGACAGCGTCAGCTGGTAGCCGCGGATCGCCCAGTGGGCGGCGCGCCGGACCATCCCGTCAGGCGGCCTGCCGCTTGGCGGCGATCTGGTCGAGGGCGTCCACCACCGCGTCGAAGGTCAGGAGCGTCGAGGCGTGGCGCGCCTTGAAGTCCCGCACCGGCTCGAGCACCGCGAGGTCCGACCACGCGCCGCCGGGCGCCGGGCCGTTCTCCTTGAGCATCGACCGCATGGCCGCGCGGACGCCGCGCAGCTCGTCCGCGCTGGCGCCGACCACGTGCCGGCCCATCAGCGACGAGGAGGCCTGTCCCAGGGCGCAGGCCCGAACCTCCTGGGCGAAATCCGCGACCCGGCCGTCCTCGCCCAGGACGAGGTCGACCGTCACGGTCGAGCCGCACAGGCGCGAATGGGCCGTGGCACTCGCGTCCGGGTTCTCGAGCCGGCCGAGCCGGGGGATGTCGGCGGCGAGTTCCAGGATACGGCGGTTGTAGATGTCGTCGAGCATCGGGTCCTCGGCCGGAGGCACACTTCCCATCGGGACTCTGCCGCGTGCATCGCGCATTGCGCGTTACCCCGCGAACGATGATATAGGCGCCATACGGCCGCTTCGCGAGGAGGCGGGCCGTCGACCAGGGTCGCGCCAACGGCCACGGTGGTTCCCACGGCCTTTCGTCCATCCCGGGGCGCCGGCTTGAAACCTTTTCGAGCCCGGGATCTTCCCTCGAACGCCCGACGCGATCCGACGATGTACGCCAAGCCCGACAGCACCCCGATGAAATCCCGCATCGCGCGGGCCGGAGATGCCATGGATGCCGCGCTCAAATCCTTGTCCTACCAGGGTGACGGCCAGGGTTTCGACCGGAACGGGGGCGACGGGCAAGGGCTGAACGGCATGCGCAATGACAATCGGCCGGTGGATGAGGGCCGTCCCGTCGAGGTGGCGCCCGAGCCGGCCTCCGCGACCCGCGTCCCGGACGGGATCGAGACCGGCCGCCCGAGCCGCGCCGAGGCCGAGGCCGCCGTGCGCACCCTCCTGCGCTGGGCCGGCGACGACCCGACCCGCGAGGGCCTGCTCGACACCCCGGCCCGGGTCACCAAGGCCTACGAGCAGTTGTTCGGCGGCTACGCGGTCGACGCCGAGAAGCTGCTGGAGCGCGTGTTCGAGGAGGTGGAGGGCTACTCGGACATCGTGCTGGTGCGCGACATCCCGTTCCACTCCCACTGCGAGCACCACATGGTGCCGTTCATGGGCCTTGCCCACATCGCCTATTACCCGACCCGGGGCGTGGTCGGCCTGTCGAAGCTCGCCCGCGTGGTCGACACCTTCGCCCGCCGCCTGCAGACGCAGGAGACCATGACCGCCCAGATCGCCGACGTGATCGAGAGCATCCTCAAGCCCCGCGGCGTCGCCGTGATGGTCGAGGCCGAGCATCTCTGCATGGCGATGCGCGGCGTCCAGAAGGCCGGCGTCTCGACCATCACCAGCCAGTTCCGCGGTGTCTTCAAGGACAACGCTAACGAGCAGGTCCGCTTCCTGACCCTGGTGCGCGGCGGCGCCAAGTAGCCCCGGGCGACGCCTCGACCATGACCGCGCGCGACACCGCCTTCGCTCCCCCCGGCACCCGGGCCGAGATCGAGGAGGGCACGGCCCTCACGCCCCGGTTCGACCGCGACGGCCTCGTCGCCTGCATCGCGGTGGACGCGCGGGACGGGCAGGTGCTGATGCTCGCCCACATGAACGCCGAGTCGCTGGCGCGCACCCTCGAGACCGGCGAGGCGTGGTACTGGTCGCGCTCGCGCCGGGAGCTCTGGCACAAGGGCGCGACCAGCGGCCAGATCCAGCGCGTCGTCGAGATGCGGGTCGACTGCGACCAGGACGCCCTGCTGATCCGCGTCGAGGTCGGCGGCGACGGCGGCTGCTGCCACACCGGCCGGCGCGACTGCTTCTACCGCAGCGTCGTCCGGGAGGCGGACGGCCGGGTCGTCCTGAAAGCCGCCGGGCGATGAGCCGCCCTCTTGCCACGCGGTGGCAAGACGAGTCCGCCGACCCGCATTTCCCGCCCGGAACCGTCGAGCCGGTCCGCGCGCCGCCGAGCCCCGGCCCGCAGGTCGGGCTCGCCCTCGGGGGCGGCTCGGCACGGGGCTGGGCGCATATCGGGGTGATCCGCGCCCTGGAGGAAGGCGGCATCACGTCGACCGTGGTGGCCGGCTGCTCCATCGGCGCCGTGGTCGGCGCCTGCTACGCGGCCGGGCGCCTCGACCGGCTCGAGGCCTTCGCCCGGGCGCTGACCCGGCGTCGGGTGGTGGGGCTCATCGACCCCCGCCTGCCGGGCTCAGGCCTGATCGCCGGCAACCGCCTGCGCCAGCGCCTCGCCGCGGATCTCGGCGAGCGCCGCATCGAGACGCTGCCGATCCGCTTCGGCTGCGTCGCCACCGAGTACGGGACCGGCCACGAGGTCAGCCTGACCGAGGGTCCGGCGGTGGACGCGGTGCGCGCCTCCTACGCGATCCCCGGTCTGTTCCCGCCGGTGGCCCATGACGGCCGCGTGCTGATGGACGGGACCCTGGTCAACCCGGTGCCGGTGGGCCTCGCCCGGGCGCTCGGGGCCGACCTCGTCATCTGCGTGAACCTCAACGGCGACACCGGCGGACCGGTGGTGCGCGAGGCGCCGCACCCGGCCCCGCCGCGCCGGGGCTTCCTGCAGGTCGTGCGCGGGCGCCTGCCGGGCTTCGACCGACCCGAGCCCGAGATCGCCGTGCCGGGCATCGCGCGAGTGGTGCTCGACGCGTTCAACACCACCCAGGACCGGATCTCGCGGGCGCGGCTGGAGCGCGACCCGCCGGACGTGGCCATCGGCCCGGATCTGGCGGCCTTCGGGCTGTTCGACTTCCACCGGGCCGCGGAGGGCATCGCCCTCGGGCACCGCGCCGCCCGCGCCGCCCTGCCCCGGATCCGGGCCGTGCTGGAGGGCGCGGCCGCGCGCGCCTGAGGGATCCGGGCGCGCTCCATCCGGAGGGGGCCGTCATCCGGCTGTCGTGGCCGCCTGCGATGGGCGCCCGTGCATGCTGGAGGACCTCCAATGTATACGAGTCGCCGTCAGATCCTGCTGTCCGGAGGCGCCGGCCTCGTCGGGCTGGCCACGGGCCTCGGACGGCCCGGCCTGAGCCGCGCCGCCGACCGGCCGCTCCTGACCCACGGCCTCCAGTCGGGCGACGTCGGCACCGACTCGGCGGTGGTCTGGGCCCGGTCCGACCGGCCGGCCCGGGCGATCGTCGAGTGGGCGACCACCGAGAGCTTCGCCGACATCCGCGGCGGCGTCTTCGCCGACGCCCTGCCGGAGACCGACGGCACCGTGAAGGTGACACTGACCGGGCTGCCGGCCGGCCAGGACGTGTTCTACCGTGTCCGCCTGGAGGACGTCGCCGCGCCGACCATCGTCGGGCCGGCCCAGGTCGGGCGGTTCCGGACCGCGCCGGCGGACCGGCGCTCGGTCTCGTTCTGCTGGTCGGGCGACACGGCGGGCCAGGGCTGGGGCATCGACGAGGCCCGCGGCGGCATGACGATCTACTCCGCCATCCTGAAGAACCGACCGGACTTCTTCATCCATTCCGGCGACACGATCTACGCCGACGGGCCGATCCAGTCCGAGGTGAAGCTCCCCGACGGCAGCCTGTGGCGCAATCGGGTGACCGAGGAGGTGGCCAAGCCGGCCGAGACGCTCGCGGAGTTCCGGGGCCGGCACAAGTACAACCTCACCGACCGGAACGTCCTGGCGATGAACGCCGCCGTGCCGATCCTGGCCCAGTGGGACGACCACGAGGTCACCAACAACTGGTGGCCGGGGGAGCCGCTGACCCGGGCCGAGCACCTGAAGAAGAAGTACGCCGACCCGAACGTGCTGGCGCTGCAGCTGCGGGCGGCCAAGGCCTTCCACGAGTACATGCCGATGCGCTTCGAGCCGTCGGAGCCCGGCCGGGTCTACCGCAAGATCGGCTACGGCCCGCTGGTCGACGTGTTCATGCTCGACATGCGCTCCTACCGGGGCCCGAACGGCGAGAACCGGCAGACGGAATACGGGCCCGAGTCCTACTTCCTCGGGCCGCAGCAGATCGCGTGGCTGAAGCGGGCGCTGCTCGAGTCCCGCGCGACCTGGAAGGTGATCGCCGCCGACATGCCGCTCGGCCTCGTGGTGACCTACGACACCGACCGCAATTTCGGCTCGGAGGCGGTGGCGCAGGGCGACGGACCGCCGCTGGGGCGCGAGCTGGAGATCGCCGACCTGCTGCGCTTCATCAAGAGCGCAGGGATCCGCAACACGGTCTGGCTCACGGCCGACGTGCACTACACGGCCGCCCACTACTACGACCCCGACAAGGCGCAGTTCCAGGATTTCGAGCCGTTCTGGGAGTTCGTCTCCGGGCCGCTGCACGCCGGCACCTTCGGGCCGAACGCGCTGGACAACACCTTCGGGCCGCAGCTGCGCTACGTGAAGGCGCCCGACAAGGGCCAGGTGAACCTGTCGCCGGCCGCCGGCTACCAGTTCTTCGGCCACGTGGCGGTGGACGGCGCCACCGAGCAGATGACGGTGACCCTCAAGGACGCGGCCGACACCGACCTCTGGCACGTCACGCTTGATCCCGTGAAGGCGTGAGGCGGACCGCGGGCGGTACGGGCTCGCGATGTCGGCCTGCTCGCCCGTCGACGAAGGGGCGCGGGTCCCCTCTCCCGCACGGGAGAGGGAGCGCGTCGCGCCCCGGCGGCCTGTCCTGAACCGGCGAGGCCCGGGGGCGGAGGGCGAGAGAAACGCGCGGTGCCGGCGCCCCTACGCCATCGTGATGTAGTCGCGCAGGGCCTGGTGCTCGGCCTCGACGGTGGCGATCTTGCGCGCCACCACGTCGCCGATCGAGACCAGGCCGATCAGCCGCCCGTCCTCGCAGACCGGTACGTGGCGGAAGCGCCCGTCGGTCATGAGGGTCATGACCTCCTCGATCGTGGTGGTCCGGCCGCAGGTGGTGACCGCGGTGGTCATGTGGGCCGAGACCGGCGCGTCGAAGGCCGAGCCCCCGTGCCGGGCGAGCGCCCGCATGATGTCCCGCTCGGAGATGATGCCCGCCACCGTCCCGTCGGCCTGGGCGACCACGAGGGCGCCGATCCGCTTGTCGGCGAGGATCTGGATCACCTCATCGAGGGTCTTGTCGGGGCCCACGGTGACGACGGAGCTGCCCTTCTCGGCGAGGATGCGTGCGACGGTCATGGCTCTCTCCCTGTGTGACGCGGCCGGTGCGCCGTCAGCCCGCGGCGCCCTGATGGCGTTCTCGGCCGGGTTGGCCCGGCTCGTTCACATTGTGGCGAGTGTGTGATCGATCCGGCCGGATGGCAAGGTGCCGGGCGTCGATGGCAGGGACTCAGTGCCGGCGCGGCTCTCGGGGATCCACCAGGGGGAACAGGAAGAAGCCCGCGATGAAGCCGCCGAGATGGGCGTCCCAGGCGATGGCGGCGTTCTCGCCGACGAGCGGCACGCTGACGAGGCCGAAGAGCAGGTTGGTCAGCAGCCAGATCACCAGGAACGACACCGCGGTCCGGTTGCGCAGCAGCTCCGGGATCGTCTCGGCGGGACGGGGCGGCGGCACCTGCCAGGCCGGCGCGCCGTAGCCCGAGACCGGCGGCTGGAACACGAAGCGCGCGGCGGCGGCCATCAGGGCCGAGATCCCCGCCGAGGCGCCGACCAGCGGCCCCGCGCTCAGCGGATCGATCAGGATGTGGAGAAGTCCGCCGGCCGCCGTGCCGGCCAGCGCGAGCACGCACCAGCGCACGGCGCCGCAGCGGCGCGCCACCGGGGCGCCGAAGGCCGCGAGCCAGACGCTGTTGAAGATCACGTGCATCCACGAGCCGTGCAGCAGCCCGTAGGTGACGAGCGTCCAGGGCTGGAGGGCGTGCTCGCCCACGATGTAGCGGGCGAAGGCCTCGCGGGCCGCCTCCAGGCCGGGATCGCCCGGATCGGCGGCGGCGCGGATCACCTCGGAGGCCCGGCCGGGATCGAACCAGAGGGTCCAGCGCGCCGGGACCAGCGCGAGGTCGAGGACGAGGCGGATGTCCCAGGTGTCCGGCAGCAGGAACTCGCGCACCGCCTGGATCGCCAGGAGCAGCCCGATCGACGCGGTGACGATGCCCGGCATGTTGAACACGGGCACGCGGCTCTGCCGCGGGAAATCGGGGGAGGCGTCCATCGGCGCACCATGTCGGGGCGCGGCGCGATCGGGCAAGCCCCGGCGACGTATTGAAGCTCGCAAATACCGGTCGGATCGCGGTCCGTATCGCGCACCGCCCCGTCTTCAGTCCGGATCCGTCCCGGACGGCCGCGGCGCGCCCGGCGGGGTGCGACGATTGTGTCGCCGGCCACGACGCGCTACCCCCCGCCCCGCGCGGCGCCGGCGGGACCGGCGGCGCGCGGGTGCGGGAGCCGGCACGGCCCGTGCGCCCGGACGCGGTGAACGCCCGGATCGGCCGGTCACACCCCCGCGGATGTGCCAGAATGATCCGGGGATGAACCACAGGCGTTGAGAATCGGGACACCGATGAAGCATCCCACCAGCCGCATGCTCCACGCCTACTGGGAGCGCCTGCGCGGAGAACGGGCCGCGCCGGAACGCGCCGAGATCGAGCCGGGCGAGATCCGGCACCTCCTCGCCGACAGCCTGATCCTGGAACTCGACATGCCGAGCCGCTCCGCGAGCATCCGGCTCGCGGGGACCCGGGTCTGCGCCCTGTACGGCCGCGAGCTGAAGGGCGAGCCCTTCGCCAAGCTGTGGGGCTCCCGGGCGACGGATCCCTGGCGGATCGTCGAGATCGTGGCCAGCGACACGCTGGGCGTCGTCGCGGGCCTGCGCGGCACCAACGCGGCCGGCGAGGCGGCGGATCTCGAACTCCTGCTCCTGCCCCTGCGCCACCGCGGCCGGACGCAGGTCCGCGCCCTCGGCACCCTCAGCCTCGACGGCGCGCCGCACTGGCTCGGCCTGCGCCCGCTGGTGGAGGCGGAGACCACCTCCCTGCGCATCCTGCCCAGCCGCCGGACCGAGCCGGTCCCGCCCGCCCGCACCGCCGTGCGCACGAGCGCGGGCTACCCCGGGCCGGTGCGCCACGGCCACCTCCTCGTCCACGCCGGCGGGCGCGCCTGAGAACCGTATTCGTCCAAGGTTACGCCCGGTCCGGGACGGCCAGTTCGATCGAATCGGCGCGTGCACCCGAGGAAAGCTTCGGCGCACAAGTCGATCGCGCACGACGCGGCAGGGCTCGACAATGGATGTTTCTACAAGGCCGATCGATCCCGGAGCAGGAAAAAAGGGTTTCGTAACTGTCCGTGCCTAGTCTGCACCGGCCATTCTCCGGCGCAGGACCAATCTCGGAATGATCGCGGTCGAGGCCACCGCTGGAACTGATCTGCGCGGCCTCGCCGCCGAGCCGGCGCGCGGTGCCGCCGACCAGCGCCGCCACCAGCGCGTGCGGGTCGCCGTGCTCGGCCGCTACATGCTGGCCGATCGCCGGGAATATCCCTGCCAGACCGTGGACATGTCGCCGGGCGGCGTGCGGCTGACCTGCGCGGTCAAGGGCGCGGTCGGCGAGCGCGTGGTGCTCTACCTGGAGCATATCGGCCGCATCGAGGGCGTCGTCGCGCGCACCTGCCCGGACGGGTTCGCGGTCCAGCTCAACGCCACGTCGCGCAAGCGGGACAAGCTCGCCTCCCAGCTCACCTGGCTGGCGAACCGGGAGATGCTGGGGCTGCCGGAGGGACGCTCGCACGAGCGCCTCGTGCCGACCAACACGGCGGTGGTCCTGCGCGTCGAGGGCGGTCGCGAGATCCGGGCGCGCCTCATCGACATCTCGATGTCGGGCGTGGCGATCTCCTGCCCGGTGCCGCTGCCCCTCGGCGCCGCCGTCACGGTGGGCAGCACGCCGGGCCGGCTGGTGCGCTACTTCGAGGGCGGCTTCGGCGTGCAGTTCCTGCTGCCGCTCTCCCCCGACCGCTTCCACGCCGGGATGACGCTCTGACGCGCGTGCGGCCGGACCGGCCGGCGGTCAGATCTTCTTGGCGAGCTGCGCGGCGACCTCGTCGGCCGGCCGGGTCAGGTCGAGGGCGCCGAGGAAGCGGTTCTGCGCGTCCATGATGTACACCAGGGCGGTGTGCTCCATCGTGTAGTCGCCGTCCTTGGCGGGCACCTTGCGGGCATAGGCCCGGTACGCCTTCTCGGTGGCGGTGACCTGCTCGGGCGTGCCGGTGAGGCCGGTGATGCGCGGGTCGAAGCTCGACAGGTAGGTCTTGAGGCTCGCCGGATCGTCCCGCTCGGGATCCACCGTGACAAAGGCGACCCGCATCGTCTTGCCCTTCGACCCCAGGGCGGCGAGCACGTCGGAGATCTGCTGCAGGGTGGTCGGGCAGACGTCCGGGCAGTGGGTGAAGCCGAAGAACACGAGGTGCGTCGCGCCGGCGAAGTCGCGCTCGGTGACGGTGCGCCCGTCCTGGTTCACCAGCGTGAACGGGCCGCCGACGCTCGGCACGCCCACCGGTGCCTTGTCGGGCAGGAACGCGAACACCGCCGCCCCGGTCAGGCCGATGAGGCCGAGGCAGAAGGCGAGGAGCGGGACGAGGGCGCGGCGCATGGGACGGGTTCCGACCTCCGGGGAGGCCGGCACAGCACACAACGGCGCGCGGAGGCAAGCCGGCGCGGTGCCGCCGGCCGACCGATCGGCGCCGCGCCGGCGCGACCGCTACGGCTTCGAGGCCGGCTCCCCCGCGGGGCTCGCCGGGGCGGCGCCCTTCGGCGGCTCCTTGCCGAGATAGACGTATTCCGGCGCCGCCCGGAGCTGGTCCTTGGTCGTGTCGATCCGCGCCTGGAGGGTCTTGCCGTCGGTGCGGTCGAGCTTGAGCACGGACGGGTCGACCGCGACGTATTTCGAGCCGATCCCCAGGAAGCCGCCGACCCCGATGATCCAGGCCTTCACGGCCCCCTTCTGGTCGAGGACGAAGTCGGCGATCTGCCCGATCGTCTCGTTGGCGCCGTTGACGACGCTGGAGCCGATCAGCTTGCTGGCGACCATGTCGTCGGGGGCCTGGGCCACGAAGGTCGGGCGCAGGCTGTCGGCCATGGTGGCGGGCTGGCCGGGGACCGGGGTCGCGGCGGCGCCGCCGTCCGGCTTGGCGCCGTCCGATCTGGCGCCGTCGGTCTGCGCCGAAGCGGTGGCGAGGCCGGCCAGCAGGAGGGCCGAGGCGAGGAGCGGGGTGCGCATCGGAGCAGGTCTTTCAGACGGGGGCCGCACAGGGGGGTCGCGCCGCCTCAAGGTTCTGGCGGGGCTTAAGTTCCGCGCGGTCTCGGCCCCGGCGGGGGCCGGCCCGGCGGTTTGCCGGCTGCGCGTCGGCGCCGGGGGCCTTTGACGGCGGGGCCTTCCGCCCCGCACAAGGCCGGCGCCATGCTCCGCCTCGCCCTCTACCAGCCCGATATCCCGCAGAACACCGGCACGATGCTGCGCATGGCCGCCTGCCTCGGGCTGGCGGTGGAGATCGTGGAGCCCGCGGGCTTCGACGTCTCGGACCGCCACCTGCGCCGCTCGGGCCTGGACTACCTCGACCACGTGGCGATCACCCGGCACCGCTCCTTCGCGGCCTTCGCCGCGTGGCGGGCCGAGGCCGGGATCCGGCTCGTCCTCGCCACCACGGCGGGCGCCGTGCCCTACACGGACTTCGCCTTCCGCCCGGACGATTGCCTGATGGTCGGGCGCGAATCCGCCGGCGTGCCCGAGGCGGTGCACGCGGCCGCCGACGCCCGGATCGTGGTGCCGATCCGAGCGGGCCTGCGCTCGCTCAACGTCGCGGTCGCGGCCGCGATGATCGCCGGCGAGGCCCTGCGGCAGGTGTCCGGGACGGCCCGACCAGATCTCTAGGATCGTGACGCCTCTCGGGTCGGCCGCCGTCTTCGGGAGCGGAGCGAAGCGATCCAGGCGGCGCCACGCTCGGCCGATGTCCCGCTGCACTGGGTTGCTTCGCCGCGCCCGCGAGGACGGGATCGGCAACGGATCGCGTCCGGCTCGCTTGGTACAACGGGACTCATCCTCACCCCGGGAGACGCGCCGCCGCATGGACGACACCGCCTTCACGCCCTCCCGGCGCCACGCCGATCTGGGCCCCGCCTTCTTCGATCCGGTGACGCCGGCCCGGTTCCCGCGGACGATCCTGCGCTACCGCAACCAGACTTGGGCGAAGCGGGTCGGACTGGGCGGCCTGTCCGAGGCGGCGTGGATCGCCCATTTCGGCCGGTTCGAGCCCCTGCCGGGCAGCTTCGAGACGCCGCTGGCCCTGCGCTACCACGGCCATCAGTTCCGCGCCTACAATCCGGACCTCGGCGACGGGCGCGGCTTCCTCTTCGCGCAGCTGCACGACCGCCTGGACGGGCGCCTCCTCGACCTCGGCACCAAAGGGAGCGGCACGACGCCCTGGTCGCGCGGCGCCGACGGGCGGCTCACCCTCAAGGGCGGCGTGCGCGAGGTGCTGGCCACCGCCCTCCTGGAGGCGCAGGGCGTCTACACCTCGAAGAGCTTCAGCCTGATCGAGACCGGCGAGGACCTCGTGCGCGGCGACGAGCCCTCGCCGGCACGCGCCTCGGTGCTGGTGCGCCTGTCCCACGGCCACATCCGCATCGGCAGCTTCCAGCGCTTCCTGGCGCTCGGCGAGCCGGACAACATCGCCCGGCTCCTCGACCACACGATCGCGACCCACCGGCCGGAGCTCTGGCGCGACGGCGTTGAGGATCGCGCCGTCGCCTTGCTGGAGGACGTGGTCGCCCGGGTCGCCCGGATGGGCGCGCAGTGGGCGGCGGCCGGCTTCGTCCACGGGGTCCTCAACAGCGACAACATCAACGTCACCGGCGAGAGCTTCGATTACGGGCCCTGGCGCTTCCTGCCGCATTACGATCCGGACTTCACGGCCGCCTACTTCGATGAGACCGGGCTCTACAGCTTCGGCCGCCAGCCGGAGGCCCTGTTCTGGAACCTCGCCCGGCTCGCCGACTGCCTGCTGGTGCTGCCCCCCCAGGCGCGCTTGGAAGCGGCGCTCTCCGGGTTCGGGCCGGCCCTGCAGGAGGCGTTCGCCGAGGCCCTGTTCCGCCGGCTCGGCCTCGCCCCGGCGCCGCGGCCGGAGACCGACCGGCTGGTCTCGGCGGTCTGGCGGTTCCTCGCGGAGACGCGGGCGCCCTTCGAGCGGTTCTTCTTCGACTGGTACGGCGGCCTCGCGAGCGCGACCCGCGCGCAGGCCGGGCCGTCCGCCGGCCACTACGCGCACGAGGCCTTCGCGCCGGTGCGGGCCGCGCTGGAGCCGCTCGCGCCCGCCCCGGGCGCGCGGCTCGACCATCCCTACTTCGCGGAGGCGCCCTGCACGCTCCTGATCGACGAGGTGGAGGCGTTGTGGGCGCCGATCGCCGCGGCGGATGACTGGTCCCTGTTCGAGGCCAAGCTCGCGGGGGTGGCCCGGATGGCTGAGGCCTGCGGGACGGCGCCCGCCTCGGCCTGAGCGGCCTCCTCCTCGGCGAGCCGTCGGCGCTCCTCGGCGTAGCCCCCCGCGATGGCGAGATCGACCAGGCGCCGGGTCAGCCGGAAGGCCAGCCAGAACAGGGCGAGGCAGAGAAGCGTCGCGGCGGCGGCCTTGAGCGGGTCCACGGGGTTCCTCCGGTGATGTCTCCTCGGGCGGAGCGGCCCTCTTAGTGCCGAGGCGGGCCGCGGGGCAATTGGACTTCGTGCCGAGATCGAGCCCGCGGCGCGTCGTCCCGGGCTCGCCGCGCGGCGCCGGACCAGATACCCGGCCGGAACATGCTATGGCGGCCGGCGGCCGGATCCCGATATCCGGCGCTGAAGATCCCTCGATCAGGCGGATACCCGTGCGCGAGACCTTCCACATCGAAGTCCTCGGACCGGAGCCGGACGAGATCCAGACGCGGATCTCCGTGCGGGTCGGCAGCCTGGAGAGCGCGCAGGAGCGGGCCCTGCGGCTGTTCGCCCGCGCCCGGGTGCCGCAGCGCTCGGGTGAGCCGGCCGAGGCGGTCCGGGTGATCGACGGCGCCGGCCGCGAGGTGTTCTATCGGACGCGCTTCGACGCGGGGGATTGAGGCGCGAGGACACCGCCGATGCGCACAGCCCTGATCCTGCCGGTCCTCGTCCTCGCGGCCGGCGCGCTGTTCCTGCGCAGCTACACCCTGCCGCCGGCCCCGGACCGCCGGGGCGGGACCACGCTCCTGCTGACCTGGCCGAACCGCCCGGCCTTCGGCAGCCCCCGGGCCGACTGCCTCGCCGGGCCGCCCGACGAGCCGGTCCTGCCCTGCCTCATCGCCTCCGTCGCCCGGGCGCGGGACGACGGGTACACGCTGCTGCAGCTGCCTTTCTGCGCGACCTGCTACGACCTGTCCGGGCGGATCGCCGTCACGGGCCGCGACGCGGCGGCGACGCGGGCGCGGCTGGAGCAGATCGCCCGCTTCGGATGGTGAGACGCGCCCGGGCAACGCGCTCCCGGGCCCGCTCCAGGGTCCGGGCCACCGGGAACAGCGGATCGCGGCCCGCCTCCACCAGCAGATGAGCGATCGGCCGGCGCGCGGTCCAGAAGGTGGTGCCGAGGGCGAAGTCCGGCGGCGCGCACGAATCGATCCGATCGATCGGCCAGTCGCCCGCGGCGACCGCCTCGGTCAGCCGGTGGACGAGCTGGACCCCCGGCGCGGTCTCCGGCCGCGTCTCGTCGTTGGCGATCTTCAGCACCCAGGCCTCCCGGCCGGTGACCGGCAGGATCAGGGAGGCCAGGAGCCGGTCGCCCCGGCGCAGGCGCGCGATCCGCACGCCGTCCGCGGCCCCGCGATCGGCCCCGAGATCGGCACTGAGATCGGCACTGAGATCGGCACTGAGATCGGCCAGGGCGGCGCGCAGGAAGGCGATCTCCGCCGGCCGCTGCGCCAGGCTCGTGCCGGCCTGACCCTTCCAGCCGGCGGCCTCCAGGGCGACGTGGGCGTCGAGGGCGGGGCCGAGGGATTCGGGCCCGGCGAGGATCTCGAAGGTCACGGGCCCCGCCGCCTCGAGGCGCGCGCGGGCGCGGCGGAGTTTGCGGCGGCGCTGCCCGGAGAGGTGCCCGAGATAGGAGGCCCGCGCCTCCGGCCCGAGGCCGGTCAGGTCGAGCAGGCCGCGGTCGTGCGGCCAGTACGCGGCGCGGCGCCCGCCACACGCCGTCAGGAGTTCAGGCAGGGGGCCGTCGGTCGGAGCGTTCGGCAGGAGGAGACGCGGCGGCAGGCCGAGGGCGCCCGGCGCGGCGAGCAGCCCCGCCAGGGCGGCCTCCGGGGCGGCGCCGTCGAGGAGCGGCGCCCCGAACGGGGCGTAGCCGTGGGTCCAGCCCACGAGCAGCGGCAGCGGCACGCCCCAGCGGCGGCGCGACGGCCGGAACGGCCAGGCGGCGAGGAGCCGGGCCCCGGGCGCCTCGGGGGGCCGGTCGGCGACGAGGAGGAGCCGGACGCCCGCCCCGAAGGCGTCGCGGGCCGCCAGGGCGTAGCCCGCCTCGTAGAACGGGTTGCGCACCAGGCTCGCCCGACCCAGGGCCCGCCAGGCCGGGACCCAGGGCGCCGCCCCGTCGAGGGGCCGGACCGCCGCCACGAGCCCGCCGGGAAGCGCGGCCGTGTCCGATGGGGTGTCCGACGCGGGGCCTGCCATCGCGGGACCGTCAGGCCGCGAGACGGTGACGGATCGCGCCGGCGAAGCCGAGCACGTCGTAGCGCCACGCCGTCACCCCGGCGGCGGCGGTGAGCAGGACGAGGCGCAGGGCCTGTCCCGGCGGCAACAGGCCGCCGGGGACCAGGGCGATGCCGGCATTCACCGCGCCGCAGGCCAGCGCGATCCCGGCAATGCCGGCCATGTCGGCGAGCGGCAGCGGCATCGTCGTGCCGGTCCGGCGGGCGCCGAGCACCAGCACGAGGCAGGCCGCGCTCTGGCCGCCCGCGAAGGCGAGGGCCGCCCCGGCGGCGCCGAAGCGCGGGATCAGCAGGAGCGACAGCGCGGCGACGGTGGCGAGGGTCGCGAACGCGGCGGCCGCCTCCAGGCCGCTGGAGCGGGCGAAGTAGATCACCTGCCCGAAATAGTAGGCGCGGAACATCATCAGGATGCTCGCCAGGATCAGCACCGGGGCGAGCTCCCGCGCCTCGGCCCGGTAGTCGGGCCCGAGCAGCACCGCCACGACCAGATCGTCGAAGCACAGGAAGAACACGGCCCCGAAGGCCGCGATCAGCGTCATGGCCCGTGCGGCGTCGCGCAGCACCCCGGAGGCCGCCGCCATCCCGCCCACCCGCGCCTCGCGCTTGGCGATCGAGATCAGCGACAGGGCGATCGCCTCGCCGAACACGATGAAGCTCTGCTTCAGGAAGTCGGCCAGGGCGCCGTAGGCGCCGAGCCCCGCCGGCCCCACCGTCTTGGCGATGATCAGCCGGTCGAGGCTCTGGGCGAGCGCCGCAGTCCCGAAGGAGAGGACGAGCGGCCAGCCGTAGGCGAACAGCCGCAGCGCCTCCGCGCGGCTGCCGCGGCCGGGCATCATCGGGGCGATCGTGGCCGCGGCCGGCAGGGAGGCCAGGGCGTTGGCGGCCGCCACCGCGAAGGCGAGGTGCAGGGGATCCTGCGAGAGGTGCAGCGCCAGGCTGCCGAGGGCCAGGATCAGGACGGCGCGGCTCATCACCGAGGCCGCCACCGCCCCGGCCCGCAGGCGGGTGCGGGCGATCTCGGTGGAGCCCTCGAATAGGGTGGTCCCGAAGGCCAGCGCCAGGATCGCGGCCGCCATCCGCGCCGGCATCAGGCCGAGGGCGGCGGCGAGCGCGCTGCCGAGCCCGGCGAGGAGCAAGGTGCCGCCCAGGATCCGCACCACGGTGCCGACCTGCGCGGGCTCGCGCGCCTCGTCGTAGAGGGCGAAGAACGCGAATTTCGGCCACTGGCAGGTCGCCCCGTAGAGCACCAGCGCCCAGGACAGGACGTACAGGTAGGTGCCGTAGCTCTCCACCGGCGCGAGCCGCGTGAACACCGCCACCGAGGCCATGTTCAGGGCGGCCGCGAAGCCCCGCGAGCCGACATAGATCAGGCTGTGCCGGGCGATCATGTCCTAGAACCGGTCAGACGCACCACGACCTCGCACCACGCTGGGACAGACCGGCCCGTGGCGGGAGGTAACGCAGGGACGGCGCGCATGACAGCCCGGGCTTCGCAGGCGGCGTGCCGCCGGCCCCGGCCCTCAGCCCTCGCCCCGCGGGCGGATCAGCGACGTGCCTGTCATCTCGGCCGGCTGGTCCAGTCCCATCAGGTCGAGGAGCGTCGGCGCCACGTCGGCCAGCCGTCCGTCGGCCAGGGTCACGCCGTCGACGCCGACGAGCGCGGCGGGCACCGGGTTGAGGGTGTGGGCGGTGTGCGGCTCGCCGGTCTCGGGATCGCGCATCATCTCGCAATTGCCGTGGTCGGCGGTCACCAGCAGCGCCCCGCCCTGGGCCGTCACCGCCTCGACGACGCGGCCGAGGCAGGTGTCGACGGTCTCCACCGCCTTCACGGCGGCCGCGAGGCTGCCGGTGTGGCCGACCATGTCAGGGTTGGCGAAGTTCAGGATGATGAGGTCGTAGCGCCCGGAGCCGATCGCCTCCACGGCGCGGTCGGTGAGTTCGGGCGCCGACATCTCCGGCTGCAGATCGTAGGTCGCGACCTTCGGCGAGGGCACGAGGATCGCGTCCTGCCCCGCGAAGGGCTCCTCGCGGCCGCCGTTCATGAAGTAGGTGACGTGCGGGTACTTCTCGGTCTCGGCCATGCGCAGCTGCGCGCGTCCGGCCCGGGCCACGGTCTCGCCGAGGCCGTTGGGCAGGTCGAGGGCCCCGAACAGGGTCTCGGCGAAGGCGTCGATCTCGACGCTGTACTGGACGATCCCCAGGGCGGCGGCGAACCGGACCGTGCGCGCACGCTCGAAGCCCGCGAAGGCCGGGTCGAGCAACGCCTCCAGGATCTGCCGGGTCCGGTCGGTGCGGAAGTTGAAGCTCAGGATGCCGTCGCCGTCCCGCATGCCGGCGTAGTCGCCGATGATCGCGGGCCGCATGAACTCGTCGGACACGTCCTGCGCGTAGGACGCGGCGACCGCCTGCCCGGCCCGCTCGAACCGGGTCCCGCGCGCCTCCGTGAGGGCGTCGTAGGCCGTCTGGACCCGCTCCCAGCGCCGGTCGCGGTCCATGCCGAAGTAGCGGCCGCACAGCGTCGCGATGCGGGCGCCCTTCGGGAGGGCGGCCGCGACGTCGGCGATGCAGGTGGCGGCCGAGCGGGGCGGCATGTCGCGCCCGTCGGTGAAGCCGTGGAGCCGGACCGGGATGCCGGCCGTCGTCAGCGCGCGCGCCAGCGCGACGGCGTGGTCCTGGTGCGCGTGGACGCCGCCGGGCGAGAGCAGGCCGACGAGGTGGCAGGTCCCCCCCGACGCGCGCAGCGCCTCGATGAACCGGACCAGGGCCGGGTTCCGGGCGAGGGAGCCGTCGGCGACCGCCGCGTCGATCCGCGGCAGGTCCTGCAGGACGACGCGGCCCGCGCCGATGTTGAGGTGGCCGACCTCGGAATTGCCCATCTGCCCCTTGGGCAGGCCGACATCGGCGCCGAAGGTCGTCAGCCGCGACCGGGGGCGCTCCCGCATCAGACCGTCGAAGACCGGCGTCCTGGCCTGGTGGACGGCGTTGTCGGCCACCGCGTCCCGCAGACCCCAGCCGTCGAGGATCACGAGCATCACGGGACGCGGGGTACTGTCGGGCACGGTCACAACTCTCCTGGGCTGCCGCGCGCGGCGCGCGGCCGGTCTCCGGGCCCTGACGCGGCCGGATCGTTGCGCGTGTCGATAATCGCCTTGGTCGCGCGAGACCACCGCCCCGAAGGGCCAATGGGCGACGGATGCGAGAGAGCGTCGGGCTTCTGACATGCCCCGGCCGCGCTCCGCACATGGCGGGGCGCGGCTGGCGAAACGCGGCCGGCGGGGCGCGGCCGACGGGGACTCAGGCGGTCAGTTGACGCGCGCCGCGTCGGATGCCGGCGGGAGGCCGAGCAGGCGGCGCTTCCTTCGCAGGGCGGCCCGGAGCAGCGTCCGTCGGTAGCCTGGATAGGACAGGAACCCCGCCGCCCAGGACAGGTGCATGGTCACGGCCGCCGGGCCGCTCATGACCAGGACGGGTTCCCGCGCCTTCAGCGCCAGGGCGAGGCCGCTCAGGACGCAGCCCCCGGCATAGAGCAGCAGCGGGATCAGTAGGGCGGGCATCAGGGCCGCCAGCGGCAGGGCCGCGACGGCGTAGAGCAGGACCAGGGCCGGCAGGATCTGGCGGGCGCGCGGTAGGCTGGCGTGCTTCTCGAGGGTCCGCGCGCAGCCGCGCCCGTAGTGGAGGTACTGCCGGGCGAGGCTGCGGAGGCAGGCGCGCGGGAAGTACGTGATGGCGAGCTCGGCGGCGAGGTAGATCCGCCCGCCCGCCGCGCAGAGCCGCCGGTCGAGTTCGGCATCCTCGTTGTGGGTGAAGGTCTCGTCGTAGCCGCCGACCCGCAGGAACTCGCGCCGGTCGAAGGCCGCGTGGTGGCCGTGGGCGACGTAGCCCGAGATGCCGCCCTGCCGGTGGGCCGAGCCGCCGTTGCCGAGGCGGCTGTTCTGCGCCGCCGCGATCGCCCTCTGCAGCGGCGTGACCCCGACGGTCCGGAGCGGCACGACCACAGAGACGGCCTGGCGCAGGCGCATCGTGCCGACGAGGTTCTGCACGAATCCCTTCGGATAGACGGCGTGGCAATCGGCGCGGACGAGGTAGGCGGAGGCGGGATGCGCCAGTCGCGCGGCGAGGTTGATCGCCGCCGCCTGGATGCGGCGCTCGTTGTGGACGAGCCGGATGCGGGGGTCGCGGGCGCTCAGGGCGGCGACGATCGCGCAGGTGTCGTCGCGACTGCCGCCGTCCAGCACCAGCAGCTCGCAGGCGATGGCGTCCCGGTCGGGCAGCACCGACGCGATGGCGTCGGCGATGTGCGCGGCCTCGTTCAGGGCCGGCATGGCGATCGTCACGAGCGGAGCGCCGGCGGCGCTCACGGGGTCCTGCATGGCGGTTCTCCCGAAACCTGGTCCCGGTCGCCGGCCGATGAGGGCCGGTCGTCCCGGACGGGGACCGACGCCGCGTGCGGCGCGCCCCCGAGGTCTCATTTGTCGTGATTGGCTACGATTACGGTCGTTGATCACAACCACCACTTCAGTCGGCCGGACCGATACGACGAAAGGTGTAATTCGGACCGCCGCACCGCGATGATAGCCCGTTCCGGCGGGACGACCGGGCGGCACGACTTCCGATTCGCACCGGGTCCCCGAGCTCGACCACGGGCTCAGAGCGTCATGCGGGACCGCCTCGAATGATGAAATCTTTGGATGCGCTTGCCCTCGGCACGCCGGAACGCGGGCCGACCGAACAGCGGACCGACCCGTCGACGCTGCGGGTGACCGAGATCGCGCCCGACGACCGGATCGTCGCCTTCGACGCGGTCGGCCTCTGGCAGTATCGCGACCTGCTGCGCGTCCTGATCCTGCGGGACCTGAAGGTGCTCTACCGGCAGACCGCCATGGGCGCCTCCTGGGCGATCGCGCAGCCGCTCTTCACCGTCCTGATCTTCACGGTGATCTTCGGCCACTTCGCCAAGATCCCCACCGACGGCGCCCCCTACGCACTCTTCGCCGGCAGCGCGGTCGTCCTGTGGACGTACTTCTCCGAGGCGGTGCGGCGCAGCGCCAACGGCCTCGTGGCGGAGGCCGAGCTGATCCGGAAGATCTACTTCCCGCGGCTGGTCATCCCGCTGGCGACGGTGGTGTCGCCGATGGTCGACTTCGCCATCGCGCTCGGCGTGCTGCTGGCCCTGATGGCCTGGTACGGGGCGATGCCGGACTGGCACCTCGTGCTGGCCGTCCCGACCCTGATCGTGACGGCGATGCTCGCCCTCGGCGTGAGTCTCTGGCTCGGGCCGATCAACGTCCGCTTCCGGGACATCAAGCACACGCTGCCGTTCGTGATCCAGATCTGGATGTACGCCTCGCCGATCGTCTACGCGTCGAGCATCGTGCCCGCCTCGGTGCGCTGGATCTACGCACTCAACCCGATGGTCGGCCTGATCGAGGCGTTCCGGTTCGCCATCCTGGGCGGCACGCCGCCCGACGCCTTCGCGGTCGCCGTCTCGGTCACGGCCGCCTTCGCCCTGCTCATCAGCGGACTGATCTTCTTCCAGCGCATGGAGCGCTCCTTCGCGGATGTAATCTGATGTCGATGGCAATCAGCGTTCAGGATATCGGCAAGCAGTACTGGCGCGCCCCCCGCGCCGCGCACCAGAACTCGCTGCGCGACGCGCTCAGCGAGGGCGTCCGCGGCCTGGTGACCCGCCGCGCGGCGGCGCGCCCGTCGCAGGAGAGCTTCTGGGCGCTGAAGGAGGTCAGCTTCGGCATCCGGCACGGCGAGAATGTCGGCATCATCGGCCTCAACGGCGCCGGCAAGAGCACGCTCCTCAAGCTCCTGTCGCGGATCGCCGCGCCGACCACCGGCCGGATCCGCCTCGAGGGCCGGGTCGGGGCCCTGCTCGAGGTCGGCACCGGTTTCCACCGGGAGCTGACCGGCCGCGAGAACATCTTCCTCTACGGCTCGATCCTCGGGATGGACCGTCGGGAGATCGCCGCGAAGTTCGACGCGATCGTCGCCTTCTCGGAGATCGGCGACTTCATCGACATGCCGGTGAAGCGCTACTCCAGCGGCATGTATGTCCGGCTGGCCTTCTCGGTCGCCGCGCATCTCGAACCCGACATCCTGCTCCTCGACGAGGTGCTGGCGGTGGGCGACTACACCTTCCAGCGCAAGTGCATGGACTTCGCCCGGCGCCTCCAGGGCAAGGGTTCGACGATCCTGCTGGTCTCGCACAACATGTTCAGCATCAAGACCATGTGCGAGCGCGTGATCTACATCAAGGGCGGCCGCGTCGCCTATGACGGCCCCACCGACGAGGGCCTGACCCACTACGAGCGGGACAGCTACCTCGCCGACACCGCGTGGTTCCGCCCCGACACCGGCGACCTGCCGGTCCGGATCAGCGACGTGACGATCGCCGACGAATCCGGCGCGCCGCGGACGCTGTTCCGCCACGGCGAGCGGATGCGGATCCGGGCCCGCTACAGCGCCGCCGAGCCGATCGCCGACCCGCACGTCCTGTTCTCGATCACCCGGTCCGACGAGCTGCTCTGCTGCAATTTCAGCACCCAGGCGGACGGCGCCGGCCTGACCGCCCTCGCGGGCGAGGGCGAGGTGGAGCTGCTGACGCCGCCGCTGACCCTGACCGCCGACACCTACACGGTCTCGATGGTGGTCCGGCAGCGCGGCTTCGAGCGGCTCCTCGCGGCCAAGATCGGCGGCCGCTTCCATATCGAGCACCCCGTCTTCGCGCCGGACGTCTTCGGCGTGTTCCACGAGGCGGGGACCTGGACAACGAACGGCGCCGCGTCGCAGCGCTGAGGCCCGGAGGGCGTGATGGTCAAAGGCGCGTTTGAACCCGTCCGTGACGGCGACGGGGAACCCGCGGGCGGGACGGCGTCCCGCGCCGGGCGGATCCGGTCGAACTTCGCGGCCTTCGATGCCCGGGTGCGGCACGCGGAGCGTCTCGCGGCGGCCGGGAACCACGCCGGCGCGGCCGTCGAGACCGCCATCGCGGCGACCCTGGCGGCGCACCGGCACTGCGGCGTGTTCGCGAGCCCGCGCCTCGAACGGTTGATGACCGGGATCGGCCGGACCCTCGACGGTGGCGGCCCGGACGGCGCGCGGGCCGACGGGGCTCCGTACCGGCGGGTCCTCCACGTCTGCACGCAGCTCGCCCCGGTGGGCGGCCTCACCAAGATGCTCGCGCTCTGGATCGGCGCCGACCGCAACCGGGTCAACGGCGTCGCCCTGACCCAGCATCGCGGCCCGGTCGACGGGCGGATCACCGCCGCGGTGCGCGAGAGCGGCGGCGGGATCCACCACCTGAACCACCACAAGGGCGACAAGCTCGCCTGGGCGCGGGAGCTGCGCCAGATCGCGCGCGGCTACGACGTCGTCGTCCTGCACATCCACTGCGAGGACGTGGTCCCGCTGATCGCCTTCGCGGATCCGGCGAAGAGCCCACCGGTCCTGCTCCTCAACCACGCCGACCACCTGTTCTGGATCGGGACGCGGATCAGCCACGCGGTGATCAACCTGCGCGAGGCCGCGCGCCGGCTCGCCGTCACGCGGCGCGGCGTCGATCCGGCCCGCAGCCTCCTGCTGCCGACCCTGATCACCCTGCCCGAGCGCCAGCGCGCCCGCAGCGCGGCCAAGCAGGCCCTGGGCGTCCCGGAGGACAGCGTCCTCCTGGTCTCGGTGGCCCGGGGGGCCAAGTACCGCAACGTCGGGCCGGTCACCTACGCGGATCGCCACGTCGACCTGCTCGCGGCGCATCCGCAGGCCCGGCTCATCGTGGTCGGCCCCGGCGAGCGGGCCGACTGGGAACGGGCCCGGGCCGCCACCGGCGGGCGCATCACGGCCCATCCCGAGCTGTCGGACCCGCGGGTCTTCTTCGAGGCGGCCGACATCTACGTCGATTCCTACCCGTTCGTGTCGTCGACCTCGATGCTGGAGGCCGCCGCCTACGGGCTGCCGCTGGTGACACGGTTCGAGGCGCCCGCGGCGGCGGAGATCGTGGCGATCAACCATCCGGGGCTCGACGTCACGGCCCGGGTCGCCCACGACCAAGCCGCCTACGAGGCCCACCTCACGGCGCTCATCACCGACGCCGCGGCGCGGGACGCCGCGGGCGCCGAGAGCGCCGCCGCGGTCGCGGGCCTCTACGCGCCGGCCGCCTGGCTGGCGGGACTCGACGCGATCTACGCGCAGGCGCTGGCCCTGCCCCGCCTGCCCCCGGAGGCCGGCGCGCCCGGCCCGGCCGAGGCGCCCCATCTCGGCGAGCCCGACCTGCGCCACCAGGACATGTTCGGCTCGGACTTCCCCGTGTCGGAGATGACCAAGAACTACATCGGCATGCTGCCGCTGCGCCAGCGCGTCGCCTCCTGGCTGGCCCTGCGTCGCGCCGGCGACTTCTCCGGCCTCTGGGAGCCGGTGCGGCTTCTCCTCCCGGAATGGCTGGTCCGCAACGTGAAGGACCGGTTCGGCCCGATGCGGCTCCGGGCGCAGATCCCCGGCGCCTGAGGCCGCCCCGGGCCCGGGTGGCCGCGGATCGGTCACGCCGGACGGCGCGCGCGTCGCGGGAGGCCGGGTCGCCCGCCCGCGCCTCCACAGCCCTCACCGGTCTGCGGGACGAAGGCCCGCGCGCCGCCGCAGGGGCGGCGGAGCCGCCAGGACCGCGCGGAATCCTGGGCGGCCCGCCGAACACAACAGGGACAGCGCGAGCGCGCTGCGCGGCGCGGGCCCCGGGAGGGTCCGCGCCGCGCAGCGACAATCTTGTCGGGCTCAGCGCGTCTTCGGGTCGGCGGTCAGCGGCCGCGCGGCCGGCCCGGCGGCCAGCGCCAGCAGAGCCGCGCGCACGCGCGTCGGCCGGAAGGCCTGCCGGATCGCCCGGTGCGGCATCAGGCGGAATGCCGTGAGGAACGCCGCCGCGGCGGCGCGGCGATCGCCGCGGGCCATGTGGGCCTCGGTGGCGTCCAGCAGGGCGTCGTAGTAGCCCTGCACGGTCCCGAAATAGAGCCGCAGGGCCGCGAGACGCGAGACGCCGAGCGCCGGCGCGTGGCGTCGGAAGACCAGGCGGGTGAAGTGGATCCGGCGGGCGATCAGGCGGTCGAAGGTCCCCGCCGGCCGCTGCCGGAAATGCACGCAGGGCGCGGCGACGAAGCCGACGCCGTGGCCGCGGACAGCGCGCAGCTGCCAGTCCCAGTCCTGATCGCCGAGCAGGGCCTCGTCGAACAGGCCGATCGCGTCCACGACGGCCCGGCGCACCACCGTCGCCCCGATCTGCGGGAAGTAGCCGCTCAGCATGCGGCGCAGCAGCGCGCCCTTGTCGGACGGAAGTTCCGGCGGCCAGGGGCCGTAGGTCGGCACGAGGTCGTGGTCGGCGGTGACGATCTGCCCGAACACGACCCCGAGCTCCGGATCGGCCTCGAACAGGCGCAGATGCTCCCGGATATGCGCCGGCTGCCAGACGTCGTCGTCGTCGAGGAACGCCACGTAGGGCGCGCTCGCCCGGGTCAGGCCGGCATTGCGGGCCGCGCCGGCGCCGGGCCGGTCGACGGGGACGTGGATCGCGCCGAACGCGGCGGCGACCTCGGCGGCCGGCCCCGCCGCGCCGTTGTCGCCGACGATGATCTCGAAGGCGAGGTCGGGGCCTTCCAGGGCGCGGATGCTCGCCAGGGCCTCGCGCAGGAAGGCGGGCCGGTTGCAGGTGGGCACCACGACGGAGACGCGGCGCTGCGCGGGTCGGTTCATACCCACTCCTCCCAGGCGTCGTAGGCGCCCCGGAGCAGGGCACCGAAGACGAGATCGTTGTCGAACTGCGTGACGAAGCTGCGCGCCACGGTTCCGGCGGGACGGGTCTCCACCGCCTGCGCGTAGACGATCCGGTAGCCCGCCTCCCGGGCCGCGTGGGCGGCCGCCCGCGTCCAGTTCGCAGACTGCCCCAGGGGTATCGCGAAGGAGTCGGGCAGGACGCCGAGGCGGGCCCCGATGGCGCGCCGGGATTCCTCCAGCTCCTCGGCCGCCTCTTCCGCGCTGAGGCGCCCGAAATCCGGGTGGGTCACGGAATGGCTGCCGATCTCGACCCCGTTGGCGGCCAGCGCCTCGATGGCGCCCCAGCCGAGGACACCCGGCGGCGCGCTCTCGGGCCGGTCGAGCCAGCCCGACACGATGAACAGGGTCCAGGGGATCCCGAGATCGCTGAGGACCGGCGCCGCCCCGCTGAGGACGCTGCGCCAGCCGTCGTCGAAGGTGATGGCGAGGTCCCGCGCGCCGCCGCGCCCGTCGGCGATCGTGGCCGCCGGCACGAAGCGGTAGCCGAGACCGAGCGCGCGCTCGAGCTGGTGGCGGAAGCGCGCGGGAGAGACGTCGTTGACGCCGCATTCCGACTGGCCGACCGAGTGGTAGCAGAGGATGCGGCCGCCCGGCGCCGGGCGCCGGATCCGGGCGAGGGCGAGCGTCGTGCGCTCGCAGGCCATCCGTGCGGCGGCGACGCGCGGGCGCGTCAGGCCGACCGTCCGGGCGAGGCTCTTGACCGGTGCGGGGATCATCGCAGGGCGTCGCGCAGGCCGTCGACGACCTGGTCCTGCTCCGCCTCCGTCATCGCCGCGTAGAGCGGCAGCAGGATCGCGTGGTCGCGCGCCCGCTCGGATTCGGGCAGCGCGAACCGCCGCGGCGCCTCCGCGTAGGGCGGCTCCAGATGCGCGCACATGATGCCCCGGCGGGTGGCGATGCCCCGGTCGAGCATCGCCTGCATGACCGCCTGCTGGTCCGCGTCGTCCGGGAGGCGGACGCAGTAGCTCTGCCAGTTGCTGCGCAGCCCCATCGGCTCGGGCGGCGGCGTCACCCCGGGGAGATCGGCGAGCCGCGCGCGGTAGCCGTCGGCGAGGGCGCGGCGCCGGGCGATCAGGTCGGGCAGCCGCTTCAGCTGCTCCCGGCCGATGGCCGCCTGCACGTCCGTCATCCGGTAGTTGAAGCCCGCGATGGAGTACGCCTCGACCACCACCTTGGCGCTGCCGTGGCGGGCGATGTCGGAGACGCTCATCCCGTGCTGGCGCAGCAGCCGGAAGGTCCGGTCCCACGCGGCGTTGGCGGTGGTGATCATGCCGCCGTCGCCGGTGGTCAGCACCTTGCGCGGGTGGAACGAGAAGCAGGCGATGTCGCCCGCCGGGCTGCCGATCGGCCGCCAGACGTCGCCCTGGAGCCGCTCGGAGCCGATGGCGCAGGCGGCGTCCTCGATCACCGGGATGCCGGAGCGGCGCCCGATCGCGGCGATCGCCTCCAGGTCGCAGGGCATGCCCATCTGGTGGACGCAGACGATCGCCTTCGTTTTCTCGGTGATCGCCGCCGCGGCGGCGTCCGGGGCCATGTTGTAGGTCGCCGGGTCGATGTCGACGAAGATCGGCGTCGCCCCGCACTGGGCGATGGCGTTGGCGGTGGCGATGAAGCTGTGGCTCACCGTCACCACCTCGTCGCCGGGGCCGACCCCGACGGCGAGCAGGGCGAGATGCAGCGCGGTCGTGCAGTTCGAGACCGCGCAGGCGTGGGGCGCGCCGACGATCGCGGCGAACTCCGTCTCGAAGGCCGCGACCTGCGGCCCCTGGGTCAGCCATCCGGAGCGGACGACGGCGGCGGCGGCCTCGGCCTCGGGGGCGCCGACTTCGGGCTTGGCGATCGGGATCATGCGAGCGCCCGCCGCAGGTGTTCCGAGCGGGATTCGTCCTGCCACCAGGCGACGAGGTCGGCGAGGCCCTCGGCCGCCCCGATCTTCGCCTCGAAGCCGATCAGCTCCTTGGCGAGGCTCGTGTCGCAGAGGCGCCGGGGCACCGGGTTCACGGCCCGCTCGGCCTCGTGGACCAGCGGCGTGCCGTCCCGGCCCATGATCCGGGTGAGGTGGCCGGCGAGGTCGACCAGCGAGGTCTCGACGCCGGTGCCGACGTTGAGCACCACGTCGGTGGCCGGCGAGATCGCCGACAGGATGTTGGCCCGGGCGATGTCGCGGACATGGACGAGGTCCATGGTCTGCAGGCCGTCGCCGAACACGATCGGCGACTGGCCCTCGGCCAGGCGCTGCATCCAGCGGACCATGACCTCGGTGTAGCGGCCGGTCAGGTCCATCCGCGGGCCGTAGGCGTTGAAGTACCGGAGCGCGACGTAGTCGAGCCCGTGCATGTCGTTGAACGAGCGCAGGAGGCCCTCGCCGAAGGACTTGGCGGCGCCGTACAGGGTCCGGTTGTCGTAGGGGTGGTGCTTCTCGGTCGTCGGGAAGACCTCCGCCATCCCGTAGACCGAGGCCGAGGAGGCCATCACGACCTTGGCGACGCCGGCCTCGACGCAGCTCTCCAGCAGGTTGAAGGTCGCGGCGGCCATCACCTCGAAGGCGTGGCGGGGCTCCGCGGCGCACTGCGTGATCCGGAGGGCCGCCTGGTGGAACACCACGTCGGTGCCCTTGACCAGCGTGTCCATCAGGGCGCGGTCGCGGATGTCGCCCTGGACGAGGCGGACGCGGCCGGAGCCGAGGGCGTCCCCGAGATTCTCGGGGCGGCCGCGGATCATGTTGTCGATGGCCACGATCTCGTCGCAGCCGGCCTCGACCAGAAGGTCGATGATGTGGGAGCCGATGAAGCCCGATCCGCCCGTGACCAGGATCCGGGTCCCGCGCAGGTCGCCGCTGAACCGGCTTCCCTTGGTGACCTCACGCAGCTTGGGCATCGGCGACCTCGCAGTAGCTGGCGACGGCCCGGCAGACGGTGTCGATCTGCGCGGACGTCATCTCGGGGAACATCGGGAGGGACAGGGTCCGGGCGGCCAGCCGCTCGGTGACCGGCAGGCGGCCGGCACCGTCGTCGAGGTGGCTGTAAGCGGGCTGCCGGTGGACCGGGACGGGGTAGTGGATGCCGGTGGCGATGCCGGCCGCGTTGAGGTACTGGCGCAGCCCCTCGCGGTCCGCCGTCGACACGGCGTAGACGTGGAACACGTGGTCGAGGCCGGCGGGGGCCGGAAGCTCCAGGCCGAGGCCCGCGAGCCGCGCCCCGTACTCCGCCGCCACCGCCTGGCGGGCGCGGGTCCAGCCCTCCAGGTGCGGGAGTTTGACCCCCAGCACCGCGCCCTGGACGCCGTCCATGCGCAGGTTGAAGCCGTGGCGGACGTGGTTGTACTTGCCCTGCTGGCCCCAGTCGCGCAGGCAGCGGGCCGCCTCGGCGAGGTCGTCCCGGTCCGTGACGATGGCGCCGCCCTCGCCGTAGGCCCCGAGATTCTTGCCGGGATAGAAGCTGAAGCAGCCGAGATCCCCGATCGTGCCGGCCTTGCGGCCGCCGCGCTCGGCGAGATGCGCCTGGGCGGCGTCCTCGACGAGGGCGATCCCGTGGCGCCGGGCGATGGCGCCGAGCGCGTCGAGATCGGCCATCCGGCCGTGCAGGTGCACCGGCAGGATCGCCTTGGTGCGGGGCGTGATCGCCGCCTCGACCAGGGCCGGGTCCATGGTCCAGTCGACCGGGTCGATGTCGACGAGGACCGGAGTGGCGCCGGCGTACAGCACCGCCGCCACCGTCGCCACGAAGGTCGACGAGACCGTGATCACCTCGTCGCCCGGACCGATGTCGAGGGCGAGGAGGGCGAGGTGCAGGGCCGCGGTGCCGCTGCTGACGGCGACCGCGTGGCGGGCGCCGCAGGCTTCGGCGAAGGCCGCCTCGAAGGCGCTGACCGCCGGGCCGAGGACGAAGTCGCCGCTGCGCAGGACGTTGAGGACCGCGGTCTCGACGTCGCCGCCGATCGCCGCGTACTGCGCCTTGAGGTCGAGGAAGGGGATCACGAGGCCCTCGCAAGTGGCATGAGGTCGATGGGGGTGCCGTTCTGGCGCAGGGAGCGCATGGCGGCTTCGAGCATCTCGACGACGCGCAGGCCGCTGTGGCCGTCGGTCATGGGCGCGGTGCCGTTCTCGATGGAGTCGGCGAAGTGCTCGATCTCGACGATCAGCGCCTCGCGGAAGGACAGGTGCGGCGACCACATGTCGCCGGTCCGGTAGGAGACCATCAGCTCGGTGATGTCGTCCGAGCCGCCGCCGACGGTGACGCCGCGGTCGTAGACCTTGACCTTCTCGATCGGGTCGAGGTCGTTGTAGACGATCATCTTCTTGCTGCCGCCGATCAGCGTCTGCCGCACCTTCACGGGCGCGAGCCAGTTGACGTTGATCTGCGCGACGACGCCGCGCGGGTAGAAGACGGTCAGGTGGGCCATGTTCTCGGGGCGGCCGCTGAAATGGCCGGTGCCGCTCGCCGAGATCGCCACCGGGGCGAGGTCCAGGATGTGGTCGAGGATGGCGAGGTCGTGGACCGCCAGGTCCCAGATCACGTTCACGTCGCGCTGGAACAGGCCGAGGTTCACCCGGGTCGAGTCGTAGTAGAACACGTCGCCGATGGCGTCGGTCGTGATGAGTTCGTGGATCTTCTCGACCGCGCCCGTGTAGACGAAGGTGTGGTCCACCATCAGCCGCAGGTTGCGCTTGGCCGCCTCCTCGATCAGCAGCCGGGCCTCGAAGGCCGAGGGCGTGATCGGCTTCTCGATGAAGACGTGCTTGCCGGCCCGCAGCGCGTTGATGGCGATCTCGAAGTGCGAGCTCACTGGCGTCGCCACCATGACGGCGTCGATCGCGGGATCGGCCACGAGGTCGCGCCAGTCCTGATGGAGCTGGACGGCGGGGTAGCGCTTGCCGGCCCGGCCGAGCGCGGCGGGCGACTGGTCGGCGATGGCCACCAGCTGGCAGCGCTCGCTCTCCGAGGTGCACCGGGCGAGGTTCGGCCCCCAGTAGCCGTATCCGACGATACCGATCGAGATCATGACTGCATTCCCCTCAAGCAACCTGCAGAGGCTCGGCCGGCTCGGGCCGCGGCGACTGGACGGAACGGGCGCGCGCGGCGCTCTCGGCGCGCTTGGTGCGGGTGTCGCCGACGACCCGCGCGGGGCATCCGGCGACGATGGCGAAGGCCGGGACGTCCCGGGTGACGACGGCACCGGCGCCGACCAGGGCGCCCTCGCCGATGGTGATCCCCGCCACGATGGTTGCGTTGGAGCCGATGGAGGCGCGGGCCTCGACCACGGTCTCGACGAGCTCCCACTCGCCGTCCCGCTTCAGGCTCCCGTCCGCGTTGGTGGCTTCCGGGTAGAGCTCGTTGGTGAAGACCACGCCGTGGCCGACGAACACCTCGGCCCCGATCGAGACGCCCGCGCAGATGAAGCTGTGCGAGGAGATCTTGCAGCGCGGGCCGATCCGGCTACCGCGCTGGATCTCCACGAAGGGGCCGATGCGCGAACCGCTTTCGATTCGACATCCATAAATATTGACTAGATCCGGGTAGAAGATCCCCACATCCGCCCCAATATCTGCATCGGTAATCGGCATGCCCGCCGCTCCTTCCGCCGAACTTCTGTGCGTCAAAACTGCGCAGAGCTGCGGACGGCCGGGAACCCAGGCTTTCGATGCGGTTCGTCCGTCGAAAGGCGAACGGCGCCCATCCGGTGTGACCCCTCCCCGGCCCGGCGCACCGTTCGGGCCAGGGGGCCTACGTCGAAAGGCGAAGCCCCCGCCCCGGCAAGGATGCCCGCGCCCGCCATTTGGAGGAGTCCCGGCTGGCTCGGCCGTTACGCATCATGCCGTCTCAGCCCTCATGAGCCCGTGAGGCCGGCGCGGTCCTGCCGCTCGACCGCCGCGCCCGGGTTCCGAGGGCGAGCCTTAAGGGGACGATGCGTGTCGAAGATGTCGACGAAGACCGCGGCAACCCGCGCCACCGCCCGCGCCGGCCGCGCCGGTCTCGCGGCGTGCCTGCTCGCCCTGTCGGCGCTGCCGGCGGCCGCGGAGTACCGCATCGGGCCCGGCGACACGATCGAGGTCACGGCCCTCAGCATCCCGACCTTCAAGCAGGAGGCGACGGTCTCCACCGACGGCACCGTCATGGTCCCGCTGCTCGGGGACGTCCCGGCCGCCGGGCTCACCGTCGCGGAGCTGCGCCAGAGCCTGCAGAAGTCGCTGCCCGCCAAGGCGGTGCGGCAGCGCAACTCCGAGGGCAAGGAATCGATCGCCGTGCTCGAGCCCGACGAGATCGGGGTGCGGATCTCGAAGTACCAGCCGGTCTACCTGAGCGGCGACGTGACCAAGCAGGGCGAGCACCCGTTCCATCCGGGCATGACCGTGCGGCAGGCCATCGCCCTGGCGGGCGGCTACAACCTCCTGCGGTTCAGGATGGAGAACCCCGTCGTCGAGACGGCGAACCTGCGCGCCGAGTACGACAGCACCTGGGCGAGCATCCAGCGGGAATCCGCCACGATCTGGCGCCTGAAGGCGGTCGTCGCCGCGTCGCGGGGCGACAAGTCCCCGCCGCCGGCGGACGTCGCCCCGGGCAGCCGCGCGACCCCGGCGCAGAAGCTCGCCGAGCAGCAGCTCCGGGTACAGATGACCGACATCGCCAAGGAGAAGGACCATCTGCAGCGCTCCCTCAACCGGACGCAGACGCAGTTCACCAGCCTCAGCGATCAGCAGGTCAAGGAGAAGGAGGGCGTCACCGCCGACGCCGAGGATTACGACACCGTGCGGGCGCTCTTCCAGCGCGGCGCCGTGGTCACGACCCGGCTGACCGACGCGCGGCGCGCCGTCCTGCTCTCCTCGACCCGCGCGCTGCAGACGACGGTCCAGCTCACCCAGCTCGAGCGCGACAAGAGCGACGTCGCCCGCAAGCTCGAGCGGGTCGACGACGTGCAGGCCATGGACGCCCTGGAGAAGCTCCAGGTCGCGGAGAACAACCTGGCGACGTACCGGTCGCGCCTGAACAGCATCAACGACAAGCTGGTCTATACCGGCGCCCTCCGGGCGCAGCTCCTGTCCGGAAGCCGCGCGCAGGCGGCGATCGCGGTCTTCCGGCAGAGCGGACCGGCCAAGACGCAGATCGACGCCGCCGAGGACACGGAGCTGCTGCCGGGCGACGTCGTGGAGATCGCGCTCAAGCCGGATCCCGCCATGCGGGGCGTCGGCGACGGGGCCGGCCAGAACTGACCCACCCGCCCCGGCTCGACGCGCCCATCGGGCCGAGCCGGCGTCCCCTTTGACGGATAGCGCCCCGAGGCGGTGACCGCCGCGGTGAGGAGAGATCCATGAACCGACACTCGACCAGCGCGTCCTTCCTGCCGATCGGTGCGACCCGCCCCGGTGGGACCGGAGCCTGGCGCGGCCAGCCCTTCTCGCCCGAGACGGAGTCCCAGGTCTCGATCCTGACCATCGCGCGGCAGAACTGGCGGTCGATCCTGGCCTTCGCCGCCGTCGGGCTGGTCTGCGCCGGGATCTACGTCGCGACGGCGCCGGCCATCTTCACGGCCCGGGCCCGCGTCTACATCGAGAGCCGCTCCAGCCCGGTGACGGCCCGCGACACGCCCAATGCCGGGACGCCGCTCGAGATCGCCGAGGTCGAGAGCCAGGTCGAGTACATCCGCTCGGAGAAGATCGCGCTCGCCGCCGTGCACCGGCTCGACGAGTCGGCTCTGAAGGATCTGGCGGCGCCGACGCACCCGCTCGTCGCGAAGGTCCGGGAGTTCGTGAAGGCCGCCAAGGCGCTGCCCCTCCGGCTGATCGGGGCCGAGCGGCCGGTCCAGGAACCCGCCCCCGTCAGCCCGGACCTGCGCCAGGCGCGAACGCTGCGCGAGAACGTCGAGGCCAGCCGCATCGGCGCCGCCTACGTGATCGAGGTCGGCTACAGCGCGGACAATCCCGCCACGGCGGCCGCTGTCGCGAACGCGGTGGCCGGGGCCTATGTCAGCACCGAGCTGGAGAACCGGGCCCAGGTCTGGAAGGTCGCCGGCGAGTGGATGCTGCCGCGCCTGAAGGAACTCCAGCAGCGCGCCAGCCAGGCCTCGCGCGAGGCCCAGACCTACAAGGCCGAGCACACCATCATCGACCTGGGCAAGCGCGGCCTCGTGGGCGAGCAGCAGGTCGAGGAGCTCAACACCGCGGTGGCCGCAGCCCGGTCCAAGACCGTCGACGCCCGCGCGGTGCGCGATCAGATCCGCGGGCTCCTCGATTCCGACATCGCCGATCCGGGGATCACCGAGGCGTTCAAGGACAGCGTCATCATCCAGCTGCGCCGGCAGTACGTCGACCTCGTGCAGCGCGCCGACGACCTGAAGCGCCGCCTCGGCCCCGACCACGAGGCGGTCCAGGCGATCCAGCGGGACATCCTGGCGGCCAAGCAGTCGCTGCGCACCGAGCTCGAGCGCCTCGCCGTGTCCCTCGACCACGATTTCGAGGTCGCCAAGGCCCGCGAGGACAGCATGACGGCGGCCTTCGACGCCCTGATCTCGAAGACGCTGATCATGAGCAACGCCCGCGTCAAGGCGCGGGAGCTCGACCGCACCGCCGAGACCTACGACCAGATCTACACCAACCTGCTCCAGCGCTACATCGACGCCGTCAACCAGCAATCCTATCCGCAGCCCTCCGCCCACGTGATCACGCCCGCGACCGTGCCGGAATCCCCGAGCGCGCCCCGCGGCAGCCTGATCATGCTGCTCGGCCTCCTGGTCGGCACCGGGTTCGGCGTGAGCGGCGCCTTCGCGCGGCACTGGTTCGACCGGACGATCCGCACGCCCCGGCAGCTGACCGGCCACGGCCTGACCTGCCTCGCCGCCCTCCCCGAGCTGCGGCGCGAGCCCGGCTTCCGGGCGGCGCTCGCCCTGGCGCAGGCCCACGCCAACGAGGCGCAGCGTCCGGCCAGCATCGAGGCGTTCCGGGCGAGCGCCGTGCGGTTCATGCCGCAATCGGTGTTCGTCGAGCGCCTGCACAGCCTCAAGGCCCACGTCCTGGGCAGCGACCGCCGCGGCCCGGTCTTCGCGATCGGCGTCACGTCCGTGGGGGCCGGCGCGGGCAAGACCCTGTTCGCGAGCAATCTCGGCCAGCTCCTCGCCCGCGCCCGCGCGAGCTCCGGGCGGGTGCTGATGATCGACGCCGACGTCCGGCAGGGGACGCTCTCGCGGCTCAGCCAGGCCACCGAGCAGCGCGGCCTCCTCGACGTGCTCGCCGGCCGCTGCGGCGCCACCGAGGCGGTCCGCCCCCAGCCCGGCGAGGTCCGCCTGCTCGCCTGCGGCAACCGCCACCCGAACGATCCCCATTTCAGCGATCTGATGACCGCGGAGGGCGTCGCCGCGGTGCTGGGGGACGGACGCCCCGCCCTCGACCGCCCCGCCCTCGACCGCGTCGTCGTCGACCTGCCCCCGGTGGACGAGCTCCCCACGCTCCGGCCGCTCCTCGACACGCTCGACGGCCTGATCATCGTGGTGGAGGCGGGCCGGACCAGCATCGACGACGTCGCCGCCGCCGTGCACGATCTCGAGTCGAGCGGCAGCACCGTCCTGGGCGTCGTGCTCAACAAGACCAACGACGGCCAGACGGTCCGGCGCGGCGGATTCCGCGGCGCGCTGAGCCGCTGGACCGCGGCCCGGC
The DNA here is from genome assembly GCF_900107945.1 of Methylobacterium sp. 190mf. Classification (NCBI taxonomy): domain Bacteria; kingdom Pseudomonadati; phylum Pseudomonadota; class Alphaproteobacteria; order Hyphomicrobiales; family Methylobacteriaceae; genus Methylobacterium; species Methylobacterium sp. 190mf. The sequence goes on along the minus strand of NZ_FNVI01000001.1, from coordinate 63,670 downwards.
GCAGCGCCCGCGGCGCGACCCAGGCAGCCTCGTGACCGGCCCGCGCGCCGAAGGTCTCGACCGGGTGGCGGCCTTCGTGCCGGCCCGGGCCGCCCCGACCCCGGCCTTCGCGGTTTCCGCGACCCCGCGCGGCCGCCGCGTCGCCTTCTTCGGGCACGACCGGGCCGAGCCCACGGTCCGGAAGCGGGTCGACGCCATCCGGGACGCCGGGTGGTCGGTCATCGTGTACGCCTTCGAGCGGGACCGCCCCGGCGCGGTGCCGGCCGAGGCCCCGGTGGCCGACGACATCGTCCCCCTCGGCCTGACCGTCGACCGCAACTACGCCCGCCGCCTGCCGCGCCTCGCCGTCGGCATCGCCCGGGCGCTGCGCCGCCGGCGCGACCTGCGCGGGGCGGACGTGATCTACGTGCGCAACCTCGACATGGCCCTCGTGGCCTGGACCGCGGCGCGCCTCGCCGGGAGCCGCGCGCGCCTCGTCTACGAGGTGCTGGACATCCAGCGTCTGATGGTGCGGCCGGACGCGCCGGGACGGATCGCCCGCGCGGTCGAGCGCTGGATCCTCGGCCGCAGCGACCTCCTCGTCGTCAGTGCCCCGGACTTCATCGACCGGTACTTCCGGCCGGTCCAGGGCTTCGCCGGCGCGTGGCACCTCCTCGAGAACAAGGTCATGGGCCACCGCCTCGGCGAGGTGACGACCCGGCTCGACCGCACCCGGACGGCGGAACCGCCCTGGGTGATCGGCTGGTTCGGGACGCTGCGCTGCCGCCGGAGCCTGACGATCCTCGCCGCCATCGCGGACGCCCTCGGCGACTCGGTGCGGATCGTCCTGGCCGGGCGCCTCTCCGAGGAGGACATCGCCCCGCGCGCCCTGGCGGACACGCTGGACGGCCGGCCGAACATGTCGTTCCGCGGCCCCTACGCCAATCCCCGCGACCTTCCGGAGATCTACAGCGGGATCCACTTTAGTTGGGCCGTCGATTACCTCGATGATGGACTGAATTCGGACTGGCTACTGCCGAACCGGCTCTACGAGGGCGGCCTGTGCGGCGCCCTGACGCTGGCGCGCGCCGCGACGGCGACCGGACGCTACGCGGTGTCGGAGCGCCTGGGCTGGGCGTTTCCCGAGCCGCTCGCCGATTCGGTGACGGCGTTCCTGCGGACGCTCACGCCGGAGGCCTACGCGGAGCGACATGCCGGCCTGCTCGGCCGCGACCTCGGCACGTTCGTCGATGTCGGCGGCATGCGCGATCTCCTGGTCCGGCTGGACTAGAGCCGTGCCCGATCGCGTTGCGATCGGGCACGGCTCTAATCCTTTGTCTCGACGCGCTCTCTCACGCCGAACCGGTATCCACTTCGGCGGAGAGCGCTCTCGATCGCCGCCGCGGCGATTCCGGATCCCGGCAGGGATCCGCCAGTGATTCGCCCGTCGCGTCGGACGGCGCGCGGGGCGGCCTCTCCTCCCGCGGAGCGTGCCGTTTGGTACAGCGCCGCACCGATGAAATCAGTACTCGGACCCCAACAGGGTAAACAACCGAGTACGCATGTTGCCTTTTAGCCTCAGTCAGGTACAGCGGGCCCTCATCCCTCGAATACTCCCGTCACGAATACCTACATCGCACCGAGATCATTGAATTGCCCTCGAAGTCCCACCGATACGACCACGCAACAAGTAGTTCCGAATAAGACAAAGTTTCGATATTCTTAAAACCGACATCTGAGCGACTACATTCGAAAAGATCTTGAATCGGACCACCACAGACGGCGAATGATCTTGCGAATGCATCTCTCCACCAGCACCGTCGTGCGCAATCAAACAAATCACTATGTACGTACGTAGTGCGCGATGATTGTATTTAGCCCTGCAATTTAAGGGTTAAGATTCAAATAGGGTATTTACAGACGATTTTACGAAAGCTAGCATTGTATCCGTGGTCATCGGCAATCGCCCCAAGGCGACCGGCGCCACCGCGTATCTCAGTGTCACGCCGTCGGCGAGCGCATTGGGTATCCCGTCATCGCTGACATTCGGCTTCCTTCGAAAGGAGGTAATTTTCTATGGCCAGTCTTGGTACTCGAGACGCGCTCACCCTCGTTGAGCGGGACACGGCCGAAAGCCGCCGCGGCTTTTCGGGTGCACATGCCGGTGACAACCCGGTCGTCGTCGAGCAACGGGACCAGTCCCGGGGCCGCGCCAGCCGCATCGTCATCATCGATCGACGCCAGCTCGTCGGCCGATGCCTCGCCGCCTCGCTCAGCGAGGCCGACCGGCAGACGTCGTTCGAAGTCTTCGCGGACATCGAATCGTGGAAGCGGCAGACGCCGTTCGTCGCCGCGAGCGTGGTCGTGCTCTGCCGGCCCGACGGCAACCTGACCGAGACCGAATGGACCGAGATCACGCGGGAACTGGCGTTCCTGCAGGGCGAGGCCGGCGCTCCGCCGGTGGCCGTCATCTCGGACGGCGAGAACCTCGACCAGATCGTGCGGATCATCAAGCTCGGCGTCAAAGGCTACATCCCGACGACGACCTCCGTGGACATCGCCCTGCAGGCGCTCCAGCTCGTGCAGGCCGGCGGCGTCTACATCCCGGCCGAATGCCTCCTCCCCCTGCTGGCCAACATCAAGGTGGACGAGCCGGTCGAGGCCGGGGACGACGACATCTTCTCGCCGCGGCAGCTCTGCGTGGCGCGGGCGCTCCGGAAGGGGACGCCGAACAAGATCATCGCGTACGAACTCAACATGTGCGAGAGCACCGTGAAGGTTCACGTCCGCAACATCATGAAGAAGCTCAAGGCCAAGAACCGGACCGAGGTCGCCTACCTGACCAACAAGTACTTCCTCCGGGAAGATTCCAGCCTGGCGAGCGTGAAGGCTCCGGCGGCCTGATCGCTCGGGCGCCGGCCCCGCCGCGGCGGGGCCGCCCTGGCAGGAATTCGGTCCGGCGCGGCCGGACGGAGCTTCGGGGTCTCCTCGTGGATCGCCTGCCCGGGCGGCCCGCGAGGGGACCCGTTTCGCGTCCGACCGTCCCGCCAAGCGGTCGGCGGATCGGCGCGGCGCCACCGGCCCGGTCCCGACGCCGCGGATCGGCCTCCCCGTCCTCTCGCCCCGCGCGCCGGCGCGGTCACCGCGGCCGGAGCGGCCGCGCGCCGGGTCGCTCGTACGGGTGATCGTCCAGCGGATCGGCGGGGCTCCCGTCCGCCGCCCTCACCGGCGCCGGGCGACGACGGGCCCGCGTTCCGCGGGCCCGGCCCCGCCTCACGCGGTCCCGGCGACGGCGTCGGCGGGGGGCAGAGCCGGCGGGATCTCGGACTCGTCGCCGGGCTGGTCACCGGGTTCGTCAGGGCGGCCCACGCTGCTGTAGGCGAAGCCGTGCGCCCGGACGTCGGCGGCCCGGTAGACGTTGCGGAGATCCACGAGGACCGGTCGCTGCATCGCCGCCCGCAGCCGGTCGAGGTCGAGGGCCCGGAACGCGTCCCACTCGGTGACGAGGACCAGCGCGTCGGCGCCCTCGGCACAGTGGTAGGCATCCTCCGCGAAGGCGACGCCGGGCAGGAGCGGGCGCGCCTGCTCCATGCCCTCGGGATCGTAGGCGCGGATTACGGCGCCGGCGTCCTGCAGACCCGCCACGATCGCCAGCGCGGGCGCGTCGCGCATGTCGTCGGTGTTCGGCTTGAAGGTCAGGCCCAGCAGCGCCACCGTCCGGCCGCGCACCGACCCGCCGCAGGCCTTGATCACCTTGCGCGCCATCGCGCGCTTGCGCTGGTCGTTGACCGCCACCACCGTCTCGACCAGCCGCAGCGGGGTGCCCGCATCCTGCGCGGTCTTGACTAGGGCCAGCGTGTCCTTGGGGAAGCACGAGCCGCCGTAGCCCGGCCCGGCATGCAGGAACTTCGACCCAATCCGGTTGTCCAGGCCGATGCCGCGCGCCACCGCCTGCACGTCCGCGCCCACCGCCTCGCACAGATCCGCCACCTCGTTGATGAACGTGATCTTCGCCGCGAGGAACGCGTTCGCCGCGTACTTGGTCAGCTCGGCCGTCCGGCGGCTCATCGCGACGATCGGCGCGGCGTTGAGGTAGAGCGGGCGGTAGATCTGCTCCATGACCGCCACGGCCCGCGGCTCGTCGGTGCCGACGACGATGCGGTCGGGGCGCTTGAAGTCGGCGATGGCCGCGCCCTCGCGCAGGAACTCGGGGTTCGAGACGACCGCGAACTGCGCCTCGGGGTTGGTCTCGCGGATGATGCGCTCGACCTCGTCGCCGGTGCCCACCGGCACGGTCGACTTGGTCACCACCACCGTGAAGCCGCGCAGCGCGCGCGCGATGCTGCGGGCGGCCGCGTAGACGTAGCTCAGGTCGGCGAAGCCGTCGCCGCGGCGGGAGGGCGTGCCCACCGCGATGAAGACCGCGTCAGCCTGACCGACCGCCGTCTCCAGGTCGGTGATGAAGGACAGGCGGTCCTGGCGGACGTTCTCGGCGACCAGGGCCTCGAGGCCCGGCTCGTAGATCGGCATCCGGCCGGCATTCAGCGCGTCGATCCGGCCGCGATTGCTGTCGACGCACACGACCGTGTGGCCGAAATCCGCAAAGCACGCGCCAGAGACCAGACCGACATAGCCCGACCCGACCATCGTGATGTTCATGGAATCCTCGCCGCGATCGCACCGACGCTCGGGTCTACGGCGGCCCGACAGGGCCACCAACATCATATCTTAGGCGTACGCGGCTCTGCCGATCGGGCGTAGCGGCGACGATTCGGCCCGACCGGCCCGACCCCGCCGCGGCCCGTCCCGAACCGGCAGCCGGGCCGCCCCGAACCGCGCCTTACATCGCCATCTGGCCATGGCGGCGGCCGGGCGGCTACGCCATTCGGCTGATCCGGCGGCGCCGGTCGACGATCGCGCGAACATTTTCCCGGCGCATCACCCGAATTGTCAAAGACAGGCTGCTTTTTCCCGACCGCTTTGTCCGGGAGCGCGAACGGCTAAGATGCTAACACCGGTCTATAGAACTGAACTCCCCGAAGAGTTCCGGCGGAGGAGAACCCTGTTGGCGGCGCGTTTCTACTTCGAGATCGCAAATGCCGAGGAGACGATCCACGACCACGTGGGGGTCGAGGCCGCTGGCCTCGAGGAAGCCCTGATCGAGGCGCGTAGCGTGATCGCCGAGATGGCCGACGAGATTACGGGAAACGGCCGGGAGCCGCCCTGGACCCTCCTCGTGCGCAACGAGGAGGGCTGGCTGGTCGGCCGCCTGCCCATCCGGAAGTGACGGCCCGCGCCGCTCGGACGGCGCGGGGGTGCGGCCATTAAGATATCGTTAACGGATCGTCCGGAGGATCGGCTGAGCCCTCGAACCGTGGCCATCCGGAATGCCCCTCTCCCAGAACGTCCCGCACGCCGCCCGCCAGGCGGACGCGATGGCTGCCCAGATGGCGCTGGCCGCCCACGCGCTGCGGATGCGCGGCGATGTCGGGACCGCCGAGTCGCTCCTCGCGATGGCGCGACACAACCGGATCCTCGCGCTCAAGCTGCGGATCGCGCAGGATCTGGCGCCGGGCCAAGACCGCGCCGAGCGCCGGGCCACCGCCGGCCGTTAACGCCGCGCGCGATCGGCCCGGGACGGTCACGGAGCCCGCGCCGCACGCGACGGGATGCGTCTCACCAACCCGAGCCCGGCTTACCCGGACCGGCCTGCCGGCGGTCCGTTGATCACTGTGGCGAGGATTGCTGGCAGGCGCGGCGCCCGCGCGCGTCGTGTCGGCGCTCCGACCGGGCACCGACCGCCCCGCCGAGGACCGGCCCACGGTCGACGGGAATCAATGCAGAATCCACATCACCGATCATCGGCGCGGTTGGCGCCGAATAAAGTCCGTGATAGTGTAAATAACTAACATCCGACAGGAAATTCAGTCGTCGTGTCGCCCCCGGACGCCGGACATTCTGAGGTCAGCACGACCCTGGCGCTGGACATGGTGGGGCGCGCCTACCTGGCCCTGGCGCTCCTCTACGAGACGGCCCATCCGGGAGAGTTCGTCGACGTCCAGCAGAAGATCCGCGCGTTCGTCGAGGACAATTTCCGCATCATCCAGGAGACGAGCCGCGACGAGAGCCTGACAACCGGTACAGTTGACGGCGCCCTTCACCTTGTGAACAGCGTTTTGGTCGAGGTCGAGACCAAGATCGCCACAATGATCCGGCCGACGCGGCAGCTCCGTGGCTAGACGAGACCTTGAATTGCCCCCCGCTATTCAGCGACTGTTGCAGTCGAGCCATGGCGCGCGGATAAACGGCCCCGCGCCATAGGGGATCGAAGATTGCAATGGCTCCCGACGTCGACAGTCTTAAGTGGGCATGTTACCCGGCGGACGGGGCAGCAATAAATTATCAAGCACGATGATGGGCAACGATGATTGCGATCGGGGGGCGCGCAGCGCGGATGTCGCGCTCGAGGTTCTCGTCCGAGCCTATCACGCTCTCGCGGTCGTCTACGAGTTGTCCAGTCCCGGTGCCTACACGGCGCTCCACGGCAAGATGATGCCCTACCTGCTGGACGGCTTCCGTCACGGCACGGCGCCGGACGCCGTCGATCCGGACCTGGACGCGACGGTCTCGACGGCCCTGGAGCGGGTCCGCAGCGCGCTGGACGAGGTCCGGTCCGACGTGGCGGCCGTGCGGGCGCGCAGGGAGGAGCGCTGACGCGCCGCTGTCGGCCCGGCCCGGCGCCGGCTCAGCGCGCCGGCTCGAGGCGGCGCTCCGGTCCGAGGAGCAGGCGCGGACCGGTCTCCCGCTCCGGCACGGACGCGGGCACGAGGCGCGCGAGCTTGTCCGCCAGGGTCACCGACAGGATGTGGCGCCACGCCAGGGGCGTGCCGAGCAGCTCCCGCAGGGCCGCCGCGTAGCCCTGGGCGCGCCGCCGGTCGAGGACGCGCCGGTGCTGCCAGCGCCGCGCCGTGGCGGCGCGGTGGGCCCGGAGGGCCACCCGCGCCTCCGGGGCGAGACCCGGCCGGCCCAGCATGGCGTCGTCGAAGGCCAGCATCGCCCCGAGGTCGTCCGTCCGGTGCTGCGCGCTCAGCGAGTTCGACCGCTCGACCGCGACGTAGCCGCAGGGCGCGGTCACGGCGAACACCGCCCCGGCCGCCAGCGCCTCGACGTAGAGGGCGTAATCCTCCCCGAGCCGCAGGCGCGCGTCGTAGCGCAGCCCCTGCCGGTCCAGGAAACCCCGCCGCATGATCGGCTTCAGGAAGCCGAGCTCGCGCCGGCTCGCGCCGGGACGGGGGATGTTGCCGGTCACGAAGGCCGCGAGGGTGAGCCGCTGCGGCCGCCCCGGTCCGGTGACGAGGCCGGCGGCGGAGGCCGCCTCGCGGCCGCGGACCATGACGATGTCGTCGGCGATCAGATCCCAGGTCCGGGGCGCGGAGAGGAGCCGGCCGAGCCGGCCCTCGAGGAAGTAGTCGTCGGCGTCGAGGATGCAGAGCAGCGGGGCGCGGGCGGCCGCGATGGCGCGGTTCCGGGCCTCGGCGGGTCCGACATTCTCGGTGAGCCGGATAATCCGCAGGCGGCCGGTACCGTCGTCGGCCGCCGCGGCGGCCGCGCCGGTCGGGTCCGCGGAGGCGTCGTCCACGACGATGACCTCGGCGACCTCCGGCTGCCGGAGCGCCGAGGCGACGGCGGTCGCGATCGTGTCCGCGGCGTCCCGGGCCGCGATGATGACGCAGACCTCCGGGACGGGGGACGAGGCCTCTAAGCTGCGCACCGGACGACTCCGCGACTCTCCGGCCGGTCCGCACCGCGGCCGGTCCGCCGGCACGGTAGGGCGATCCCGGCGCGGCGCGCGAGATCGTCCGAAAGGAGTGGGCCGGCCCCGGGCCGGATCGTCCGAATGATCCCCGGCCGGAGCCGCCCCCGCCGCTACGATGCGCGCCGCCGCGATCCTGCGGCGACTGGTTTGAGGACGTGCGCATGACGATCTGGTCCGGCCCGGGCCGCCGCCTCTGCGTGGCGGCGACGCTTCTCCTGCAGGCCTATCCCGCGAGCGCGGGCGAGACCGCCGCGCCGCCGGCCGCGGCCCAGGCCGCCTCTCCCGCCTCTCCCGCCGCGGCCCAGGCTGCCCAGGGCGGCGCATCCTTCGTGGAGCTGTTCAGCACCCTGAACGAACGCCGCTGGTACGTCTCGGACGGCTGGGTCAACGGCGACTGGCAGGGCTGCACGTGGTCGAAGCACCGCGCCCGGATCGCGACGCCCGGCGAACTCTCGCTGTCCCTGACGGACATCACCTACAAGGAGCGCCCCTTCAGCTGCGCCGAGATCCAGACCCGCGAGCGCTACGGCTACGGCACCTACGAGGTCCGGATGCGGGCGGGCACCGGGTCCGGCATGGTCTCGGCGTTCTTCACCTATAACGGCCCCGACAACGGCGACCGGCGGACGAACGACGAGATCGATTTCGAGTGGCTCGGCAAGGACACGAGCAAGGTCCAGCTCAACTACTTCGTCGGCGGCGTCGGCGAGCACGTCAGCCTCGACGCCCTCGGCTTCGACGCCGCGACCACCACCGCGGACTACGCCTTCGAGTGGCTGCCCGACCGCCTGCGCTGGTACGTCAACGGACGCCTGCTGCGCGAGGTCGTCGGCACGCCCGACCGGCCGCTTCCCTCCCATCCGAGCAAGATCATGCTCAGCGTCTGGTCGGGACAGGGCCCGGACTTCGCGTCGTGGCTCGGACCGACGGAGTATTCGGGACAGCCGGTCACCGCGCTGTTCGAGCGGGTCGCGTTCACCCGGATGGGCGATCCGTGCGGCTTCAAGGAATCGATCGTCTGCCGCTAGCCGCACCGTCGGGCGGACGCCGCACCGGCGACCGCCCCGGGCATCGGACCACACATGACACCGCACCGGACTCCGGACACCGGAACCGGGCTCCGGACACCGGAACCGACACCGGGCCGGACTAAATCTTAACGTCTCCGCGGCAGGCTGGGCCCTCGAACGCGCCCGGAGCCACGCGATGCATTGGTCGAGCCTCGTCATCGCCGCGTACGCCGCCGGCTTCGTGGAGTTCTGGCGGCTCTGCCTTCAGGCGCCGGCCGCCGAGGAGGATCCGGCCTGACGTGTCCGGTTCGCCGCGCCGGGCCGCACCGGGCCCGGACGGCTCACCGCTCGTTGGCGATGGGCCGCAGCAGGGCGCCGAGCAGGAAGGCCAGTTGCCCGCAGACCAGCAGCGCCGTCCCGCGCCGCAGGCACGCGCCGGCGCTCAGGTTGTAGACGAGGAGGCCGTAGCCGACCTCGGCCGCGACGATCGGGACGAAGACCAGCAGCCGCCAGACGGAGCCGAAGCGGCCCAGCATCACGCCCAGCAGGGCGTTGAGCATCATGCCCTTCATCGGCGCGCTCCGCGGCGGGCGCGGCGGGCGCGGCGCGGCCGCCCGGTCATGGCCCTAGCGGCTGCCGCGCTGGCTCAGCACGGCCGGAACCGTCTTGAGCAGGATGGCGAGGTCGCGGCGGAGGCTCCACTGGCTGGCATAGGCGCAATCGAGGGCGACGCGCTCGGCGTAGCCCGTGTCGCTGCGCCCGGAGACCTGCCAGAGGCCGGTCAGGCCCGGCGGAACGGAGAAGCAGGCGGTGAAGTCGGCGCCGTAGCGCACGACCTCGGCCTGGACGATCGGCCGCGGCCCCACGAGGCTCATCTCGCCGCGCAGCACGTTCCAGAGCTGCGGCAGCTCGTCGAGGGACGTCTTGCGCAGGACATGGCCCAGCGCCGTGACGCGGGGATCGTGGGTGAGCTTGAAGGACGCCTCCCACTCCGCCCGAGCATCGGGATTCTCGGCGAAATGCCGCGCCAGCACCGCGTCGCCGTCCGCGACCATGGACCGGAACTTCAGGCATCCGAAGGGGCGCCCGTGCCGGCCGAGGCGCTTGTGTCGGAAGATCGGCGACCGGCCGTCGCTGCCCCAGATCAGCAGGGCGATGAACAGCAGCAGGGGCAGAAGCAGGAAGAGCGCCGTCAGCGCGATCGTCGCGTCGAGGACGCGCTTCATCGCCCAGCTCGCCCGGAGGCCGGGGCCGGCCTGCCGCGGGGCCGGCAATGTCTTGACCAACGCCTCGTTCAGCGTCTCGACCATATCCTGCGGCGTCGACGACTCGATCGGCGTCGGGGTCCCAGCCGGGCGCAACATGTCGGCTCCTTGACTCGGGGTGAGACGGGATCGGAACTTGCGGAGCGACGTGCGCAGCCGGCCGGTTCGGCCAGCCTCGCCGCAGCCGGCTTCGGCGGCGCTCGGCCGGTCCGAAGGGGCGTCGATCGCAGGCGGAACCCTTGCGACAACACTGGGCCCACGACCGGTTCGGCAACAAGACGGCCGCCGATCCATCAATGGAGGTAAGGCGTTGCTGGTCGTGCTGGTGTTCGCTGCACTGATTGGAGGAGCGATCGGTTTCGCGGTTGTTCTACCGAAGGGGTTCCTGCTCGCGCTGCTGGCCGCCCAGGCCGGGGCGGCCGTCGCCGTCGGCCTCGTCGTCCTGCTCATCCGCCGCCGCTGACGGCCCTACCGGGCGGCGGGACCGCTTTCGGGGAGGTCCCGTCCGCCGATCGAGGTAAGGGCCCCCGCGCGGGGGCCGGTCTAAACCGGGCTGCCCGGCCCTCCCGGCCGGACCCGGCCGCGCGGGCGCGTTCTGCCCCGGCGCGGCGCGGTCGATCACCGGACAGGACGCGCCGTGGCCCCTTCAGAGCGCCGCATCAACGGGTTCGACGGCCTGCGGGCCCTGGCGTTCCTGATGGTCTTCGTCAGCCACAAGGCGCCGAGCCCGAGGACCGAGGCCCTCGGCACGGCCGGCGTGTGGCTGTTCTTCGTCCTGAGCGGCTTCCTGATCGTCCGGATCCTCGCCGCGGCCCGCACGGCCGTGGAGGCGGGCGCGTCGACCCCGCTCGGCAGCCTCGGGCTGTTCTACCGGAATCGCGTCGCCCGGATCGTGCCGGTCTACTACGTCTTCCTGTTCGTGCTCTACACGGTCCGGACCGGCGACCCGGCCAGTCTCGGCAACGACGCGTTCAAGCTCGCGACGTGGTTCTACGTCACCAACATCTACATCGAGCTGAACGGCTGGGGCACCGAGCTCGGCCATCTCTGGAGCCTCGCGGTCGAGCAGCAATTCTACCTGCTGTTCGCGCCGGCGGCCCTGTTCCTGCCGCGGCGCCACCTCGGCACGCTGTGCTGGCTCCTGGTCGGGATCAGCGTCCTGGCGCACGGTGCCCTGTGGCGGGCGGGCGCTGCGCCGCGGTGCTTCGACGTCGACACCCTGGCCAATGTCGGACTGATCGCGCTGGGCGGCCTCGCCGGCCTGCGCACCCGGCCGCTCCCGGCCTGGCTCGCCCGCGACGCCGCCCTGGCCGGCGTGCTGGCCCTGTTCGTGGCCCTGCCGCTCCTGATCGCGCCGACCGGCTGGTGGCTCGTTCTCGGCCGCCTCAGCGGCGTCCTGGCGGCGCTGCTGCTGCTGCAGGTGGTCGAGGCGCGAGAGGGCCGCGCGGTCGCCCTCCTGGAGATCCCGTGGCTGCGCCGGATCGGCGTGATCAGCTACGCCGCCTACCTGTTCCACGTGCCGCTCCACGCGGAGCGGGTGCTGGCCCTCGTCGGCCTCGACGTCGCCGGACCGCGCTCGGTCTCCATGGCGCTCGACCTGATGCTGACGCTGCTGCTGGCCGAACTGTCGTGGCGGCTCCTGGAGCGGCCCGCACGCCGGCTGCTGCGGGCCCCGCGCCGGCGGGTCGGCGCCTCCGCGCTGGTCGGCCCGTAATCCGCTCGCGCGTCCCCGGCTCAGCCCTTGATCGGCACCCGGCCGACCTCCGCGCCGGTGGCGTCGCGCACGACGAGCGTCCACGCGCCGGCCGGTCCCGCGACCTCCAGTTCACCCGCCATTTCGTCGATCACGCTGCGGGCCTCCGCGAGCGCCTCGGCCAAGTCCGCGGCTTCCACGCCCTGCGCGTCGCGGATCGTCTCCTCGCCGTTCTCGATGTCGAAATAGAAGCGACTGGGCACTCATCTCCTCCCTGATTTCCGCCCTCGGGAGGGCCCTCGGATACTACCTACGTAGTTCGCCCACGTCCGACAATGCTCAGTAGGAGACATAAACCTTAACAAACATCAAAACTGTTTTCGTTGGTTGCGTTGCAATAATGTCGAGATTCCAGCCAAATAATCCATTATAGGTATCGCCGATCACCCTTGCGGCCGCTTCGGCGATGGCGGCGCGCGGTGACGGGCCTCAGGGGCGTTCGACATGGCAGCCTCCGGCGATTCGAGCCTCAAAAAAGATTCTCCTGCCTCGGCGGAGAGAAAACAAAAATTGCGCGCCCACGTCCGGACGATTTTGGCGAAGGGCCTCAGCGTCCGGAATTCCCGCCCCGCGGGCGACACAGCCCCCGACACGCACTGACCTGTTCCGGCCGTCGGGGCCATCCCCCGCAATGGGAGGGGATGGCGGCCGCCCTACGCCCTTTGAGCGTCGTGCGCGCCGATCGCTTCCGGCCAAAGTCGGGGGCGGTCTCGGAGGCCGCGCCCGGCGGCCCAGGAAGCGCGATGGCGGATCAACTCTTGTCCGATGCTCGGGGCACCTTCGTGGACGTCTCCTTCATCATGGCCGCGCACGACGCGGCGCCCTGGATCGAGACGGCCATCCGTTCCGCCCTCGCCCAGACCGGCGTCGCCGTGGAGGTGGTGGCGGTCGATGACGGCTCGCGGGACGGGACCGCCTCCGTGCTGGCGCGCCTGGCGGAAGCCGATCCGCGGGTTCGCGTCATTCCTCTCGCCGATGCCGGACCGGGCACGCCCCGGGGCCCGTCGAGCGCCCGGAACGCGGCGCTGAACGCCGCCCGGGGCCGGTGGATCGCGATCCTCGACGCCGACGACCTGATCCTGCCCGACCGCACCCGAACCCTGCTCGATCTCGCGCTCGCGGCGGATGCCGACATCGTCGCCGACAACCCGATCCCGTTCACCGACATGTTCGACCCGCAGGGGCCGGGCATGCTGGAGGGGGGCCGGGAGCCGTACCTGTTCGAGATCGACCTCGCCAAGTACATCGCCAGCAACCAGCTGCTCAGCCGGGTGACCAAGCTCGGCTACCTCAAGCCCATGATGCGCGCCGAGATTCTGCGCCGGCACGGCATCCGGTACGACGAGGGCGTCCGGATCGGGGAAGATTTCCTGCTGTGCCTGGAAGCCCTCGCGGCGGGGGCGCGGTTCGTGGTCACCACCTACGCGGGCTACGGCTACCGGCGCGGGCCCACCTCCCTGTCGCACCGGCTGCGCCAGGCCGACATCGCGCGCCTCGACGCGGCCTTCGCGGCCCGGGCCGAGCACGGCCGCCTCGCCGAGGCGCGGTCGCGCTCCGCCGAGATCCGCCACGGCAGCCGCGCCTACCGCGACGGCCTCGCGGTGACGCGGCTGATCGCCCAGGTCATCGAGGCGGCCCAGGCCGGCCGCTGGCGCGCGGGCGCGACCCTGGCGCTCCGGCATCCCCGGATCTGGCGGTTCCTGGCCGCGACGCTGCTGGCGGCGGCGGGCAAGCGCCTGCGGCCGCGGCCGCACGCCCACCCGATCGGACAGAGGTAAGACGATGCGCCTGTGCATCTGCATCTGCACCTGCGAGCGGCCCGTGGGGCTGGCGCGCCTGCTCAAGGCCCTGGACCAGCAGCGGCTCGGCAGCCTCGCAGAGACCGCCCTGCGCATCCTGATCATCGACAACGGGCGCAGCCGCGCCGCCGTCCCGGTGGTGGAGGCCTACCGGGCGACCGGCCGCTTCCCCGTCACCTACGCCCGGGAGGAGACCCGCGGCCTCGCCGCGGTCCGCAACCGCAGCCTCGCTGAGGCCTCCGCGGCCGGCGCGGACTGGGTCGCTCTGATCGACGACGACGAGTTTCCCGACCGCGACTGGCTCCACAACCTGCTCGAGACCGCCCTCGCCGCGGGCGTCGCGGCCTGCGTCGGGCCGGTCGTGCCGTTCTTCGACCGGGTTCCGCCCGCCTGGGCGGCCGCCGGGGGCTTCTTCGCCAAGCGCCTGCCGGTCCGCGACGGCTACGTGGAGGACGGCTACACCGCCAACGCGCTCCTGGACCTGCGGGTGATCCGGGCGCTGGGCCTGTCCTTCGACATGCGCTTCAACACGATGGGCGGCGAGGACACGTTCTTCTTCCGGGCCCTGATGCTCGCCGGGCACCGGATCGCCTGGGCCGAGACGGCCGTGGTCTACGACAGCATCCCGACGCACCGGATGCGGGTGCGCTGGCTGCTGGCGCGCTGGTACCGCAGCGGCAGCGTCGAGGCCTATCTCGGCCGGCTCCGCCCGGAAACGGTGGGCGGCCGGCTCGCCAACGCGGGCCGCGGCTTCGTGCGCCTCGGCGGCGGCCTTCTGCGGCTCGGGATCGCCGGCCTGTCCCTCAGGCCGGCGACCCTGATCGGCGGCGGCTACACGCTGTGCCGGGGAGCCGGCCTGCTCGCGGCCGTGATCGGCCTGAGCTACCGGGAATACCACCCGTCGCGCTATCGCTAGCCGCGCCGACCGGGCGCGCCCCGGTGCGGTAGCAGGAAGGGCTGACCGCCCGGCGGCACCCGCCCGACCGGCCAGCGGACGCCGAAGACCCCGGCGATGAGGTCGTCGGTCAGGACCTCGGCCGGCCGCCCGCTGGCGACCAGCCGGCCCCCGTCCAGCACCAGCAGCCGGTCGGCGTAGGCGGCCGCGAGGTTGAGGTCGTGGAGGATCGCCACCACGGCGACGCCGGTCGCCGCCAGCCCGGCGGCGGCGTCGAGCAGCGCGCCCTGGTGCCGGAGGTCGAGGCTCGCGGTCGGCTCGTCGAGGAACAGCACCTGCCGGTCCGCCACCGTGCGGCCGGCCTCCAGCTGGCAGAGCACGCGGGCGAACTGCACCCGCGCCTGCTCCCCGCCCGAGAGGGTCGGGTAGGCCCGGTCGGCGAGATGCGCCACGTCGGCCCGCGCGAGGGCCCGGGCCAGGATCGCCGCCCGGTCGCGGGCCCCGAGGCCCCGGCCGATGCCGTCGAGGCCGATCCGGGCGACCTCGGCCGCCGCGAACGGGAAGGCGAGGCGCGCCGCCTGCGGCAGCACCGCCCGCGTCGCGGCGAGGCGCCAGGGCGGGATCGTCGCCACGGGCGCACCGTCATAGGCGACGCTGCCCCGGGTCGGGCCCATGGCGCCGCTGAGCAGGCGGACGAGGGTCGACTTGCCGGCCCCGTTGGGGCCGACGATCACCTGCAGGGTGCCGCCCGCCACCGCCAGGGAGACGTCGCGCACGAGGTCGCGCCCCGCCACCGTGACGGTCAGGTCGCGGGCCGTGAGCAGGGCCGGATCAGACATTGTCAGACATCGTCAGACATCGTCCGGTCGCACCCGGCCGAGAAGCAGCCACAGGAAGACCGGCGCGCCGACCAGCGCTGTGACGATCCCGATCGGCAGCTCGGCGGGCGCGGCGACGCGGCGCGCCACCACGTCGGCGAGGACCAGGAAGGCGCCGCCGAGGAGTGCCGAGGCCGGCAGCAGCAGCCGGTGCCCCGGGCCGATCAGCAGCCGCAGGGCGTGCGGCACCACGAGGCCGACGAAGCCGATCACCCCCGCCGCCGCCACGCTGGCGCCCACCGCGACCGCCACCAGCACGATGCAGGCGCGCTTCAGCCGCTCCACCGGGACGCCGAGATGGAACGCCTCGGCCTCGCCGAGGACGAGGGCGTTCAGGCCGCGGCCGAGGAGCGGGACCGCGGCCAGCACCGGCAGGATCAGCGGCGCCGAGGCCGCGACCTTGGACCAGGTGGCCCCGCCGAGGCTGCCCAGGGACCAGAAGGCGAGATCGCGCAGTTGCCGGTCGTCGCTGACGAAGGTCAGCAGGCCGGTCAGCGCGCCGCTCAGCGCCCCCAGCGCGATCCCCGCGAGCAGCATCGTCGCCACCGCGGTGCGCCCGGACCGGGTGGCGAGGGCGTAGAGGATGAGGGTCGCGCACAGGCCGCCGAGGAAGGCTCCGGCCGGCAGCGCGGCGTAGGGCAGCGGCCCGGGAAGCCCCAGCCCGGCGAGGATCCGGTCGCCCAGGACGATGATCACCGCGGCCGCGAGCCCCGCCCCCGACGAGACCCCGACCAGCGCCGGATCGGCCAGGGGGTTGCGGAACAGCCCCTGCATCAGCGCCCCCGAGACCGCCAGCCCGGCCCCGACCAGCAGCCCGAGCAGGGTGCGGGGCAGGCGGATCGAGAGGATCACAAGCCCGTCGCGGGCGCGGGCCGGATCGCTCCCCTCCCCGATCAGGACCGCGAAGACCCGGTCCGGCGGGATGGGGATCGCCCCGAGGCTCACCGAGAGCAGGGCGGCGGCGAGCACCAGGGCCGCCAGGACACCCAGCACCCAGGGCGCCGCGCGGCGGCTCACGCGCCCCGCCCGCCGCCGCGCGGCTCAGTCACGCGGCAGGTCCGGGTAGAGCGCCCGCATCAGGTCGGTGGCGGCCTCGGGCGTGCGCGGCCCGAACCCGAGGAGGTAGAGGCCGTCCATGGCCACCAGCCGCCCCCGCGCCGCCGCCGGCGTCTGGCCGAGGGCCGTGCCGGGGGAGAAGATGCTCTCGGGCTTCGGCGGCTCGGGCCCGTTCTGCATCATCACCACCGCGTCGGGGGCGGCGGCCACGATGGCCTCGTCGGTCATCGGCTTGAAGCCTTCCAGGCCCGCGGCCGCGTTGCCGATGCCCGCCAGGGCCAGGATGCCGTCCGCCGAGGAGCCGGTGCCGCCGACGACGGTCCGGCCGCCCTGGACCGACAGGACGACGAGGGCCCGGGCCGCCCGGGCGATCCGGGCGCGCCGGGTCGCGAGGTCGGCGAAGCGCGCGCGGACCTCGGTCTCGAGCGCCTCGGCCTCGCGCTCCAGGCCGGCGAGGCGCCCGACCGTCTCGATCTTGTCCAGCACGCCCTCGGGATTCGGCGGCTCCGTCACCGTCTCGACGCGCAGCCCGGCCTCGCGCAGCTGCGCCAGGACGGCCGGCGGCCCGGCCCCCTCGGCGGCGATGATCAGGTCGGGCTGCTGCGCCAGAAGGCCCTCGGCCGAGAGCGCCCGCAGGTAGCCGACACTCGGCTTCTCGCGCAGCGCCTCGGGCGGGTAGAGGCTGGTCGTGTCGACCGCGACGATCCGGCCGCCGGCGCCGAGGCGGTAGAGGATCTCGGTGACGGCCCCGCCCAGGGCGGCGATGCGGGCGGCCGCCTGCGCGGCGGCGGCGCGCGGGACGAGCGCCCCGGCCGCCGCGGCGGCCAGGAGCGCGCGGCGCGACAGATGGCCGGGAGGACTCATCGGGTCAGCATCGGCGCGGCGCCGGCGGTCAGCCGCAGGCGACAGGCGTGATCGCCGTGGCGGTTGACGATCTTGCCCGCCGCCTCGGAACGCGCGACCGGCCGCGTCGCGCCGGGCCCCGCGCGCGTGCCGCCCGGGACGCGGCGATGACCTTCTCCTTCGACACACGACATGGACCGGTCACTCCAGATCTGTTCTTTGTAAATTTTCAAATGAGAGGATCGCGACGACAGAAACGCAGCGTATCGGCAATCGATCGCGGACGCCACCCCGCGACAAGGTCACGGTTTTACTTCGCTGACCGCCTTGAAAAAGCGGCCTATGTCATTTTCCAGGTCAGGATATCGTCGCGCGCGCACCGGCGGCCGATTCCGGGCGGCGGACACTGGTACAGGCGGCTCCGGTCCACGGCCCCGGTGGGCCGCCCGACGGCGTGGTCGGGACGGAACGGGCCTTCGCTGTGCCCGCTCGGGCGGAGCGCGGCACGACGAGGTCCGACCCTCGTCCTGAGGTGACGCGTCGCGGCCCCGGCGGAGAGCTCCTTCGAGGCGGCCGCCGCGCGGCCGCACCGCGGGATGGGGGGAGGATCGGACGATCCGGGTCGGCCGGCCTCGGAGCGTCCCCTCCCCGTGCGCTCAGCCGAGGCTGCCGAACCCGGCGGTCTCGCGCGTCCAGGCCAGCGCCTGCTCGCTCAGGGAGAGGCCGAGGCCCGGCCGGGTCGGCACGCGCATGCGGCCGTCCTCCAGCTCCAGCCGCTCGTTGAACAGCGGCTCCAGCCACTCGAAATGCTCGACCCAGGGCTCCCGCTGCAGCGCGGCGGCGAGGTGGATGTGCAGCTCCATCGAGAAGTGCGGCGCGATCGTCAGCCCGGCGAACTCGGCGAGCGCCGCCACCTTGAGGAAGGGCGTGATGCCGCCGACCCGCGGCGCGTCGGGCATCAGGAAGTCGGCGCCGCCCTGGCGGATGAAGTCCCAGTGCTCGGCGACGCTCGTCAGCATCTCGCCGGTGGCGACCGGCGTGTCGAGGGCGGCGGCCAGGGCCGCGTGCCCGGCGGCATCCAGGCAGTCGAGGGGCTCCTCGATCCAGATCAGGTTGAAGCGCTCGAAGGTCCGGCCCATCCGCATCGCGGTCGGCCGGTCCCATTGCTGGTTGGCGTCGACCATGAGCGGGAAGGCGTCGCCCAGATGCTCGCGCACCCGCGAGACCCGGCGGATATCCTCGGCCCAGTCCGGCTGGCCGACCTTAAGCTTGATGCCGCCGATGCCCTTCGCCCGGGCGCGGTCGGTGTTGACGAGCAGCTCCTCCAGCGGCGTGTGCAGGAAGCCGCCCGAGGTGTTGTAGCAGCGCACCGAGTCGCGCTGCGCCCCGAGGAGTTTGGCGAGCGACAGGCCGGCCCGCCGCGCCTTGAGGTCCCACAGGGCCACGTCGAAGGCGCCGATCGCCTGGACGGCGAGGCCGCTGCGGCCGGCCGAGGCGCCGGCCCAGGCGAGCGTGTCCCAGGCCTTGGCGATGTCGCTCGGATCCGCCCCGAGCAGCGCCGGAGCGATCTCGCGGGCATGGGCGAACTGGCCCGGCCCGCCGGCGCGCTTGGAATAGCTGATTCCGAGGCCGCGATGGCCCTCCCGGCTCTCGACCTCGCAGAACAGGATCGCGATCTCGGTCATCGGCTTCTGGCGGCCGGTGAGCACCTTGGCGTCGCTGATCGGGGTCCTCAGCGGCAGGGCGACGGACCGCAGGCGGATCCCGGTGACGGCGTCCTCAGCCATGGTTTCCTCCAGGTCTTGTCCGCGCGGGCGCGCGCTGGAAGCCCCGGAGGCGGTTCTTGGCGGTGCCTCTCGGCGGCGACCGCGACGGCTCTCCCGGGGCCGGGCCCAGGAGTGGCGCAGGCCGGACGGCCTGTCCAACGTCATTGTTGGATCGATCGATGCGCACCTGGCATCGATGGCCCCGAGGGAAGACGGCCGGTCTCAGCCGGCGGCCGTCGCCGGAGGAAGCCGGAACGCCACCAGGGTCATGTCGTCCCGCCGGGCCTCGGTCCCGCGATAGGCGTCGAGATCGGCCTCGAGGGCCACGGTCTGGGCGGCGAGGGGCAGGTCGGCGTGGCGCAGGAGGCTGTCGGCCACGCCGCGCCGGCCGAGGAGCCGCGGCGCCCGGTCGGGCGCCGCGCGGCCCATCTGGTCGGTGATGCCGTCCGTCATCAGGTAGAAGGTGGCGCCCGCCACCGGAACGGCGATGTCCGCGACGACGTCCTCCGGCTGCCCGTCTCGGGCGGGGCGCGGGTAGCCGAGCCCCCGGCGGCCGCCGCGGACGCGCTCGGCCACGCCGTCCCGGACCACCGTGAGCGACAGGCCGGCGCCGGCGAAGTGCAGCGTCCCGGCCGCGCGGTCCCAGACGCACAGGCCGCAATCGAGCCCGTCATCCGATTCGGCGCCGCGGCCGTCCTGGCGGAGCTGCGTGCGGACCATCGCGTCGAGCCCGGCCAGGATCGCCGCCGGCGCGCGCAGGCCGCGCTCGTGCAGCAGCCGGTCGAGGGCGGTCGCGACGATCAGGGTCAGGAACGCGCCGGGCACGCCGTGGCCGGTGCAGTCGGCCACCGCGATCACGCAGAGGCCGTCGATCTCCTCCAGCCAGAAATAGTCGCCGCCGACGACGTGGAGCGGCTCCCACAGCACCGCGACCTCGACCCCCGCGCCCGCCAGGGCGTTGCGGTCCGGCAGCACCGAATCCTGGATGCGCCGAGCGTAGCCGATGCTCTCGACCACTTGGCGGTTGGCGCGCTCCAGCCTGTCGTGGGCCTGCTCCAGCTCGACGAGGAGTTGCTTGGCGGCGTCGCCGCTCCGCAGGCCCTCGACCATGCGGTTGAAGGCCTGGCTGATGACGTCGATCTCGTTGCTCGGCCGGTAGGCGCCCCCGAGCTCCACGGTCGTCCAGCGCTTGTGCTCGATCTCCCGCATGGCGAGCAGCAGCCGCATCAGCGGCGCCATGACGTGGCGGCGCACGGTGGCGTGCAGGGTGACCACGAAGGCGATCATCAGCCCGACGCTGGCGCCGAGGGCGAGCATCACCTGCCACGCCGCGTTGTCCCGCAGCGCCTTCGTGGAGACCGTGACGGTCAGGCTGCCCGCCGGGCCGGCGCGGCCGGGCACCGACAGGTCGGCCTGGGCCGAGAGGGTGGACCAGCCCCGCGCGGGGGGCGCCGCGCCCGCCGTTCCGACGACGTGGCCCGTGGCGTCGCGCAGGACGGCGTGGGTGAAATCGGGCTCGGCGGCCAGGGCCTTGAGCGGGCCGTCGTAGGCGTCCGGGTCGCGCGCCCAGTCGGGCCGCGCGATCGCCGCGGCGGTGAGCCGGGCGAGGAGATGCGCCCGGTCGCCGTACAGCCGGAGCTGGTCGGTGTAGGTTACCCAGGCGATCCCGAGCTGGGTCAGCAGCAGGAGGGCGCCGATCACCGGGTAGATGCGCAGGAACAGGGTGTGGGACAGGCTGTCGAGGTCGCGGCCTCGGGCCGCCCCGCGCAGGGCGCCGGGCTTCATCAGCTCGTCCGCGGGCGCGCCCGCGGCCAGCACGTCGGCGAAGCCGCGCTTCGACAGGGGATCGCCCCGGCGGATCGGGCCGGCCCCGCGCAGGCCGCCCGCGCGCCCGGCGCCGCCGGCGGCCGGGACCGGATCGATGTCGGCGAAGCCGAGCCGCGCCAGGGCATCCCCGGTCCGCAGCGGTCGCGCGCCGCGGATCCCCCCGGCGGGACGCGGGCTGTCTAGGGCCGTGTCAGGTCCGCTCACGCGACGTCACTCCGTGTCACAGCGGTTCCGCTCCGAGGCCGGGCGCGCGGCGCCTCAGATCAGGGACGCGCCCGGTTCGGCCGCGCAGCGCACGCAGTCGCGGCCGGCATGCTTGGCAGCGTAGAGCGCCGCGTCGGCCCGCCGGAGCGTCGCCGACATCGACTCGCTCGGGCCGAACGCCGCGAGGCCGATGCTCACCGAGATCGGCAGCGGGCCGTGCTCCAGGCGCACCGGCCGCTGCGCCACCGCGCGGCGGAGCGCCTCGGCGATGACTTGCGCCTCGGCCATCACGGTGCCGGTGACGAGGATGGCGAATTCCTCACCACCCATGCGGCCGATCACGTCGACCGCGCGCAGGCTGTCGCGGCAGGTCTCGACGAAGGCCTTGAGGACCGTGTCGCCCGCGCTGTGGCCGTAGCGGTCGTTGATCAGCTTGAAGCGGTCGAGGTCGAGCATCAGCACGCTGGAGGGCGTGTCGCCCGACTGGGTCCGGGCCCAGACCTCCTCGCAGATCTGCAGGAAGCGGCGGCGCGACAGGGCGTCGGTGAGATGGTCGGTGTCGGCGAGGCGGCGGAGTTCGGCCTCGAGGCGCGCCCGGTGCTCGATCTCCGCCGAGAGGGCGTCGTTGAGGTGTCGCAGGGCGCGCTGCTGCTCGGCCATCCGCTGGTTGGCGCGGTGCAGGTCGAGCTGCATCCGGTCGCTCAGCCGCACCAGCCGGCGCTGCTCGTGGTAGCTGCGCCGGTAGGCGCCGGCGAGCTCCCGCACCCCGTCGCCGACCTCGGCGAGGCGGGCCAGCATCACCTCGGATCGGCCGAGAACGGCCTCCTCGGTGTCGAACAGGCTGAAGGCGTCCGCCGGCTCGGACAGGAGATCGTGGGCCGGTGCCCGGTGCGGGCTCACGCGGGGACGCTCGCGATCATCTCGAACCGGGCATGCGCGAAGTCGGCCGCGAAATCCTCGCCGGCCTCCTGGATCACGTCGTCGTCGGCGCCGAACATCCAGCGGATCGTCACCGGGCGCCCCTCGGCGGCGGCGTCCTCCAGGGGCATGAACAGGTTCATCAGCGCCTTGGCGCTCGACGAGTTGAAGTAGGCGAGCGCGACGTCGAAGGTGATCGGGCTCGCCTCGGTCGCCGCGAGGTGGCCGCGCAGGGCCTGCAGCAGCGGGCCGAAGAATGCGGCGGCGTCCTCCGGGTAGGATTCGCCGCGCAGGACGAGCCGCCCCGACGCGAAGTCGAAATCGACCTCGGGCGAGCGCTCGGTCCGGGGCAGCGTGATGCGGTCCATGTCCGTGCGATCCTCAGATGAAGGCTTTGAGGCAGAACAGGCTGCGCTCCGCGCCCAGATCCTGGAAGTCGTACTCGACCGGGGCGCTCGACCGGCGGGCGATCTCGATCAGTCCGATGCTGCCGCCGAGGCTGCCCTCGTCCGGCGGCTGGCGCAGCTTCTCGCGGTAGACCTTCCTGAGCTCGTCGCTCGACAGGGTGGCGATCTCGTCGAGCCGCTCGCGCAGCCGCGGCACCTCGGTCCTGCCGACCTCGTTGCCGCAGACCACGAAGAACCGCCCCTCCTCGGTGCCGACGGCGATCATGCCGGCGCTGACCCGGGCGGGGCCCGGCGGCTCGGCGGGCGCGACCTTGTCGGCCGAGTAGCGGATCACGTTCTGGGCCTGCTCGACGAAGATCGAGAAGACGCGCTTGGCGACCGCGGCGTCGGTCTCCTCGTGCCGCATGCGCAGCTTCAGCACTTCCCCGAGCGAGAACAGGATGTTCTCCGAGAGATCTCCGCCGAACGACAGGATCACGCCGCTGCGCTTCGACGCCTCGTGGAAGGATCGGAAATCGCTCGCGCGCAAGGAAGCCTCTCGACCGCTTCATCGCGGCAACACACCGCGTGTGTAGGGCCGACATTAATGCGGAAATAATCAAAGATTTCTTACCGGTACTGATCGCTTTCTGAGCAACATTGCCCGTATTGCGAGCAGTACCGCAAGCTTTACGCTGGATCCTGTCGCGGACCGCGCGGCATCGCGCGCGAGGGTCCGGGCCGCCGGCTTCAGGCGGCCGCGCCCTGGCGGGCGCCCGCGTCCCACTCGGTGCCCCAGTCCTGCACGACGTGGCCGGGCGCGACCTCCCGGTAGAGGCGCTCCGGCGGCACGTAGTCGGGGGGCCGGATCGGGCTGCGGATCTCGTCGTCCGGCAGCGCGTGCCGCTCGCCCCGCCGGGCCGGATCCGGCACGGGCACCGCGGCGAGCAGCTTCTTCGTGTAGGGGTGCCGCGGATCGCCGAAGATCGCGGCCCGGGGGCCGATCTCCACGATCTCGCCGAGATACATCACCGCCACCCGGTGGCTGACCCGCTCGACCACCGCCATGTCGTGCGAGATGAACAGGTAGGCGAGGCCGAGCTCCGCCTGCAGGTCGAGCATCAGGTTCACGACCTGCGCCTTCACCGAGACGTCGAGCGCCGAGACCGCCTCGTCGGCGACGATCAGGCGGGGGTTCAGGGCGAGCGCGCGGGCGATGCAGATGCGCTGGCGCTGGCCGCCGGAGAACTCGTGCGGGAAGCGCGCGGCGGTCTCGGGCGGAAGCCCGACCCGGGCGAGCAGATCCTCCGCCCGCCGCCGGGCCTCGCGAGGCGCGGCGATGCGGTTGATCAGCAGCGGCTCCGCCACCGCCGCACCGACGCTCAGGCGCGGGTCGAGGCTGGCGAATGGGTCCTGGAAGATCATCTGCATGCGCTGGCGGCGGGCGCGGAGGGTGCCGGCATCGAGGCCCGTGATGTCCTCGCCGTCGAGCAGGACCGAGCCCGAGAGCGGCTCGACGAGGCGCAGGATCGAGCGCCCGGTGGTGGACTTGCCGCAGCCGGATTCGCCGACGAGCGCCAGGGTCTCGCCGGCCGCGAGGCTGAACGAGACCCGCTCCACCGCGTGGACGCGGCCGGTCACGCGGCCGAGCAGCCCGGAGCGGATGTCGAACCGGGTGGTCAGGTCGCGCACCTCCAGCACCGGGCGCTCGGCGGCCCTGACGGTGTCGGGGGTCTCGGGCGTCGGTGCCGCGAGGCCGGTGGCCCGGTCGACCACCGGGAAGCGCATCGGGCGGGCCCGGCCCGCCATGGTCCCGAGGCGCGGGACCGCGGCCAGCAGCGCGCGCGTATAAGGCTCGGTGGGTTCGGAAAAAATCCGCGCGGTCGGGCCGGCCTCCACGGCGCGGCCCCGGTACATCACCACGGTGCGGTCGGCGATCTCGGCGACCACGCCCATGTCGTGGGTGATGAACAGGACCGACATGCCCTCCTCGTCCTGCAGGCTCTTGATGAGGTCGAGGATCTGGGCCTGGATCGTGACGTCGAGCGCCGTGGTCGGCTCGTCGGCGATGAGGAGCTTCGGCCGGCAGGCGAGCGCCATGGCGATCATCACCCGCTGGCGCATGCCGCCGGAGAAGCGGTGCGGGTACTCGTGCAGGCGCGAGCGGGCGGCCGGGATCCGGACCTTGTCGAGGAGCCGGAGCGCCTCCGCCTCGGCCGCGGACCGCGACAGGCCCCGGTGGCGGATCAGCGCCTCGGCGATCTGGAAGCCGATGGTCAGGACCGGGTTCAGGGAGGTCATCGGCTCCTGGAAGATCATGGCGATGGAATCGCCGCGCACCCGCCGCATCTCGGCCTCGGGGGCGGCGAGCAGCTCGCGGCCCTCGAAGCGCACGCGCCCGCCGATACGGCTCGCGTCCCGCGGCAGGAGGCGCAGGATCGAGAGGGCGCTGACGCTCTTGCCCGAGCCGGATTCGCCGACGAGGGCCACGGTCTCGCGCGGGCCCACGTCGAACGAGACGCCGTGCACGACTTCGCGCCAGCGCCCGTCCGAGCGGAAGGAGACGGTGAGGTCTGAGACCGAGAGGATCGGGTCCACTGGATCCGTCATCGCTAGAGAACCCGTCGCGGGTCGAGGGCGTCGCGCAGGCCGTCGCCGATGAAGTTGATCGACAGCACCGTCAGGAAGATCGCGCCCCCTGGGAACAGCGCCCAGTGCGGGGCGACGTCGAGATGGTCCTTGGCGTCGAACAGGAGCCGCCCCCAGGTCGGGATGTCGGGCGGGAAGCCGAGCCCCAGGAAGGACAGCGTCGATTCCGCGATGATCGCGGACGAGACCTCGATCGAGGCCGCCACGATCACCGGACCGAGCGCGTTCGGCAGGATGTGGCGGCGCACGAGGTGCCCGGTCGTCGCCCCCTGCGAGCGGGCCGCCTCCACGAACTCCTTCTCGCGCAAGGACAGGAACTGCGCCCGCACCAGCCGGGCGACCGGCATCCAGCGCAGGCCGCCGATCACCGCGACGATCATCAGGAACACGCCGCCCTGGCTGCCGAACACGGCCTTCAGGCTGTCGCGGAACAGGTAGATCACGAGGAGCAGCAGCGGCAGCTGCGGCAGCGACAGGAACAGGTCGGTCAGCCACATCAGCACCGGGTCGAGGAACCGGCGCGACATGCCGGCGAGCGCGCCGACCAGCACCCCGATCAGGCTCGCCACCGCCATGGCGGCGAAGCCGACCGCGAGCGAGATCCGGCCGCCGTAGATCATCCGGGCGAGCAGGTCCTGGCCGAGATCGTCGGTGCCGAACGGGTGGTCCCAGGACGGGCCCTGGAGCTGGGCCGCGAAGTCGATGTCGTCGATGGCGACCGGCCAGAGCAGGCCGCCGAACACCACGCCGGCGACGAGGAGCGCCAGCACGCCGACGCTGGCGAGCGCCAGCCGGTGCCGTCGGAAGCGCCGCCACGTCTCCCGCCCCGGCGAGGCCGGCGCGCGGGCGACGGGCACCGCCTCATCGGAGGGCGATGCGAGGGTCGAGCCAGCCATAGAGCAGGTCCGCGACGAGGTTGAACAGGATGACGAGGCCGGCGAACACGAAGGTCACCGCCATCACCACCGGCGTGTCGTTGGACAGCATCGCGTCGATCAGCAGCGAGCCGATGCCGGGGATCCGGAAGATCTGCTCGGTGACGATGGCGCCGCCGAACACCGCGGGGATCTGGAGGGCGACGAGCGTCACCACCGGGATCAGGGCGTTGCGGGCGATGTGCCGGCGGGTCACCGTGCCCTCGGTCAGGCCCTTGGCCCGGGCCGTGGTGACGTAGTCGAGCCGGGCGACGTCGAGCGCCGAGGCGCGCACGTAGCGTGTGTAGGAGGCGGCCTGGAAGAAGCCCAGCACCGCCACCGGCATGATCGCCTGCCGGACATTCGCCCAGACCCAGGGCAGGCCGGAGCCCGGCAGGTCGGCTTGGTAGACGAAGGGCAGCCAGCCGAGCTTGATCGAGAACAGCAGGATGAACAGCAGGCCGGTGAAGAAGGTCGGCAGCGAGAAGCCCACGAAGGCCAGCGTGTTGGCGACCTGGTCGGCGAGCGAGTAGGGCCGGCGCGCGGCGTAGAGGCCCACCGGCACCGCGATCAGCAGCGCCAGCACCTGGGAGGAGCCGACCACGAACAGGGTCGTGGGCAGCCGCTGCAGGATCAGCGTGTCGACGTTCACCCGGCTGGCGAAGGAGAAGCCCCAGTCGCCCTGCAGCATGGCGGTGAGCCAGTGCAGGTAGCGGGTGAGGATCGGGTCATCGAGGCCGAACTTGACGCGGAGCGCCGCCCGCACCTCCGGGGGCACGTTCGGGTTGCTGGCGAGCTCGCCGAACGGGTCGCCCGGCGCGAGCGCCAGGACGGTGAACAGGATCAGGCTGATGCCGAGCAGGCTCGGGATCGCGATCAGGAGGCGTCGCAGGATGTAGGCGCCCATGGCGCGACAACTCCCGCTCAGGCCTCCCTGTACCAGTCGGGCAGGAACGACAGGTCGTTGTCCCAGCCGCTGCGGGGCGCCGTGAGCGTGGCGCCCACCGCCGAGACCTCGGCGCGGTGGATCAGCGGCAGCACGTTCTCGGAGACCGCGAGGTCGTTGCACTTGATGAGGAGCGCCGCCCGCTTGACCGGGTCGAGCTCACTCTGGGCGGCGTTGTAGGCCTCGTCGTAAGCCGCGTTGCGCCAGCGCACGACGTTGCGGCCCTGCCACTTGTTGGCCTTCTGGGCCACCTCCCAGGAGGCGTACATGAGCAGCCAGATCGCCGGATCGGCCTGCGTCATGCTGTAGGCGTACATCTCCATGTCGGCGTAGAAATGCGTGCAGGTGTCGGGGTTCGCCGGGTCGGAGGAGAAGAACACCGAGCCGGTCACCGATTTCAGCTCGATCTCGATGCCGGCCTTGGCGGCCGCCTGCTTGATGATCGCCTGCGTCTTCTGGCGCGGGGCGTTGATCGAGGTCTGGAAGACCAGCTTGAGCTTCTTGCCGTCCTTGGCGCGGATGCCGTCCGAGCCCTTCTTCCAGCCGGCCTCGTCGAGGAGCGCGTTGGCCTTGGCCGGGTCGAAGGCGAAGCTCGTGTTCTTCGAGACGAAGCGGTCCGGGCCGTTGACCGTGTTGGCGGTGGGCTTGCCGGTGCGGCCGTAGATGTAGGTCTGGATCGACTTGCGGTCGACCAGCAGGTTCATCGCCTGGCACACCTTCGGGTCGGAGAAGGCGGGGTGCTTGGTGGTGATCGAGGCGCGCTCGCCGTCGACCTCGACGTTCGGGTCGGCGGCGTTGAGGAGCAGGAACTCGAGCTTGCCGCCGTAGACCACGTCGACCCGGCCCTTGCCGCCGGTCTCCAGGCGCTTCAGCACCTCGTCCTCGATCAGCATGTTCCAGGCGTAGTCGTACTCGCCGGTCTGGAGCACGGCGCGGGCGGCCGAGACCGCGTCGCCGCCGCCCTTCATCTCGACCGTGTCGAAGTACGGGCGGTTCGGCAGGTGGTAGTCGGGATTGCGCTCGCCGCGGACGATGTCGCCGGGCCGGAACTCCACGAACCGGTACGGGCCGGTGCCCACCGGGGCGAGGTTCTGGGGCGCGTCCCGGGACTTGGCGCCGCTGTAGGGTCCGAACAGGTGCTTCGGCAGCACCATCCCGACGATGCCCACGAAGGCGTCGCACCAGTAGGGCGTGGGCTTGTCGAACAGGACCCGGACGCTGAGGTCGTCGACCTTCTCGACCTTGCAATCCTTGTAGGACCCGGCCGTCACCGCCGCGGTGGCGGGGTCGCGGGCGTATTCCCAGGTGAAGACGAGGTCGTCGGCGGTGAGCGGATTGCCGTCGTGCCACTTCACGCCGGGCTTGAGCGTCCAGACCACCGAGCGGCCGTCGGCGGCGAGCGCCCCGTTCTCCTTGGACGGGATCGAGGCGGCGAGCACCGGCACGAGGTTGCCGTCCGCGTCCCAGGCGGCGAGCGGCTCGTAGAAGATCCGCGAGGCGTCCTGGTCCTTGGTGCCGACGGCGAAATGCGGGTTGATCAGCGTCGGCGCCTGCCACCAGAGCAGCTTGAGCGCGCCGCCGCCGCCGGCCTTGGTCGGCTTGTAGCCGGCCCGGATATCGGCCGCCATCGCGACCCCGTTGCCGGCCAGCATCAGACCGGCCATGGGCGCGGTGAGGCCCACAGCCACCATCCGCTGCACGAAAGCGCGCCGCGACAGGCGGCCGTCCTTCACCTGCCCGATGAGGCCGCGCAGATCCCGCTCGTCCATGTACGCTTTCCCGTTTACCGCCGTGACAGGCACAGCAACATTCCGGCAGCGGCCTTGGCAAGGGGCGGGCCAGTGACGGTTCAATCGGAACGTGTTGACGGACGCTTGGTTCGGGCAGGAGCATGGCCTTGGCGGTGCATGCGGTCAGGCAGCAGCGGGGCTCGCGCCGTGTCCGTCCTTGCGAGCGGAGCGAAGCAATCCAGCGGCGCCACACTTCCCGAGGGCGCGCAACCCTGGGTCGCTTCGCTGCGCTCGCGAAGACGGCGCGGAGCCCGCTATGGTGGCGCGACCTCGATGCGCAGCTTTCCCGGAGTGGACCCGATGGACAACCGCAACGCCGTGTGGCGCCACGTCGACGCGCAGTCGGAACGGCTGATCGCCCTGTCCGAGCGGGTCTGGGGCATGCCGGAGGTCTGCTACACGGAGAGCCGCTCCTGCGCCGAGCACGTCGCCGAACTGCGCCACCAGGGCTTCCGGGTCACCGAGGCAGTCGCCGGCATCCCGACCGCCGTGATGGGCGAGGCCGGGGACGGCGGGCCGGTCATCGCGTTCCTCGGCGAGTACGACGCCCTGCCGGGCCTGTCGCAGGAGGCCGGCGTCGCCGAGCACCGGCCGGTGGAGGCGGGCGGGCACGGCCACGGCTGCGGCCACAACCTCCTCGGCTCGGCGGCTCTGCTCGCCGCCACCGCGCTGAAGGACTGGCTCGCCGAGACCGGGACGCCCGGCCGCGTGCGCTACTACGGCTGCCCGGCGGAGGAAGGCGGCGCCGCCAAGGCCTTTATGGTCCGCGCCGGCGCCTTCGCGGACGCCGACATCGCGATCACCTGGCATCCGGGCAGCTTCTGGGAGGTGGCACCGCCGGTCGCCCTCGCCAACACCCGGGCCGACTTCGTCTTCACCGGCCGCACCGCCCACGCGGCGGCCGCGCCCCATCTCGGGCGCTCGGCGCTCGACGCCGTCGAGCTGATGAGCGTCGGCGTGAACTACATGCGCGAGCACATGCCGTCCGACGCGCGGGTCCACTACGCCTATCTCGACGCCGGCGGCATCGCCCCGAACGTCGTCCAGGCCGGCGCGACGGTGCGCTACTCGATCCGGGCCCGCGACCTGCCCGGCATGCTGGCGCTGGTCGAGCGGGTGAAGAAGATCGCGCAGGGCGCCGCCCTGATGACCGAGACCGCCGTCGAGGTGCGGATCGTCAGCGCGGTGTCGAACCTGCTGGGCAACGATCCCCTGGAGCGGGCGCTGCACGGCGTCATGGAGGAGCTCGGGCCGCCGCATTTCGACGAGGCCGACCGGGATTTCGCCGGCAAGATCCGGGCGACGCTCACCGACGGCGACATCGACGCCGTGTTCCGCGCCGTGGGGATGCCGCGCACCGAGGCGCCGCTCGCCGACTTCCTCGTGCCCCTCGACGCGTTGCGCAACCCGGCGGTGGGGTCCACCGACGTCGGCGACGTCAGCTGGGTGGTGCCGACCGTCCAGGCCCACGCGCCCACGGTGGCCATCGGCACGCCGTTCCACACCTGGCAGGTGGTGGCGCAGGGCAAGACCCCCGCGGCCCACAAGGCGATGGTGCAGGTCGCCAAGGCGATGGCCGCAACCGGGGCCCGGGCGGTGACCGACGCGGCCCTGCGCGACGCCGCCAAGGCGGACCTCGCCCGCCGGGTCGGCGCGGCGGGCTACGTCTCGCCGCTGCCGCCGGAGGTCGAGCCGCCGCTCGGCATGTCGCTGGGGCGCTGACCGGGGCCCGTCTCAGAGCGTACGGGCGCGGAGCGCCGTCACGACGATCTCGGCCAGGATGACGACGCCGAAGATCGCGGCGAGCACCACGGCGACCTGGTCCCAGTAGAGCAGGTTCAGGGCGGTATCGAGCGCGACGCCGATGCCGCCCGCGCCGACCAGCCCCAGCACGGCGGATTCGCGGATGTTGATGTCCCAGCGGAACAGCGCGATCGACCAGAAGGCCGGCTTCACCTGCGGCCAGTAGCCGAGGAGCAGCGTCGACATCCGGCCGGCGCCCGCGGCCTGCAGGGCCTCGATCGAGCCGCGATTGGCCTCCTCCAGCGCCTCGGCGAACAGCTTTCCGGTGAAGCCGACGGAGCGGAGCGCGATCGCCAGGGTCCCGGCCAGCGGCCCCGGGCCGAACACCGCCACGAACAGCAGCGCCCAGACCAGAGAGTTCACCGAGCGCGAGGTCACGAACACGAACTTGGCGAAGAGGTTCAGCGCGCGGTTGGGCGTGACGTTGCGGGCCGCCATCAGCCCGATCGGCACCGCGATCGCGATGGCGATCAGGGTGCCGAGCGTCGCGATGTGGAGCGTCTCCACCAGCGCCCGCAGGGTCGGCCCGACATAGCCGGCATCCATCGGCCACATCCGGCCGAACAGGTCGGCCAGCTGGTCTGGGGCGTCGTAGAGGAATTCCGGGATCACCTCGATGGTGCGCAGGCTCGCCACGAAGGCCGCCACCGCGCACAGCGTGAAGGCGAGCCGCGCCAGCCGCTTCCACAGGGGAAAGCGCTGCCAGTGGCGCGGGCCGGCAGAACCGGGGGCGAGGGTGGCGCTCACTGGAACACCTTGCGGGCCCAGCCGGAGACGATCTCGGCCACCATGATCAGGGCGACGATGACGATCAGGATCGCCAGCACCACGTCGAAGTCGAAGCGCTGATAGGCGGTGAACAGCGTCGCGCCGATGCCGCCGCCGCCGACGATGCCCACCATGGTCGAGTTCCGCAGGTTGGAATCGAGCTGGTAGGTGGCGAAGCCGATGAAGCGCGGCAGCACCTGCGGCTGCACGCCCATGATCAGGGTCGACAGGAAGCCGGCGCCGGTCGCCCGCACGGCCTCGACCTGCTTCAGGGAGATCTCCTCGATCGCCTCGGCGAACAGCTTGGCGATGAAGCCCACCGAGGCGACGATCAGCGCCATGACGCCGGCGAGCGCCCCGAAGCCGATCGCCTTCACGAACAGGATCGCCACGATGATCGGGTGGAACGACCGGCAGAGCGCGATCAGGATGCGGGTCGGCCACGTCACCCAGGGCGGCATCAGGTTGCGGGCCGCCAGGAAGCCGATCGGCAGCGCGACCGCGATGCCGACCACCGTGGCGATCACGGCGATCTGCAGGCTCTCGAGGATGCCCGACTGGATCAGTTGCCAGCGGGAGAAGTTCGGTGGGAACATCCGGGCCAGGAACTGCTGCCCGTGGGCGAGGCCGCCGGCGAAGCGTTCGGGCGAGAAGCCGAGCTGGGTCGCCGCGTAGACCGCGTAGACGGCGAGGAGCGCCCAGCCCGCGCGGGCGGTCCAGTTGGGCCGGAACGCGACGCGGTCGGGGGAGGCGTCGGGGGAGGCCGGGCGGGCGGGCGCGCTCATTCGAGCCAGTTCTCGCCGCCGTAGATGCCGCGCAGGTCGGCCTCGCTCAGCCGGTCCGGCGGCCCGTCATAGACCACGTGCCCGCCCGACATGCCGACGATCCGGGCGGCAAAGCGCTGGGCGAGCGCCACGTTGTGGATGTTGACCACCACCGGCACGCCGCGCTCGGCCGCGAGCCGGGACAGGATCTC
The DNA here is from genome assembly GCF_900107945.1 of Methylobacterium sp. 190mf. Lineage (NCBI taxonomy): Bacteria > Pseudomonadati > Pseudomonadota > Alphaproteobacteria > Hyphomicrobiales > Methylobacteriaceae > Methylobacterium > Methylobacterium sp. 190mf. Next base: position 31,429 of record NZ_FNVI01000001.1, on the reverse strand, counting down.
CATGATCTCGACGGAACTCTTCGGGTCGAGGGACGAGGTCGGCTCGTCGGCGAGCACGATCTCGGGCTCCTGCATGATCGCCCGGGCGATGCCGACGCGCTGGCGCTGCCCGCCCGACAGGGCGTCGGCCCGGCGGGTGGCGAAGCCCGACAGGCCGACCGCGTCGAGGAGGTCGAAGGCGCGGGCGATGTCCGCCTCGGGGAAGCGCCGCAGCCACGCGCGCCAGGCCGGCACGTAGCCGAGGCGGCCGCAGAGCAGGTTCTCCATCACCGAGAGGCGCTCGACCAGATTGTACTCCTGGAACACCATCCCGATCCGGCGCCGCGCCCGGCGCAGGGCGGGGCCGGAGAGCCGGGCGAGGTCCTCGCCCCGGAACAGGATCTCCCCCGAGGTCGGCTGGACCAGCCGGTTGATGCAGCGGATCAGGGTGCTCTTGCCGGTACCGGACGGCCCGATGATCGCCGTGAGCCCAGTGCCCGGCACCACGAGGTCGATGCCCTTCAGGACCGGCTGGCCGGCCCGGTACGCCTTGGTCAGCCCCCGGATCACCAGCGCGCGCGGATCCTCCGCCCGGGGATCGCCCTCGAGTCCGGCCGCCACCGCGCGCGCCGCGCTCCTCGCCGTCACGGCCGACGTCAACGCCTGAGTCACGGCTTGGGCGCGCCCGCGGCCTTCTTGCGTGCCGCCTCGGCCTCGCGGGCGGCCTCGCGCTCGTAGGCGACCTTGTTGTACGGCGTGCCCGATTCCTCCGCGACCTTGCGGACGATCGCCCAGTCTTTGAGGTAGGTGATCGGCGCGAACCGGTCGTCGCCCTCGAAATCCTTCACCATGTCGGGCGGGAAGCGGAAGTCGTAGAAGCACTGCTTCAGCTTCTCGGCGAGTTCCGGCTTGAGATCGTGGGCGTAGGCGAACCCCGAGGTCGGGAACTTCTCGCTCGTGTAGATCACCCGGTAATCGTCGCCCTTGATCGTCCCGCGGGCGACCATCCGGTAGAATACGTCGGAGGCCACAGGGGCGGCGTCGTAGTCGCCGGTGCCGACGCCCAGCGCCGACTTGTCGTGGCCGCCCGAGTAGATGAGCTTGTAGTCCTCGCCGGGCTTCAGCCCCTGCTCGGGGAACAGCGCCTTGGGCGCGAGGTTGCCGGAATTCGACGACGGCGCCGTGTGGGCCACGCGCTTGCCCTTGAGGTCGGCCAGTGTCTTGTACGGGCTGCTCGCCTTCACCACGACGATCAGGTTGTAGCCCTCGGCGCCCTTCTCGGTGCCCTTGGCGGCGAACGGGATCGCGCCGGCCATGTTCACCGCGAAGCCGAGAGGTCCGGTCGAGAAGCCCGCCACCGTGAGCCGGCCGGAGCGCATCGCCTCGATCTCGGCGGAGTTCGACTGGACCGGGTAGTAGACGACGCGCTTGCCGGTGCACTGGCTCAGGTAGGTCGTGAACGGCTTGAACGAATTCTCGTAGACCGCGGGATCCTCCACCGGCGTGTAGGCGAAGACGATCACGCTCGGGTCGCGGGTCTTGGCCGGAACGTCGGCGACGAGGTCCTTGTTGGCGTCGCAGTAGGCGTCGTCGAGCTGGCCGCGGTTGGGGCACTCGTCGGCCCTCAAGGGCGACAGGAAACCGAAGCCGCAGAGCAGCGCCAGGGCTGCGCCGTATCGGGCGATCGTCACGCGCTATCCTCCCTGCGGGGCCGTGCCTCGGGCCGGCGCCGTCATGTCCCGCCCGGTCCGGGCCGAGCTTGAGCCGGCAAAGGTGTAGGCGCCGGCTGACGGGAGACGCAAGGCGCGACAGCGAGCGGACGTTGAGGGAAGCCGCGCGCTGACAGGGGCGTCGTGGCGGCCGTCCGGGTGGCAGCCAGCCTCAGGGCGCGAGCCGCGTGAACACGTAGTCGTGGTCCCGGACATTCGCGCTGTGGCAGGCGAAGCAGGTCTCGTGCTGGGCCGCGTCCGCGGGCTTGCCGTCGACGAAGCGCCCGAACCCCCAGCCCCCCGTCGCCGCGTAGCGCCGCGAATCCTTCACCATGACCTGAACCGTCGTGGCGCCGCCGGGCACGAAGGCCGGGGCGAACTCCGCGGACGGCACCCGCGTCCAGGCGCGCTTCACCAGCACCGTCCCGTCCGGGAACGGCAGGGTGCCCGACCGGTAGGCGTCCAGCGCCCGCGCGTTGCCGACCACGGCGCGCAGTTCGTCGAGGGCCCCGGTCTCCTGCGCGACGCCGACGAGCTGCCAGGCGCGGTACCCGTCCGGGACGGTGACGCCGTAGATCGGCGAGGCCGCCGGGGCGGTCCCGGCATCCACGGCGCGCACCGCGGAGCCTCCCAAAATCAAGCCCGCAGCGAGCAGGGCCGGCAGCGCGACAGCCAGGAACCGCATGGCAACCTCCGTCATCGTCTCGGGATGATCGTGTGTCCGGGGATGATCCGGCCGCGCCGGCGCGGTCAGGCCGCGGCCGCGTCGATCACGGCCTGCGCGAAGGCGCGCGGGGCTTCCTGCGGGAGGTTGTGGCCGATCCCGCCGGTGATCAGCCGGTGCGCGTAGCGTCCGGTGAACTTGGCCGCGTAGCTGGCGGGATCCGGATGCGGGGCGCCGTTCGCGTCGCCCTCCAGGGTGATGGTCGGCACGCCGATCGTGGGCGCCTGCGCGAGGCGGCTCTCCAGCGCGTCGTACCGGCGCTCGCCCTCGGCGAGGCCCATCCGCCAGCGGTAATTGTGGATGACGATGCTGACGTGATCCGGGTTGTCGAGGGCCGGGGCGCTCCGCGCGAAGGTGGCGTCGTCGAAGCGCCAGCGCGGCGAGGCGGTCTGCCAGATCAGCTTGGCGAAGTCGGCGCGGTAGGCCTCGTAGCCGGCCCGCCCCCGGCTGGTGGCGAAGTAGAACTGGTACCACCAGGACAGCTCGGCCCGCGGCGGCAGCGGCTTCTTGCCGGCCTCCTGGTTGCCGATCAGGTAGCCGCTGACCGCCACCAGCGCCCGGCACCGCTCCGGCCACAGCGCCGCGACGATGTCGGCCGTCCGCGCGCCCCAGTCGAAGCCGCCCAGGACGGCCTGGGGGATCTTCAGGGCGTCCATCAGGGCGATGACGTCCACCGCGAGTGCCGCCTGCTCGCCGTTCCGGACCGTGTCCGACGCCAGGAAACGGGTGGTGCCGTAGCCGCGCAGGTACGGCACGATCACCCGGTGCCCGGCCGCCGTGAGGATCGGAACGACCTCCGCGAAGGCGTGGATGTCGTAGGGCCAGCCGTGCAGCAGGATGACCGCCGGCCCGTCGGCGGGACCGGCCTCGACGTAGCCGACGTCGAGCACGCCGGCCTCGACCTGCTTCAGGACGCCCGGCATGGCGCCGGGGACCGGGGCGCCGGGGACCGCGGCACCCTGCGCCCGCGCGGTCCCGCCGAGGCCGAGCTCGGCGAGGGCGGCGGTGGCTACCGCGCTCTTCAGGAGGCGGCGGCGGCTCCAGGCGGATGTGTCGGGATCGGTCTCGCGGGCCATGGACGGCTCCCTCGTCGGAAAGTCTTCGATGGAGCGAAATCTATCCCGATGCTCGACACCGCGCTTTGAGAGGACCTTGAGGACACCTTCAGAGGCCCATGATTTATGCCCGCCCGGGCCCGTGCTAGAGCGCCCTCCGCCGCGGAGACCGGTTCGGTGAGCAGGGCGCGGAACGCGGACATGGCCCCGCCCAGGAACGCCCCGTGATCTACCAGTTCGGACCCTTCACCCTCGATTCTGCGCGGCGCGAGCTCAGCCGGGACGGCGCCGAGATCGCCGTCGAGCCGCAGGTCTTCGACCTCCTGCGGGTGCTGATCGAGCGGCGCGACCGGGTGGTGAGCCGCGACGACCTGCTGGAGGCGGTCTGGAACGGGCGCATCGTCTCCGAGGCGACCCTCGGCAGCCGGATCAACGCGGCCCGGACGGCGATCGGCGACACCGGAACCGAGCAGCGCTGGATCCGGACGCTCCCGCGCAAGGGCGTGCGCTTCGTCGGCGCCGTGCGGGAGGCCGCATCGGAGGTCTCGCCCGGGATCGCTCCGGAAGACGCGGCGGAGGCGAGCGTCACGTGGCGCACCGGGCCGCGCCTACCCGCGGTGGCGGTCCTGCCCTTCACCAACATGAGCGCGGATCCGGAGCAGGCCTACTTCGCCGACGGGATCACCGAGGAGATCATCACGGCGCTGTCCCGCGTTAGCGGCCTGTTCGTGATCGCGCGCAACTCGACCTTCACCTACCGGGGCGCGGCGATCGACGTGCGCCGGGTCGGGCAGGAGCTCGGCGTCGGCTACGTGGTCGCCGGCAGCGTGCGCCGCGGCGGGTCGCGCCTGCGAATCACCGGCCAGCTGGTCGATGCCGGGACCGGCGCCCATCTCTGGGCCGACAGCTTCGACGGCGGGCTCGACGACGTCTTCGCCCTGCAGGAGAAGGTCGCCGCGCGCGCCGCCGCCGCGATCGAGCCCACCCTCCAGCTGGCGGAGATCGGCCGGCTCGGCCGCGACGCGCCGGCCCATCCGGACGCCTACGACCGGCTGCTCCGGGCCAATGCCCGGCTCGCCGACTTCACCGCCGCCGGCATGGCGGCGGCGCTCGATCACTTGGACGAGGCCCTGGCGCTCGACCCGGGCTACGCCCCGGCGATGGCCGCGGCGGCCTATTGCCGGGCGCAGTGCCATTTCCAGGGCTGGATCGCGCAGGGCGAGGCGGAGCGCGCGGCGGCCGTGCGGCTGGCCTGGGGCGCGGTCGAGCGCGCGCCCGGGGACGCGCAGGTGCTGTGGATGGCGGCCTTCGCGGTCTGGAACATGTCGGAGACCGGGCGGGACCGGGCGCGCGACCTGTTCGGCCGCGCGCTGCTCGTCAACCCGAACTCCGCCCTGGCGCTCACCCTCGCGGGCTGGATCGAGACCATGTGCGGCCGCGCGGAGGCGGGACGCGCCATGGTCGAGCGGGCGCTGCAGCTCAACCCGCGGGATCCGCGCGGCTGGCTGATGTCGGGCGTGATGGCGGTCGCGGCGGTCAGCGAGGCCGACTATCCCGAGGCGATCCGGTGGGCTGAGCGGGCGCTGGCGCAGAACCGGCGCTTCGCCGTCGCCCTGCGGGCGCTCGCCGTGGCCCATGTCGGGCTCGGCCAGCCGGAGCGCGCCCGGCCGGCGGTCGCCGAGCTCCTGGCGATCGAGCCCGGATTGACGGTCTCGGGCTTCCTGGCGCGGATCCCCTTCCCGGTCGCCGCCCTGGGGCAGCGATACGCCGAGGCGCTGGCCGAAGCCGGCCTGCCCGCCTGAGCGGGGCGCCGGTCAGGCCCCTTCCCGGTTCAGCCGGACGACTAGCTGATCGGCGAACTTGGCGGCGGCCACCGACAGCGAGCGCCCGCGCAGCTGCGCCAGGATCAGCGTCATCGGGGTGAGGTCGCGGGTGTCGATCGGCCGGCTGTGCAGGCGCGGATCCTCCGGGATGCCGCTGGGCACCTGCAGGCTCACCACGTCCTCCCGCAGGGTGAGGTTGCGCAGGAACTCCAGCGAGCCCGACTCCACCACGGGCCGCAGCTCGACGCCCCGCCGGGCCAGCGCGTGCTCGATGTGGTGGCGGATGGCGAGCGATCGGTCGGGCAGCGCCAGGGCGTGCGCGAGACAGTCGCGCAGCCGCACCGGCCCGCTCTCCGCCGCCAGCGCGTGGCCTCTGCGCATCAGCGCGCACAGGGTCTGATGGCCGGAATAGAGCGGGTGCAGCTCCGCCGAGGGCGGCGGCTGCAGGATCAGGGCGAGGTCGGCCTCGAAAGCCGCGAGCGCGGTGACCGCCTGGGCGTGGTCGCGGACCTGCACGGTGAAGCCGACCTGCGGAAAGCGGGCGCGGTAGGCCTCGACCTCCTCGGGCACCACCTGGGTGACGAAGGCTTGGCTGCAGGCGAGCGCCACGTGCCCCCGCCGCACGCCCGACAGGTCGGCGATCTGCGAGCGGACCCGGTCGAGATCGGCGGCCTGGTCGCGGATGTGCCGGGCGAAGAGCTCGCCGGCCGCGTTGAGCCGCATCCCCTGCGGCAGGCGCTCGAAGATCGGCGTGCCGAGCTCGTACTCGAGATCCTGGATCTGCCGGGTCAGGGCCGAGGGCGTGAGGTTCAAGCGCTCCGCGGCGCGCCGGATCGAGCCGGCGCGGGCGACCTCGGCGACGTAGGTGACGGTGCGCAGGTGCTTCACGCCCCTATCCTGCCCGGCCGTTGCGTTTATGGCAACGGCATACTCAGAAAATAGCACTTCCTCGCAACAGGTGGTGCCCGTAGCCTCGGCACATCGGGACCCTTCAGGAGCCGTTCGATGATCCGCCGCCGCACCCTCCTGGCCGGTCTCGGGGCCGGCCTCGCCCTCGGACCCCTGGCCCGGGCCCGCGCCCAGGGCGCGCCCGTCACGATCCGGATGGGCTCCCTCAAGCTGATCCACTCGATCGCGCCGAGCTTCTACGCGCGCTTCACCCCGCCCGGGGTGAATGTGGAGGTTGTGCCCTTCGAGAGCCCGACCGAGTGCAAGAACGCCGTGGTCACCAAGTCGGTGGATTTCGGCACCTTCGGGATCGCCGCCGCGACGCTGGGCGCCGCCGCCGGCGAGCCGCTCGTGGTCATCGCCTCCACCTGCAACCGCGGGATGGCGGTGATCGCCAAGAAGGGCTCCGACATCCACGCCATCAAGGACCTGCGCGGCAAGCGCGTCGCGATCTGGCCCGGCAGCACCCAGGAGGTCTTCGTCCTGGAGCGGATGCGCATGGAGGGGCTCTCGGTGAAGGACATCACCCCCGTGCGCGTCTCCTTCTCGGAGATGCACATCGCCCTCGCCCGCGGCGACGTCGACGCCTATGTCGGCGCCGAGCCGGGCCCCGGCGTCAGCCTCGCCTCGGGCGTCGGCCAGCTCGTCGAGTACCCCTACGGCACCGAGATGGGCGCGCTGAACATGGTGTTCGGCGCCCACCGCGACACGCTGGCCGAGCGGCCGGACCTCGTCCGGACCATGCTGGAGATCCACCGCAAGGCGACGGACTTCGCGGCCGGCGACCGCGACGCGATGATCGCCATGGCGGTGGCGAAGCTCGGCCAGAAGCGCGAGGCGCTCGAGCTCTCGGCCCCGAACGTCGAGCTGACCTGGCGCCTCGGGCCGAACGAGATCCGGCAGGCCGACGCCTACGCGCAGCACATGCTCGCGCTCAAGCAGATCAAGCGGCTGCCGGAGCCCGGCTTCATCGATACCCGCTTCGTCGACGCGCTGGGGCGGGCGTGAGCACCGGGATCGAGGCCGGCGCCCTGCCGGCGGCGGTGACGCCGGCGCCCTCCCGCCGGGCCGGATCCGGGCCCGGGCTCGCCCACCTGCGCCGGCTGGCGCTCGCCTGCGTGGTGCCGGCCGCGCTCGTCGCGGTCTGGCAGGTCACCACCGCGGGCCGGCCCTACAGCCTGATCCCGCCCCCCGCGGAGGTCTGGGCCGAGATGCGAGATCTCGCGGTCGGCGGCGTCAACGACGACGCGTTCAGCGGCACGCTCTGGACCCATCTCGCGGCGTCGCTGAGCCGGGTCTACGGCGGCTTCGCGCTGGCGGCCGCCGCCGCCCTGCCGCTCGGCCTGCTGATCGGCCGCGTGCCGCTGATCCGGGCGCTGCTCGATCCCGTCCTGCAAGTCCTGCGGCCCGTGCCGGTCACCGCGTGGCTGCCGCTGGCGATGATCCTGTTCGGTCTCGGGCCGCGCTCGGCCTTCTTCCTCGTGTTCCTCGGGGCGTTCTACCCGATCCTAGTCAACACCGTGTTCGGGGTCCGCTCCGTTGAGCCGCGCCTGTTCGAGGCGGCCGCGATGCTGGGCTGCACCGGGCCGGCCCAGTTCGTCCGCGTGGTGCTGCCGGCGGCGCTGCCGTCGATCTTCACCGGCCTGCGGCTGGGGCTGGGCTTCGCCTGGGTGGTGATCGTGGTCGGCGAGATGACTGGCGTCCAGACCGGCCTCGGGGCGATCATCATGGAGGCGCGCCAGCTCTCGCGCACCGAGATCGTGATCTGCGGCATGGCGGTGATCGGGGTCGCGGGCTTCGTCTCCGACTGGCTGGTCATGCAGCTCGGCCGCCGGCTGCTCGCCTGGAGCCCGAATCATGGCTGATCCGACGATCCCGATCCTCGACATGCGGGCGGTCTCCAAGACCTACACGGCGGGCGGCCGCCGGACCGAGGCCCTGCGCGAGGCGAACCTCACGGTGTCCCGCGGCGAGTTCGTCTGCCTGCTCGGCGCCTCGGGCTGCGGGAAGTCGACGCTGCTGCGGGTCGCCGCCGGCTTCGAGGCCCCGACCGCCGGGCAGGCCCTGATGTGGGGCAAGCCGATCGCCGGGCCGGGGCCGAGCCGCGGCATGGTCTTCCAGGATTACGGCCTGTTCCCGTGGCTCACGGTGCGGGACAATATCGGCTTCGGCCCGAAGGCCCGCGGGCGGCCCGCCGCCGAGGTGCGCGACACCGCCGAGCGCTACATCGCCCTCGTCGGCCTCCAGGCCTTCGCCGACGCTTACCCGCACCAGCTCTCGGGCGGGATGAAGCAGCGGGTCGCCATCGCCCGGGTGCTCGCCAACGAGGCCGAGGTGGTGCTGATGGACGAGCCCTTCGGGGCGCTCGACGCCATGACCCGCGAGCGACTGCAGGACGAGCTGCTCGACCTGTGGTCGCGGACGGGGCTGACGATCCTGTTCGTCACCCACGCCATCGAGGAGGCGATCTTCCTCGCGGACCGCATCGTGATGATGTCGCCCGGCCCCGGCCGGATCGAGGCGATCCACCCGGTCGAGTTGCCGCGGCGGCGCGACGTGTCGAGCCCGGCCTTCAACGACCTGCGCCGGATGCTGGCGGCCCAGCTCCACAGCCACCACGCCCCGCGGGCCGCCGCCTGATGGACACCGCGCCCGACGATCCCCGCCGGCCCGAGAACCGCCTCGCCTACCGCGCCGCCGTCGACCGGCCGCGCCTGACGCTGCCGGGCGGCAAGCACGTCGCGGTCTGGCCGGTGGTCAACGTCGAGCACTGGCTGATCGACAACCCGATGCCGCGCCAGATCCTGGTGCCGCCGACCGCCGCGAGCCTGCTCCCGGATATCCCCAACTGGGCGTGGCACGAGTACGGGATGCGGGTCGGGTTCTGGCGCTTCCTCGAGGCCTTCGCCAGCCGCGGAATCCGCCCGACGCTGTCGATCAACGGCTCGGTCTGCACGGCCTATCCCCGCGTCGCCGAGGCCGCCCACGCGGCCGGCTGGGAGTTCATGGCCCACGGCTTCCACCAGGTCCCGACGCACCGGATCCCGGACCAGCCGGCGATGATCGCCCGCACCGTCGCGGCGATCACCGAGACCACGGGGCGCCCGCCGCGCGGCTGGCTCGGACCGGGCCTCACCGAGACCCTCGACACGCCCGACCACCTGCGCGCGGCCGGCCTCGCGTACGTCGGCGACTTCGTGGTCGACGACCGCCCCTGCCGGGTGGCGACGCGCACGGGCGACCTCGTCGCCCTCCCCTACTCCGTCGAGCTCAACGACATCCCGCTGCTGGCCATCCAGCACCACCGGGCCGACGAGTTCGTGGAGCGGGCGCTCGCCCATCTCGACCGGCTCGCCGCCGAGGCCGCCGGCCCCGGCTCCCTCGGCGGGGCCAAGGTGATGAGCTTCGCGATCCACCCCTACATCACCGGGGTGCCGCACCGGATCGGTCTGTTGGAGCGGCTGCTCGACGCCGTCCTCGCCCGCGACGACGCGGTGTTCATGCAGGGGGGCGAGATCCTCGACTGGTACCGCGCCACCGGCGACGAATCCTGAGCCTCGCTGCGAGGAATGACCGTGCCCCCCTTCCCGACCATCCCGCTCCTGCACGCGGCCTACGCCGACGGCCTCGACCCGCGCGCCGTCGTGGCCGAGGCCTACCGGCGGCTCGCCGCGGTGGACGATCCCGGCATCTTCCTCGCGCTCGTCCCGGAGGCGGACGCTCGCGAAGCCGCGGCGGCGCTCCCGCCCTTCGACCCCGCGGCGATGCCGCTCTGGGGCGTGCCCTTCGCCGTCAAGGACAACATCGACGTCGCCGGGCTGCCGACCACCGCCGCCTGCCCGGACTTCACCCACACCCCCGCCGAGACCGCGCCCGCGGTGGCGCGTCTCCTCGCGGCCGGCGCGATCCTGATCGGCAAGACCAATCTCGACCAGTTCGCCACCGGGCTCGTGGGCCTGCGCACCCCCTACCCGGCCCCGCGCAACGCGATCGACCCGGCCTACGTGCCCGGCGGGTCCAGCAGCGGCTCGGCCGTGGCGGTGGCCCACGGGATCGTCGCCTTCGCCCTCGGCACCGACACCGCGGGCTCGGGCCGGGTGCCGGCGGCGCTCAACAACGTCGTCGGGCTGAAGCCCTCCCTGGGGGCGGTCTCCAGCCGCGGGATGCTGCCGGCCTGCCGGACCCTCGACACGCTCTCGGTCTTCGCCGGCACCGTGGCCGACGCCGACGCGGCCTTCCGGGTCATGCTGGGGCCGGACGCCGCCGATCCCTGGTCGCGGGCCCTGCCGGTACCGCCCACCCCCGCCGGCCTCCCGCCGGGCCTGCGCCTCGGGCTCCCGGACGCGGCGAGCCTCCGCTTCGGCGGCGACGGGCTCTCGGAGGCGGCCTTCGCGGCGACGGTCGCCGATCTCGAAGCCCTCGCCGGGGCGGCGGCGCCGGTCGATCTCGCGCCGATGTTCGCCGTCGCGGCCCTGCTCTACGACGGCCCGTGGGTCGCCGAGCGCTACGCGGCGATCCGCCCGGTGATGGAGACGCGCCCCGACATCCTCCACCCGACGACGCGGGCGGTCATCGCCTCCGCCGAGCGCCACAGCGCGGCCGACGCCTTCGCGGGCCTCTACCGCCTCGCGGCGCTGCGCCGGGCCGCGGACGCGGTCTGGGACCGGATCGACGTCCTCGCCGTGCCGACCTACCCGCGCCCGCAGACCTGCGCGGCGGTCGCGGCCGACCCGATCGGGCCGAACAGCGAACTCGGCACCTACACCAACTTCGTCAACCTGCTGGACTGGTGCGCCCTGGCGGTGCCGGGCCGGCCCCGCGCCGACGGCCTCCCCGCCGGGATCACCCTGCTGGCGCCGCGCGGCTCGGACGGGCTCCTCGCCGCCCTCGGGGCACGCCTGCACGCGGCCTCGGCGCCGCGGATCGGCGCGGGCACGATGCCGGTGCCGGCCGTGGAGCCGGGGCTGGCTGCGGCCGGACCGGACGCGATCGAGCTGGCGGTCGTCGGGGCGCATCTCTCGGGACTGCCGCTGAACCGCGACTTGGCCGGCTGCGGCGGGCGCTTCCTGCGCGCCGTGCCGACAGCCCGGGACTATCGGCTCTACGCCCTGCCGGGCGGCCCGCCGCAGCGCCCGGGGCTGCTCCGGGTGGCGGCCGGGGACGGCGCCCCCATCGAGACCGAGGTGTGGGCCCTGCCGCCCGCCGCGTTCGGACGCTTCGTCGCCGCCATCCCGGCACCGCTCGGCATCGGCACGCTGCGGCTCGCCGACGGCACGGCGCCCAAGGGCTTCCTGGTCGAGCAAGCCGGCCTCGACGGGGCGGCCGACATCACGCGCTTCGGCGGCTGGCGCGCCTACCTGGCCGACCGCGCGGCCGCGTAGCCCTCGCCCCCGGGGCCTGACATCGGGCAGCGAGAGGAAACCGGTTCCGGTCCCTCCCGCGGCGACAGGCCGCCCGCGCCGCTGCTAGGCTGCCGCCCGGTGGCGGAGCGTTCCGATGCGGCGATCGATCCTGTTCCTGGCGGCCTGTCTGCTGGCCGGCATCACGCCGGCGGCCTCCGCCGGGCCCGCAGCGGACGGCGTCGCCGATCTCGGCAGCTACGCCGCCCGCGTGGAGGTTCACCCGTTCGAGAGCCTGACGCTGACCGACCGGCAGTTCCTCACCGGCACGTCCGAGGGAGCGAAGCCGGTCACGGTCGCGGGGATCCTGCGCATCGCCAAGGCGGGGACCGAGCGCCTGCCGACCGTGATCTTGATGCACGGCTCCGGGGGCCTGGGCGGCAACATCGAGTTCTGGCAGCGGGCGCTGGCGGCGCGCGGGATCTCGACCTTCGCGATCGACGGCTTCACCGGGCGCGGCCTGACCAGCGTCAACACCGACCAGAGCCTCCTGGCGCGCACGAACCTCATCCTCGACATCTACCGGGCGCTGGGCGTGCTGGCCCGGCATCCGCGGGTCGACCCGGCGCGGATCGCCGTGATGGGCTTCTCGCGCGGCGGGCAGGCCGCGCTCTACGCGAGCCTCAAGCGCTTCGACGCGGCCTGGAACCGCTCCGGCGTCACCCCCGCCCTCTACCTGCCGGTCTATCCGGACTGCGCGATCCGCTTCCGGGACGACACCGCCGTCGTGGACCGGCCGATCCGGATGTTCGGGGGCAGCGGCGACGACTACAATCCCGCCGCCACCTGCGCGGCCTACGCGGAGCGCCTGAGGGCGGCCGGCGCCGATGTCGACCTGACCGTCTTTCCCGGAGCGCAGCACGTCTTCGACAACCCGGCCGGGCCGACCCAGCCCGTGGTCGCCCGGGGCGCGCAGACCGTCCGCGCCTGCGCGATAAGCGAGGCGGCGGACGGCGCCCTCGTGGAGGGCCCGGACGCCACGCCGTTCACCTACGCGAATCCGTGCGTGCAGCGCGACCCGCATATCGGCTCCGACGCCGCCGCGCGGGCAGCGACGCTCTCAAGTGTCTCCGACGCGCTCGATGCGGCCTTCCGGTCGCCCTGATGGGTCAGCACTTGCCTCGCTCTTCACTGAGTGACGATACTTCAGAGTTTGGTCGGACCGCGTGGGGTAGGAGGCTGCTTCAGGTCCCCGTCGGAGAATTTTTCGACCGAGACTATGGCATACGGCCAATAGCCCTCAGCACCTCGCCTATGTTCAGCCCGCGCCGACTGGTCTCCAGTGCCGGATGCTGCTGCGTGGCTTATCAGCCACTGTCGGAGGCTCTGGCACTGCTGGCCCTACGCTGCAAACGGGTTCGTTTTGCCAAAATGCCCAACCTTTTCGGTAGCACCCTGCCTTCAGTGCACGGAAAGAAATTGTCCACGCGTTCGCTGAAGTTCTCAACCGGGCAATCGTGTACGCCGTTCTAAGGTGTCGAGCTACGCTGATGAGGCGAAGACGGAGACTCTCCCGATTGATCAGAATTTTGCTTACGAACCTTCGGTAACACTTAATTATCCCGAATATTTCTAATCACTCCGCAAGAATTTTACTTACATGTACTGATCATAATCTAAAATACAAAACTCGCTCTAGCCCAATCAGATTTATCAGATGTATCGAAAAATTTAATACTGAGCGGATTACGTACGCTGACTTCGACATCAAGCATATAATGCGCATATTTTGTGTAAATATTATATACATAACTTTTTATAAGCGGATAAATTTACACACATGTAAAGACAACGCGGCGCAGGGACCAATCAGCTTCAAAACCAGGCTCTCACGCGATTTCTAGGAGGAGCCCTCACATCGGTGGATGTTAGCCCGCATGAAGGATGATGCCCCTGCATGGTCCCATCAGGCGCCGCGTCTCTCTCGCAGCCTAACTCCTGGGCCGCCACCGTTTGCTGGGATGAACTCGACACCGGCGGCTTCGAACGCTTGGCGTAGGACCGTGAGCGTGGCCGATCGCGGAACGCCATTCTCGCCCTCAAACTGGCGTACCGTTACCACCCCGACGGAAGCCGCCTTAGCGAGATCGGCTTGTGTCCATGAAAGCAGGCCGCGAGCAGCCCGGCATTGAGCGGGTGAGATCATGCGATCGCTATGCCTCAGCTGTCGGAAAACACCAATCTCGACGAGGAGGGCTTGATCCATCGAAAAGCGTCGTTTAGCATCATATCCATCGGAAAAAGATGGATTGCGACCATGTCCCGAAGGCGCTGCATCTCCTGGAACGCTGCACTTCGCGATATCCGCAGCGATCGCAACTACGTAGTTCGAGGCGTCATCTCGGCTCGCTCGCTGATCCAGGGGCTCCTCCGAGTCCGTCGCACCGAGTTGGTGAATCTAACAGGTCGCTACGATCGGGCGGCGATCATGAGGCTAGCAGTCGAGGCCGCGAAAGCTCATCAGATCCGCATCGGCGCCAATTGGTCTGTCAGCATGTCGGTCGGCCTCATCGCCGCCTGGCAGGTCGCCAAGGCCGCGCGCCGGACTGCTCTGACACGAGCCGAAGCGCCGACTGAGCATGATCAAGTAAAGTCCCGCTGCGGCAGTCATCACCCCGAGGAAATGGGTGGAGAGGAAAACGCCGGCGCGGCCGAGAATGATCTGTTAGTGTCTTACCTGACACGTTCAACCCGCATCCTCACTGACGAAGCCCATCAAGGCGCGGCCAGTAGCCTGATGCCAGCACTAGACTGAACCGGCAGCGGAAAGATCTCACCACGAGTCCCCCGCCATAAACCTCTTACCACATGAGCAAAGCGAGGAGGCACCCAATGCCCCAGAGAAGACCGCGCAAGCGCGTGGCGGATCCCGCACGTCTGACCGTGGCGTCCCTAAGCCTCCCTGTGAAGCTCGTTGCGCTGGAGGACGACACGGAACTCAAGGCGCTGGTCGAGCGCTACGAGCAACTCCTGTGCGATTGGGAGGATCTGTCTTACCGGGCTCTTAAGGCACTTGCCGGACGCCCTTCTGTCCAAGATGAGCGCGGCGATGCCTTACGTCGCTCTTGAGGACGTCGGCACAACACCACGTCGATCCTTGTCGGAACGCCGCCGGCTTCAGGCCTGGGAGCGGACCGGCGGAACCTGCGTCGTCTGTGGTGGGCGCATCGATGGTGTGCGGGAACGCTGGATCGTCGAGCACATCCGAGCCTTGGAACTGGGCGGAGCTGACGCGCTCGAGAACATGGGGCCGGCGCACGAAGCGTGCGGTCGCGAAAAGACGCGAGACGATCATGCCCGTACGGCGCAGGCGAAACGGCAGAAAATTAGGCACCTTGGAGCTGCCGTCAGCAGTCGACCGCTGCCAGGCTCGCGAGCCGGCGCGTTCAAGCGCAAGATTAATGGGATGGTTGTCCCTCGCGAGGGCTCGATGGGTGGACGAATTAATCGCAGGCTCGCTCCAGAGGGACGTGTCGACCCGACGGTCGGGTCGAGAACGCCATCAACGGAAATGTGGACCGAGCCGAAAGAGCCACTTTGCGCCAACCGGACGCGTTCCGCTAAGAAAGGCGACGCGAGAACAGGAGCTCCGATGGCGAACCCACCACCACCTCCAAGAAGGCGGGAGAGGGTCCTCACTCGCCAAGATGCGTCGCCTCCGGGCGATATTCGGCCCGCAATCCCAGCGCATCTCGATTTCTTGTTCGACGATCGACCACTTTTACCAGGCGAGAGCGCAGAGCAATACGACGCCCTTCGAGACAGTATCGTTCAGCAGGTCAAGCCTACAGACGTGATTGAAGCGATCTGGGTGAAGGATATTATAGACCTCATCTGGGAGGCTAAACGTCTGCGCCGCTGGCGTGGGCAGATCCTGGTGCAAGCCCGACTGGAAGCTGCTGCGAATTTGATCCGGCCCGCCTTTCAGCTGGCAAACCCTATGCAGTTCGACGGAATAACAGGACCTTCGGTCGATACACTTGCGGCCGGCTGGAGCAGCGGCAAAAAGGGTTCACAAGATCAAGTTGATAAATATCTCCAGGAGCGCGATCTGACGGCTGAGGATGTGACGGCACACGCTTTCCTGCTAAATCTACCCTCCATCGAACGCGTTGACCGATTGGCCTTATTAGCCGATCACCGCCGTGATTCGCTGTTGCGCGAGATCGAGCGCAAGCGGGCGAGCTTAGCTCAGCAACTGCGCACGGCAGCCTCAGACATCCTCGATGTCGGGCACACGCAGATCCGATGAGCTGTCTTTTAAACCTTCAAAGCTTCGATGACTACTGAACGCGCCACTAGCGCCAATCGCCGCAACGCTCAAGCTAGCACGGGCCCACGATCCGCGGGAGGCAAGGCACGTTCGAGGGAGAATGCGCGCAAGCACGGCCTCTCAGCAGCAAATCTTGCTCCTGAGGCAGAAGCGGATACCGACCAACTAGCTTCGCTAATCGCGGGCGAACATGCCCGTGATTCAAAGATTCTACAGGCGGCTCGAGCTGTAGCTGAGGCGCAGTCCCAGCTCCAACGCGTGAAGGCTTTCAAGTCCTCACTGCTACGAACCGAAGCCATACTCCAAATGCCGGAGAGAGAGCGGGATGATCTGCCTATTATCGTAATTCCATTGGAACTCTTCCAACAGCTTGAAGCTCTCGAGCGGTACGAGCGTCGAGCCTACGCACGCCGGAAGATCGCAGGCCGCGCCTTCAACGAGCTGGTCAAACGAGCGTCCCGGACTCTCACTGAACCTGAGGCGGAATGAGCGGCTCAGCGTCGCTACAACCATTGGTTAACACACCCTGATCCTCCGATTCTGCCTCGGCTTCGCGGCTCTCCCACACCATGCAGGGAACGGTCGCGGTGACTAAAAGGGCATGAACTAACTCACGAAGCGGTTGATCCTCTTCTCATCCCCGTCGGGCTACATCATAAAGCGCGCCATCCAGACCGACTCCAGTCTCGTCGTCATCGCCCAGGCGCGGCGTTCTCGCGGTCGGTGCGCGACCTGCGGCACGATCAGCTTTGCCGTCCACAGCCGCTATGAACGCCGTCCGGTCGATCTGCCCAGCGTTGGTCAACGCATGACACTTTGGCTATGCGTCCGACGCTTCTACTGCCTTTTATACCGGCTGTCCCATCACCCCTTTGTCATCCACCACAGCTTCCGATCGGACGATCCCCGCTAACGACGCAACCTTCAAGGTGGACCCAAAGGGCCTCTCAGTGATAGACACTGCGGCCGGAACGAAAAGTCATTCCTCCATGTAATGGGCAGAGGAACTCAATCCAAGTATATACGCGTCGATTCTCAGGGTAGGATGCCTATCTTAGCCTCGGAACTGATTAGAGGTAAATGATTTCGTGTCGCAAACCAATCAAATCCAATAGATCGGGCCATAAACCTATGCTTTTTACGTGAATAGGCTGTGGCGCTCGGAGTTCATCATGGATCATAAGTCGAGATTGGCAATTGCATTTCTAGTCATTGCATCTATTTGCTCGCCCGCGCTCAGTCAGACGGACAGAGGTTCAATTTATAGGTTAGGACCACAGGATAAAGTTGAGATTCGTGTTAACGATATAAGAACAGGATCTGGAGATGCTCACAGTTGGCCTTCTTTCGAAGGCGAGTTCTCAGTAAACTCTGAGGGAAAACTCTCTCTACCGTTGGTCGGAGACATCGAAGCAGGAGGAAAAACCACATCTGAAATCGCCACAATTGTGGCGAATAATATGAAAACTGAGGTCGGATTAACTCAACTTCCGAAAGTTGCAATCCAGATTGCCAAGTACCGTCCGTTCTACATTTTAGGTTTGGTGGAAAAACCGGGAGAGTACGACTTCCGCGTTGGTCTCAATGTTCTGCAGGCCGTCAGTATTGCTGGCGGAATATCGAGGCAATCCAGCGCGCTAGTATCAGGCTACCAGAGGGATATTTTGAATCAGGAAGGCGAAACCCGCGCGCTGGAAGCCGAGAAGACAAACTTAGGCATAAAACTGGCGCGGCTGGAGGCTGATACGTCCGGATCCGAAACTTTGATCTTGCCCGATTATATCAAGACAAGGTCCGCGGATCCTGGTGTCTCTGAAATTATCCGAACAGAGACGGCTACTTTGGCCAGCCAAAGGTCAACATTCAAGGCACAACGTCAGGCAATACTCGATGAGCAGGAAACTTTAAAAAAGGAAATTTCGACGCTGAGTAGTAAAGGCGCGACCGTTGAACGTCAACTTGAGCTGTCTAAAAATGATTTAGCTCAGGTTTCTGCCATGATTAGTAGAGGCCTAAGCATATCAACTCGCCAGTTGGCGGCCGAGCAGAATGTCGCGGCATATCAAAACAATTTGCTCGATGTCCAACTTGGAATAATCCGAGCGAAGGAGAGCTTATCTAAAAACTCTCGAGATTTGATTGATTTAGATGCAAAGCATCGCGACGAAGTCTTGCGAGATAGTAATGAAATCCGGAACAAACTAGCGCAAATCAATGAGAGATTGCGGACTAGCGCAACTTTGATTGCACATTCGAGCGATTTACTTCGTACCGCTGTGATTGAGGCGGGTGGGAAGTTCTCGCTCAGATATTCTCTTACCTCGCGCGATGGACCACTGTCTAAGACGCAAGATGTTGAAGGCGCGGATGCAATGCAGCCTGGCGACGTCCTCAACGTAGAATTGGTTGATCAAAGTAATAAATCGATTGCGGCGGGTAGCCGTGCTGCTCGCTAAAGATGTTGTTTTGAACATGAGGCGTTTGGAGTTACGCCGTTGCAGTTGCTTGGGTTCCAGAGTTGACCCTCGCTGAGTTGGGCTATTCGCCCATGTCCGTCGTCAGGTGATTTGAGTCGATCAGCGACGCTCAGGAACGGAGACTTTGGTCCACCTAGTGCAGTGACGCGGACAGAGGATTCACGCAGGTGGTGAGGCGTGCGAGTCTGGGCCATGGCTCAGACGGTGTCAACGGGCGCCGAAGTCTGGTTCTCCATCACTCCGTGTGGTGGGTCAGACGGAGTTGAGGACGCGCTGACGCAGGAGTTCGAAGCCGGCGCGGCCATACATCTGTCGCTTGATCGTCTTCAGTCGGCTGATCTCGCCCTCCGCTGCCCCTGTCGACCACGGCAGGGCGATGGCATTCTCGATCCCAGCCACTTCACGTTGCAGGCCGGCGGCAAACCGCTTCAGCACGCTCGAGCGAGCCGCGGCCAGCCAATCTGTGACTGGCTCCGAGGACTGACCGCGCAGCATGCGCGCGAAGCGAACTGCCAAGTCGGCCGCGTTGGCCAGTTTCGGTGCAGTGCGCCTCAGGCGTGCGATGAACACGCCGTCCGCGCCGGCTATCCCCTCGGCGTCGCTCTGCAGAAGCCGGGCGATCCGCCTCGTTCCGGGCGGCTTCCACGGGCGAGCCGGGCCCCGACCGCCGACATCGAGCGTGTCGCCGCCGGCCCGGCGCCGCGCCGTCGCCCAAGCGCGCACCACTCGTGGATTGATACGAGCCCCAAGGCGATCGAGTTCGCGGGCCAGGGCCGCCGCGTTGCGGCAGCCCTCGCTCCAGCGCTGGTCGAGATAGGCCCGGTAAGGGTCGATAATGCACGGGCGCGCCGGCTTCGCCCAGTTCGGCGGCTCGTCCCGACGCAGCCAGCACCGCACCGTCTTGCGATCGAGGTCGAGATGGCGCGCGATGCCGGACACGGAGGCGCCGGCCCCATGCAACTGCAGGACCTCGGTGTGACGCGCCCGGCGCGGCGCGTGTCTGGCGAGCCGGCGCCTCTCCGCGGCTGTGGCCGGACGCGCATGGTTCTGGTCGGTCCGGTGCGCCGCGGCCCGCTCATCCCCGAGCGTGCGCGCCACAGAGCGGATCACGGCGTGCTCGCTGCCGACCGCCTCCTGCAACGCCTCGCCGAGGTTGCGCAGCAGATGCCAGCGATCCAGGACGTGCATCGCCTCGGGCGCCCCCAGCCGGACGGCCTCGCCGTAGACCTCGGCCCGGTCGCGGGCGACGATCTCAACTCTAGGATGGCGCCGCAGCCATCCGGCGACCGCTTCGGTCTCGCGATCGGGCAGGAGATCGGCGATCACCCGGCGTTCCACATCGACGATCACCGTGCCGTAGCGCTGCCCGCGTCGCCAGGCCCACTCGTCGATAGCGATCACGCGCGGCGGTCGCGCGACTGGGGCTGGCCCGGCCCGGACGATGCGCAGGACGGTGGATGGGCTGGCCGGGATGGCTAGACGATGGGCGAGCCGCGCGGCCGGGGCTCCGCCGAGGGCGAGACCGAGGTGGCGCTGCAGGTCATGAAGGCGCCGCGAGCGTCGTGCGTGTGGTGCCGCGACGTCCGGCGGGGTCTCGCTGAAGGTCCGGCGGGGGCAGGCGGGGTTGCGGCAGCGCAGACGGCGCAGCCGCACGCACAGGCCGACGGAGCGACCCTGGCAGGGCAAGTCGGCGAGGTGCCGCTCGTAGGTGCCGTGGACGCTGTGCGACCGGTTACTGCAGGCGGGACAGCACGGTTCTGTCGACCGCGGCACCGCCAGCACCATCACGTGCTCGGGCTTGGCCGTGACGGCGACGACCCGCAACGAGGGCGGAATGAACGGGAGCAGGCGCTTGGGCATGGGCGGACTCGGGCGACCATCATCCTGGTCCGAATCCGCCGGTGGCACGCCGGGTCCCGGTCCGACCACCCCACCACACGAAGTGACGGAGAACCAGTACTCAACGCCCGCTGACAAGTCCCAAAGGTCAAAGTAATCGTGCACCGTCGAGCGCGCCGCCACATCCTTTGGGATCGCCCGCCATGGGCAGCCAGTGCGGAGCCACATACATCAGGCCGTTCACTACCGCCCGCATGTCGACACTGCGCTTGCCGCCGCCACGCTTGGCTGGAGGGATCAGGGGCTTGATCAGCGCCCACTCGTCATCCGTCAGATCGCTCGGATACCGAAACTCGCTTCAATCGTAGCGGGCCCGGTTCTCGGTCGGCGACATCGGCAGCCTCCATACAGGCCGCCTTGACTCATAAACCCCTCACATCACTCAATATGTCGCCGAACAGACACTTAAGCGAGGGGTTCACCTAACTCGCGACGAACTGTTCCATCTTCATCGTAGCGCGAGCGATACCAAGCCACGAAGGTATCGATGCCGGCTTTTAAGTTTGTCTGTGGTCTGTATCCAGTCAACGCCTCTAATCTCGAGACATCGGCCCAAGTCGTTGTAACATCACCCGATTGCATTGGCCGAATTACTCGCCTAGCAGTACGTCCGCAAGCACTCTCGATCGCGTCAACAAAATCGGCAAGACTTTGTGGCTTATTTGCGCCAATATTAAGGATTCGATGACCGCCATTAGGAGGAGGATTATCTAAAATTGCGACAATACCAGTCACGATATCGTCTATGTAAGTGAAATCGCGACTCATCTGCCCATTTCCATAAATCTCAATTTCCTCGCCGCGCAAGATTCGGCGCGTAAACGAAAAATAGGCCATGTCAGGCCGCCCCCAAGGTCCGTAGACTGTAAAGAATCGTAGGCCAGTCTGCGCCAAGCCGTAGAGGTGAGCGTAGGTGCTGCTCATGAGTTCGCCAGATCGCTTCGTCGCCGCATATAGAGAAACGGGATTATCGACTAGATCCGTTTCTGTGAAGGCAGTGTCAGAAACGGTACGATTGCCATAAACTGAGGAAGAAGATGCGTAAACTAGATGTTTTATATTCGGAGCGTGACGGCATGCTTCAAGAATCGAAAGATGACCGAGGAGATTGGCGTGCTGGTAGGCAAAAGGTTGCTGAATCGAGTAACGAACTCCTGCTTGGGCTGCGAGATGAACAACTCGCTCAACGCCACTTTCATTCACGAGCATTTTCAGTGCTTCCTGGTCCGCAACGTCGAGGTGTCGAACTGTCAGGCCTGCCAACTGTTTGAGTTGCTGTGATCGCGCTTCTTTCAGACCAGCCTCATAGTAATCAGTGAATGAGTCGATCGCGATGACTTCGTGTCCAATTTTTGTCAGATTTAGACAGAGATGGTACCCGATAAAACCAGCAGCACCGGTCACGAGGATTGACGACATCTATATATCTCCATTGTCGTGATATTAAATTTTGCCGAAGTGATATCTTGTTTAAATTCACATACACGCTATCAAATTTTAGAAATAATATTTTTGAATGCTAGAATTAAAATCCTATATCCGCCCGTAATTCCTGATACTGAAGTGAGTTATTTATATCTTTCCCTTGGCAAATTAACAGGGATAGAATTCAGCTTTCTTCGTCCGACCCCGCAATAGTTGAAACCGTGGCGGGCTGCGCTCACCGGGTCGTAGATGTTGCGTAGGTCGATCAGCACGGGGGCCGCCTCGCCGGACGACATGGCCTGGCGCAACCGGTCGAGGTCGAGGGCCCGGAACGCGTTCCACTCGGTCACGATCACCACCGCGTCGGCGCCCTCGGCGCAGGCGTAGGCGTTCTCGGCGTAATCCACAGCCGGCATCAGCGCCCGCGCCTGCTCCATGCCCTCGGGATCGTAGGCGCGGACCACGGCGCCGGCGTCCTGCAGGCCCGCCACGATCGCCAGCGAGGGCGCGTCGCGCATGTCGTCGGTGTTCGGCTTGAAGGTCAGGCCGAGCAGCGCCACCGTCCTGCCCCGCACCGACCCGCCGCAGGCCTTGATCACTTTGCGCGCCATCGCGCGCTTGCGCTGGTCGTTGACCGCCACCACCGTCTCGACCAGCCGCAGCGGCGTGCCGGCGTCCTGCGCGGTCTTGACCAGCGCCAGCGTGTCCTTGGGGAAGCACGAGCCGCCGTAGCCCGGCCCGGCATGCAGGAACTTCGACCCGATCCGGTTGTCCAGGCCGATGCCCCGCGCCACCGCCTGCACGTCGGCGCCCACCGCCTCGCACAGGTCCGCGACCTCGTTGATGAACGTGATCTTCGCCGCCAGGAACGCGTTCGCCGCGTACTTGGTCAGCTCGGCCGTGCGCCGCGACGTGACCATGATCGGCGCCTGGTTGAGGTAGAGCGGCCGGTAGACCTCGCGCATCACCGCCTCGGCGCTGGCCTCCTCGGCGCCGACGACGATGCGGTCGGGGCGCTTGAAGTCGGCGATGGCGGCGCCCTCGCGCAGGAACTCGGGGTTCGACGCGACCGCGAACTGCGCCCCGGGATTGGTCTCGCGGATGATGCGCTCGACCTCGTCGCCAGTGCCCACCGGCACGGTCGACTTGGTCACCACCACGGTGAAGCCGGACAGCGCCCCGGCGATCTCCCGGGCGGCGTCGAACACGAAGCTCAGGTCGGCGAAGCCGTCGCCGCGGCGGGAGGGCGTGCCCACCGCGATGAACACCGCGTCGGCCTCGGCCACGGCCTCCCGCATGGTCGCGCGGAAGGCGAGCCGGCCCTGGCGGACGTTCTCGGCAACCAGGACGTCGAGGCCCGGCTCGTAGATCGGCATGCGGCCGGCGTTGAGGCTGGCGATCTTGTCGGGGTCCCGGTCGATGCACACGACCGTGTGGCCGAAATCGGCCAGGCAGGCGCCGGAGACCAGGCCGACATATCCGGCCCCAATCATCGCAATTTTCATATATCCTCCGCTCTTCGGCACAATCGCACAGTTTCTAAACTGGAAAAAGTCCTTTCCTGCACGGAACCGGATGCGTTAGATGATGTAGGTTTAGAAAGCAATTCCTACATTTGCCCGGCTTGGCGAGCTAAATCTTCAGCCAGCGATGGCACAATCGATAATTTGCGCTAGAGCGGAGCTCGTCCGATCGGAAGGTGTGCTGGGTGGCAGGGAGTTGAAGGGGCAAGGAGGAGCCCATGCCGACAACCCTGTCCGTCGATCTTCGCCAGCGCGTGGCATCCGCTGTCTCAGCCGGGGCGACTTGCCGGCAGGCCGCCGAGCGCTTCGGGGTGAGCCGGGCCAGCGCCAGCCGCTGGTCGCAGCAGAAGCGGCGCGAGGGCCACGTCGCGCCCAAGCCGCTGGGCGGCGACCAGCGCTCCCGCCACATCGAGGCTCATGCCGAGCTCATCTGGCAGACCTATGAGGCTCGCCCGCAGATCCTCCTGCGCGAGGCTCTGCAGGCGCACGGGGTCGCGGTCACCACCAGCTCTCTGTCGCGCTTCTTCGCCCGGCACCGGATCATGCGCAAAAGAGGGCGCTGCACGCAGCTGAGCAGTAGCGAGAAGACGTAAGAGCGGCGCGTGGGGCGTGGTTCGAGGCCCAGCCCGAGCTCGATCCGGAGCGCCTCGTGTTCGTGGACGAGACGGCAGCAACCACCAGCATGGTCCGCCGATACGGCTGGGCACCACGCGGCGCACGCTGCCGGATCACGGCGCCAGCGGGCCACTGGAAAACCACCACGGTCATTGCCGGGCTGAGGACGAGCGGGCCCGAGGCGGTTGCGCTGCTGGACGGGCCTGTGACGGGCGAGCGTTTCCGCGCTTACGTGGCAGAGACACTGGTCCCGACCTTAAGGCCGGGCGACACGCTCGTCCTGGACAAACCTCGGCGCTCACAAGGTGGCGGGCGTACGCGAGGCGATCGAGGCAGCCGGAGCCCGGCTCCTGTACCTCCCACCGTACTCGCCTGAGTTCAACCCGATTGAACTGGCCTTCGCAAAACTGAAAGCGCTCCTGCGCAGCGCGGCGGCCCGCACGGTCAGCGATCTCTGGGTGGCCATCCACAAAGCCTTCACGCGCTTCTCGCCCGAGGAGTGCCGCAACTACTTCACTGCGGCCGGCTACGAGGATGATGCTTGTGCTTCAAGCTGATCGGGACCCGCGCTAGTGGTCAAAACCTGACGGTTGAGTCCGTCCCGGGTTTCGGTTTGGGCTGTGTCCTGCGAGTCTGGCGGGATGCGCAGCGGCATCTCCTTCTCGCTTTCTGCTTCGGATCGCCTTCGACTGGACGCCCTCGTGGCTGACCGGAATACGCCGCAGAAGCATGTCTGGCGCGCTCGCATCGTGCTGCTGAGCGCCGATGGGCTCGGGACGCACGCGATCATGCGTGAGGGGGGCGTGTCCAAGACCGCGGTCTGGCGCTGGCAGGAGCGCTTCGCGCGAGAGGGCCTCGCTGGGCTCCTTCGCGAAAAGACACGGCCAGCCCGCATCCCGCCGCTCGGCCCGGAGGTTGCGGCGCGCGTGGTGGCGCTGACCCAGGCTGATCCGCCCGGCGAGATTGAACTGATGCGGTGGATGCCCCCCACCAACAGGCATTTCGTATGCCTGACGGTTGAATCCGAACCGATCATAGGTGTCATCGATGACGACGATCAGCATGTTGACAGTCGATCTGTCGAAGGGCAGCTTTCAGGTCTGCGCCGTAGATCCGGACGGGACCGTTCTCTACAACCGCGCGCTGTCGCGCTCACGATTTGCCGCACTGCTTGCCGATCAACCGGCCTGCATCGTGGCAATGGAGGCTTGTGCGACGTCGCATCACTGGGTCGCGTGGCCCAGGCTAGCGGTCACGAGGTCCGGCTGGTTCCGGCGGTCTACGTGAAGCCGTTCGTCAAGCGTCAGAAGAACGATCGTGCAGACGTGGAGGCGATCGCCGAGGCGGCCGCGCGCCCGAGGATGCGCTTCGTGGCGGTGAAGAGCGCCGAGACACAGGGCCGTGCGGTGGCGTTTCGGACGCATCAGTGTCTGGTTCGTCAGCGCACGCAGCTGATCAACGCGCTACGCGGCCATCTGGCCGAATTCGGTGTCGTCGCTCCGAAGGGGCCGGCAAACCTGAAGGTGCTGGAAGAGGCTCTGGCCGACGAAGTCGCCGGCCTGCCCGGCGCGGTGCGAGCGATGGAGATTATCTATCTCGACCAGATCGCGGGGCTGACGCAGGTGATCGAGCGGCTGGCCGACGAACTGGAGACGGCCTCGCGGATGGACGCCGATCTGCGACGCTTATGCACCATACCGGGGATCGGGCTGGTGACCGCAGGAGCCGTCGCCGCCTTCGCTCCGGATCTCGACACGTTCGACAGCGGACGCAACTTCGCCGCCTGGCTCGGTCTCGTGCCACGGCAGCGATCCACGGGCGGCAAGGCCAAGCTCGGCTCCGTCAGCAAGATGGGGCAGACCGATATCCGACGGCTGCTCATCGTCGGGGCCATGAGTGTGATCCGCTGGGTAGTTCGCAAGGGCGGGAGCGCGAACCGTTGGCTCGCGACCCTCGTCACGCGCAGACTGAAGATGGTCGCGGCGGTCGCGCTCGCCAACAAGATGGCGCGGATGATCTGGGCCGTGACGACGAAGCAGGAAGATTACCGAATGGCGTGACCGGAGCCCCGAGCGGGTGAAGGCACGTCGTGGCCGCGAGGCCGGGCGAGCGATTGACGAGGAGTAGGCGACACGGACTTCGAAGTTCAAGGCAGGGACATTCAGACTCGGCGCTCGAGCGCATGCAGCTCTCTGAACCGATGTGAACCCAGCCTTCCGAACAGCATACCGGCCCGTGGCGTCATCGAAGGCCACAATATGAGGCCGACACACGTCCGATCGAAGACCCCGCCGAAACCTCAAAGATTGTGCTTGCCAAACAGGGGGCATCCACACACGTCCCGTCCGGACCTACGGCGCAGACCTGAAAGCTGCCCTTCGACAGATCGACCGCCAACATGCTGATCGTCGTCATCGATGACACCTATGATCGGTTCGGATTCAACCGTCAGGCATACGAGATGCCTGTTGGTGGGGGGCCATCCGCCGCATCAGTTCATCCTCAAAACCGTGGACGCCTGAAACCCGCCATCACAAGCCTGGGTAACTACGGATCGGCCACTTGAAGACGATTACGATCGCAGCCGGCCTCCGTACCAGCGGTCTGACACTCAGACTCGGGCAGCAAGAGTGGCTCGACCACAGTTCCAAAATCTTCAAGTACGATTGAATGAAGAAGTATTCAATTGTATTGGCGTTACATTTTATCAAACTCACGCTGATTAAAAAACTAAAGTCCGATCAAAGCCCAAAGTTGGGCAAACTAATCTCTCATTTTCTGCGATTTTCTTATGATACGATCAAAAATACTCCACCGACCGATTTGACCACGGGCAGCTTGAAATACCAGTCTCACGACCGAAGATGGCATGAAGGCCATCGTAAAAATCCAAGCTAGCCAAACAAAGCGCCCAGTGTAATTTACATTGGGCGCATCCAATAGAAACACGATTCCTTTAAAGAAGAGAACTGACGACTTATCGCCAATATGAGGCGACTGATCCGGAGCCAACCTGCTTGCCAGCATCCTATACTCTAATTGTTGTAGAGACCTAATGTCCCTCCGCTTACCTAAAGGCAGCTGCCTGTTTTCTGCAGCCTTCATAAAGTGACTCTGAAGCACTAGGTCAAAATTCAACCAACGGATGATGGGCTCGACTTTGACACTTTTGGCGTCCTGCGCCCAAGCATTCTGTCCGTGAACCCTATAAGACCCCAAAATCGCATCTAGGCTTTTCACTCGGCCATAGAGCGGCGCGAGCTTATTCAGATACCCATCCGGAGATCGATAGACTTTCACCGAATCTATTGGCAAAAGTTCCAAAAGAAATTCTCGGGAATAGGCATTCCCTGAAGAAACAGTCCACGGATAAACCCCATAAAGTAGAGACTGCCTGAAAACCTCATCAGGCGTTAGCTTATGTGAAAAGCTTGGGAAGGGCATCTTTTGATCGACGCCCTGTCGATCGACGGTGTCTAACCGGTATTGCAGCTTAGATAGACCCTCCTCCCAGTTTTCATCGACGATTTCCAGACAATTCGAATGTAGAAAATCATCCGCATCCAAGAAAATGCAGATTTGTCCAGAAGAAATCTGAAATCCAGAATTTACCGATTCAACGTGACCACGCTGGTCATGAAAAACTGGTCGTAGCAAGCTTGAGAAACCTGCTATTATATCCCGTGAGCAATCCGTCGAGCCGTCATCAACCACTATAATCTCGTGCGGAGGGCGATTTTGACTCAAGCAACTTCGAATCGATTCTGCAAGAAACTCTCCATAATTGTGATTTATAATAATTATGCTTATTGTTTTCATGATGCAACCCATCTAACGCTAAACGCTGGTACCGATGCTAGGAATCAAACCATACAAGCCTGCATCTCGACTCACCATAGCAGTCACCACGTTGCAGATGCGAGGTGGCTGCTCGGAATTTTACGCGCTTCTCATGTAAGAAATCGCGACATCAAAGCTTGAGGCAGAATCGATCAGGATTTCACGCAGCTATGGTCAAACGTTCATAGTATACACAATAGCGAGATCGAACGCTGATTTGTAAATCTCAAGTTCCCACAGACCGTTCACTTTCTATCAATTCGCCGCTTATCTGCACATGAGCTCGAATGAAAGCTTCCGCCCCCATGCCGGATTTAACAATATGAGCTTGAGCTCGCAATACCATTTCTGCCGCACCTTTCGGATTCGCTAAGACTTTCTGGATCGCCAACAAAAGGTCCTTTTTGCTTCCAACGCCAACATAGCAAACATGATTGGAGTCAAAATATTCCCTAAGCCCACCAGTATCTGTAGCTACAACCGGAAGACCAAATAAAATCGCCTCCTGTATCACAGTAATTCCGCTCGCATGGTGATTTTTTCTCAGTGGGACAGATACTAAATGGGCTCGACCCATATATGATTTAAGTTCATCGTTGGTTTTAGCAACAGTAATTTTGACATTTTTCTTTCGGAAAGCGAGCCACTTTGGCGCTGTGCGCGAGAGGATTACAAGCTCAACGTTCGGAAGTTGACAGCACGCAGCAATTAGAGTGGGCCAGTCTCTATGTCTGTCGCTTCCTGGAGAAACAATAATGAATCTGTCCGCCAACGATTGCTTAGGAGCTAGCATGGTTTCAGTAGGAATCCCAAAAGGAACGATGACTATGTTTTTTTTAGGAAAGATTTTTGCTGCTATTTCGTAATTCAGTTTAGAGTGTACTGTGAGTACATCCACCCTGTCGATCAAAAATTTATATAAAAATTTGTGCGCGAACGAAAGTTGGGGCCATTTGTCAAATAGCCAGACGCTTTGGCCAATGATTTTTGGCTTGCGTCGACTTAGCAATAACGCGGCGACGCCTAAGTATTGTGATTCGGTATGTGTCCAAACCACATCTGATGCAAGTATTTCACGCCTTTGGCGATATGCGTGAACTAAATCGAATCCCAGGACAACGCGTACGGCAAGGCGCAATGTTTTTAACATTACGGATTCGGGGTGCGACTTTGAATAGAGGAGTTCACAGCCCATCTTTTCCGCGCGGCCATATCCATATGGCGTCGGATCATTGATCCCGACTAATGTGCCAGCTAGCCAAGACTGATGCCAGGCATCCGCATCTTTATTGCGAGCCAGGTGGATAAAAACTTTCAAAGAGATCTCCCTAATTTGATCATGCGCCCAGCAAATCTAATCATTTTGGTGCATAAATTTCATGCAGTAAGGTGAGACAATGGAATATTAGATTTAACGCCGGGAAAAATTCATCCCGAATACATCTTGAGGTGATGGGCGTGTCTTTATAAGATGCAAACACGTTAACATTGATTCTTCGATATTGATGACATGCTTCATTTCACTCCACAGATCGGTTGTCCAGGGCAATAACCTTGTTTCTCATCATAGCTTGTAATTTAACCCACCTTTGCAATTCGAACATACCGAGATTATGTGCCAACAAAGCCCTTATGTGCTACGCCCTTATATGCGCTAGAAGACTTCAGAGCAACGCTAGCAGCGGAAGCCTCCTAAGGGGGCGCCGCGATCTGAAGCGCTACCAATATCAATCTTCTGAAGGATGGTGCGGTATCATCCAACAAGCCATAGTCGGCAATGGTCTAATGTGTGTCGCACACCCATGTTATAGCTATTCTACTTGACTTGCCGCAAAGCTTTCGTAGGTGCGCAGAACGGACCACTACGATCCCCTCGCGGGCGAGCTACGGTGAGATCTTCTGGGACCCGTAGGCGCAGGAGGCTGCGTACACGTTGCGGATCTCGGACATGAGCGTCGAGCCGCGTTGACCCTGACCGGCAGTTGCTTTGGATCGGTGTGGCGCGACGCATGGCGCAGTTTGTCGACGCGCTTATCTCTAGTTTACTTCAGATCGGGTTCACAAAATATATATATTCTGACTGTCGATAAAAGCCTTGGTCGTGTCCCTGGAGGTGGTGTAGCTCGCCGGTAGCGGGAGAGCCCGCCTGCGCGCCCTTCCCAGCGCTGTAGCAGGCGGGATCTCTCGCGGGGTGGTCATCGGCGGTTGCCGGGTAGGGTCGGGTTGCTGGCACCAACCTCGAACCCGAGAGACCCCGATGGCCGACGAGATGATGGCCCTGCGCGGGCTGATGGAGAAGAGCGCCGATGCCGATCTGCTGCGCGATATGATCGGCTTTGCGGCCGAGCGGCTAATGGAGCTGGAGGTCGGTGGCCTGACCGGCGCGGCCCACAGCGAGAGGAGCGCCGAGCGGCTGATCCAGCGCAACGGCTACCGTGCCCAGGATTGGCAGACGCGGGCCGGCACGATCCAGCTGCGCATTCCGAAGCTGCGTAAGGGCTCGTACTTCCCGGCTTTCTTGGAACCGCGCCGGATGGCTGAAAAGGCGCTCACGGCTGTGATCCAGGAGGCCTACATCCAGGGCATCTCGATCCGCTCGGTTGATGACCTCGTCCAAGCGATGGGCGGCACAGGCGTGTCGAAGAGCCAGGTCAGCCGGCTCTGCCAGGAGATTGACAAGCGCGTGGGCGCGTTCCTCGCCCGGCCCATCGAGGGCGAGTGGCCCTACCTCTGGATCGACGCGACCTGAACCGCCCCGGGTTTCCCGGAGGCCATTCGGTTTCGGTCAAGCGGCCAAGGCTTGTACCTCGGCCCGAGCAAAGTAGCGCGCCTCAGCCTCGGCGGGAGGTGAAGCCATCAGGCTCGATCGCCAGGAGAATGGGATGATGTGCAGGCGCGCATGTTCGGCCGCCAAGCGCTTGACCAGACGGCGCATTCTCTCGGGCGCGGCGTCGATCTCGCCGAGATAGCGCACCTCACCTCCGCGCTCGCCGTCGGCGACCGCGATCGCGTCGCGCATCTTTGCGACATCGATCCCGACGGAAACCTCGCTACACTGCACTACGGCTCGCCCTCCTGCGGTGAGGATCGGCCCGGCCCATCTGAGCAACCCTCGAAGGCACAGTGTAGGGCGAGCCACCCCCAAAGCCGCGGACATACGGACTTACGCTTGAGCGCGATATCCGCGCCTTCATCGCGGCCACCAACGTAGATCCCAAGCCATTCCGGTGGCTGAAGTCGCCGATGACATCCTGGCCAGCGTCAAACGCTTCTGCTTGCGAAACCTTGATATGCAAACAGAAGGTACCGGTTTGTCGAAAATTTAGGCGCAAGCTACTAGTCACTGCCGACAAGCTATTATATCGAACTAAAAGAATATCCTCTTAAGCAGATAGCATCGAATATTAAATCTAGCCTAGAGCGTTTTCGGTTTGGGCTGAGTCGGCTTGGTGGGGTTCACGCGGCGCTGGGAGACTGATTCACTCGGCCGGTCGACAGCCGGAGTGAAGCATGGGCCGCCCCTACAGCTTGGACCTGCGCGAGCGGGTGGTGACCGCGGCTGCGGCGACCTCGCGCCGTCAGGCGGCCGCCCGCTTCGGGGTCGGCCAAGCAACCGCAATCCGCTGGATGGCGGCGCTCGCCGCGACTGGGACGGTGGCCGCCCGGCCGCAGGGGCGTGCCCGCCGCTCCAAGCTCGACCCGTACGAGACGTTCCTGCGTACGCTGATCGACGAGAAAGT